>JBAZOJ010000015.1:0-28673 GCA_041648755.1 Candidatus Brocadiia bacterium
TGCATCACCCCCCGAATGTCCGGATGAGGAGATAGACGTTCATCGCGATGATCAGCGTAACGGCAAGGCCGGCCAGAAAGCTGGTTGAGCGCCGGTTGACGAGGGATCCCATCAATCCGCGGTTCGCCGTGAATTGAAGCAGCGGGATAACCGCGAACGGAAGCCCGAAACTCAACACCACCTGGCTCATGATCAGGGTCTTGGTCGGGTCGAAGCCGATGAAGATGACCACAAGGGCAGGGGCCATCGTCACGAGCCTCCGAACCCAGACCGGGATATGGAAGTTCAGAAATCCCTGCATGATGACCTGTCCCGCCATTGTTCCCACGGCAGACGACGACAGGCCCGCAGCGATGAGCGAGATAGCAAACAGGTGCTTGGCTGCAGGGCCAAGAACGGTTCTCAAGGTCTCGTGCGCGACCTCGATGGCATCAACATTGGTCATGCCGGTGTCGTGGAATGTCCGGGCAGCCATTATCAGCATGGCAGCGTTGATCGCGCCTGCGATTGCCATCGCGATTACCACGTCAACCACTTCGAACCTGAACAGTCGCCGCTTCTGTTCCTCGCTCTTCGCCACCACGCGCCCCTGCATCAGCGCGGAATGCAGGAATATCACATGTGGCATCACCGTCGCGCCGAGGATGCCCGCCGCAAGCAGCACGCTTTCGGTTCCGCTGAAACTTGGGGACAAGATGCTGCCCGCAACCGCCCCCCAATCGGGACGTGCCAGCACAAGCTCAAAAAGGTAACAAAGTGCAATGACTGCCACCAGTGAAGTGATTACCGCCTCGAGTTTTCGGAATCCCCTGCGCTCAAGGCCCAGAATCAGGAAAGTGGCGACGCCCGTGATCACCCCGCCGAGCCACAGCGGCATCCCGAACAGCAGGTGGAATCCCAGCGCTGCCCCCAGGAATTCCGCCAGGTCCGTGGCCATTGCCACCACTTCCATTAATCCCCACATTCCCCATACGACAGGGCGCGGATACCGGTCGCGGCACAGTTCGGCGAGATTCCGGCCCGTCGCGATGCCAAGCTTCGCCGACATTGCCTGTATCAGCATCGCCATGAGATTGCACACGATGACCGCCCAGACCAGCAGGTAACCGAACTTCGCGCCCGACTCCAGATTCGTGGCGAAGTTGCCCGGATCCACGTACGCGACCGAGGCAATGAACGCCGGGCCGAGGAATGGCCATAGCCTGCCCAAACCTCTGCGCTTCGACCCTCCATCGAGGATCTCTACGGCAGCAGAGGCCGGTGCGGCATGGGGCTCGTGAGAAGTTGTTACGCTACCGTCGGGCATCTCTGGATTATATCCCCGACAAGGAGTTTTTGGGATGGAAAATGCCGGCAGGAGCTTGCTCGTGTTCGCAGCTCACTCGCTACAGTATCTTCTAAATCCCCGACTCTACGGTGTACTTGTCCACCAGCCGGTCGAACATGTCGTGATCTCCTTCCATCGCGGCAAAAAACTGGTTGTCGAGGTCTTCGAACAACTTCCAGTTGATTTGCGCCGGATCTCTATTGTCCTTGATCCCCATCTTTTTCCACCGGTCTTCACACATTCGGGGGTAGGGCTCGCCGAAGTACTTCACCGCCTTGGCGGTCAGTTCCGCCCAGCGCTCCATCCCGATGTCCCTGAATCCTTGGATTGCTTCCAGTGCGCCCAGCCCGGAGGAGTTGACGAAGTACTGCGTGTACCCGCCATTGCACACCTCCGTGTAACACAAGTACGCAGTCGTTAGCAGCACTGCCGCAGGTGGCATCTTGCGGATGGTCGTGAGGTAAGATTCCTCGGTGTCGTGGAATACGACAAGATTCCAGTATGGGTCGATCCTCTGCCAGAACAACTCGCCAGCTTCCATCGCGCTCCTTCCCCTCGGCTGTCTTATTCGTAAACCGTCTTCACTCCGACAGCTTTCACGTACACAGTCACCAGCACCGCCCAGGATAGCGGAATCGTATAGAGCAAGCCAAGCCCTAAGGGGATCAGGCCGAGGAGGTTGTATAAGAACAGGATGACAAACAAGAGTGAGTACTTGAACAAGTGCCGCCTGGCAAGTCGCGAGCTTCCGAGCAGAGCTCTAAACGGATTGTTCGTGCGGTCGACAACGATAATCTCCGCGAAGGCGAGAAGGACAAGCAATATTGCGCTGACCAGAAGTGAGAGTCCGAGCCACATGATAACCCATTCCCATCCTGAGTCGAGGAATGTCTGCATCCCGGGGATGTCGTGGAACTCCACACCTGTTACATACTGTGCAGCATGGTTGATACCGTGTCGGATATCCCATGCGAGGGCACCGTAGGACGAGGCTGCGGCCTTGTAAATGGCGCCCACTCCTGTGAGCGTGGCTGTTCCACAGGGCACCAGAAGCACTATCAGTTTCAGCAAAGTAGTCCCGATGAACGGGAAGTACTTGCGAGAGAACTGAGAGAACAGGTTCCCTATTGTAGGCTCCCGCCCTGACGAGGCGATGAGGAACACCGTGATACATCCGCCGTAAAGTGGAGCCACCACAAGAAGCCCGGAGAACAGATTGACGTATGGTATTAACGAGAGAACCAGTTGAACAGCCGCTACGACTGCAAGTGCGCCGACGAGGCTGAGATAATGTCGGTGCAAGAAGGGCTTTGCCTCACCGATGGTCCTGAAGATCTTGAAACCATTGTCCGCGGGGGGCATCTCCGCAATGACTTTGGGCGGGCTGGGTTGTACGACGTCAGGTGGCTCAATGCCGACGGAACCGCCGTCAAGAAAGCAGAAAACAACTCCTTCGGGGTACACCGCGCCGCAGATATTGCATCTTCTCGGTTGTGGAGGCGTGCCTTCGAGTGTGGCTGCATTGTCTGCGCAGTTCTCCGGCCCGGGGACGTGCGATCTTCCGCATTTCGGGCAATCTGGCTTCAGCACGTCACTCCTTTCCGAAAACTCCCAGACCTGAGGCGCCCCGCCACCATCCGGTGCGAGACCCTCTATTCGTAAACCGTCTTCACCCCGACAGCCTTCACGTACAGAGTCACAAATACAGCGAAAGTCAGTGGCACGGTGTAAAGCAGTCCGAGTCCCAGTGGGATCACCGCGACGAGGTTGAGCAACACCATAATGGTAATCAGGCTCATGATCTTCTTGGTCTGCTTGTGTGCCAGGCTGTTGCTCTTCCTGATGGCCTCGATGGGGTTGTTCATGCGATCGACAATGAGGATGTTCACAAAAGTGACGCAGGTCACAACGACCAGCGCAACGAAGAACGATAGCGCGAACAACAGCAGGATATTCAACCATTCCATGTCGAACAGCAACGACCCCGCTGGGCCGTTGACGAAGTCTGCAAAGCCCCCCTTGTCGTAACGGTGGAAGAAATCATAGAGGGGACTCAGCACGTCCTGGGTAACATACGATGCTTTGAGCAGTATGCCAAGTCCGAAAAACGCCGTGAAGGCAACTGGAATGATGGTGATTATAATTATCAGGATGTTCGCAACTACAAGGGGGATGAACTTGGGTGAAAACTGCGAAAACAGCAGGCTGAAGTGCGGCTCCTTGCCGGTCGACGCAGCCAGGAACATCGAGATAAGGCCGCCCAGAAGCAATGGACTGATGATGAGCCCGGCGTGATTGCCGACCACCGGCAAGCTACCCAGCCCCCGCTCGATGACGAACCATACCACGAACACGCCGAAGAAGAACCAGTAGCGCTTGTGCAATAGGGCGGCTGATTCGCGCAGAATCCCGCCGATCTCGAAGTCGTAGCCATTTCTGCAGACTTCTTCGATATCTTTCTGTGCAAATGGACTTCCGCCGGCGATAGAGATTTCTATCCTTCCTCCGTCGGCGGGACAGAAATTCACCCCCTCAGGATATTCCGTTCCGCAGGTCTGGCAGTGCCGGTGCAAGGGCGCCTGGTTGGTGAGTGGCGTGCCGTCTGCCGGGCAGAATTTTACTTCTGGGCCGTACGAGCTTCCGCATTTCGGGCAGATCACAGGTTCCATGTGAGTCCTTTCCTTGATCGCCTCCGCAAAAGACCGACTTCTGCACCATCCGGTGCGGGGGCTCTACTCGTAAATGGTCTTCACTCCCACTGCTTTTACGTAGACAGTTGCCAGAACTGCGAAACTCAGCGGCACGGTGTACAGCAGGGCGACGCCGCAGGGAATCACAGCAACAAGATTCAAGGCCACTATTCCGCCGACGAGCATCATCATCTTCCAGTAATGCTTTCGTGCAAGGCGGGCGCTGTCAATCATAGCTGCCACAGGGTTGTTAACTCGATCTGCCGATAGCAGTTCTGCGAATGCCAGATACGTCAGCAAAATCCAACTGATGATCACAGAGATAAACAGTATCAACAGAAAGGGCGTCCAGCCGCCTGAGAGCAGCCAGTCGCCGATCTCCAAGCTCCTGCCATGGCCTGACAGGTCCTTGCGGAACTCGTCCAGGATGCTCGTGGAAAAAAGTCCTATCACTCTGATCAGGAGCATCAACCCGAACAAAAACGCAAAAAGCAGCGGGACCAGCAGAACCAGCCACTTCAGCAGAGCAGTGCCGAAAGTGACAAAGTACCTGCCCGACAACTGGGAGAACAACATGCCAAAATGGGGATTCCCGCCCGTCGAAGCGGAGAGGAACATCGAGAAAAAGCCCCCCGACAACAACGCGAATATGAAGATTCCGGAGAAGAACCCGATATACGGAATACTCGCGGAAAGAGCCGAGACCGCCGCAAGAAACAGGAACGCCACGAAATACCTTAGGAAATGCCTGTGCAGCAGGGCGGATGCCTCAGAAAATGCTCCCAATGCTGAAAAATCGTAGCCGGTTCTGCACACATCATCGAGGTCTTTCGGCGGATTGACTTGGCTGCTCTTGGGGATTTTTCCTATGCGGCCGCCATCAAACGGGCAGAATTGCACCCAATCCGGATACTCTACTCCGCAGATTTCGCAGAGCCTGGGGAGGGGGATATCGGGAGCAAGCTGTGTTCCGTCATCCGGGCAGAACCTGAAATCAGGAGGATACACGCTCCCGCATTTCGGGCAGATGAGTCGTTCGACAGGAACATCTGCGGTCGTCAGGTCTGCGGAGTCCTCATCGACCATTTTCAGCCCTCACTTGATCCCGGGGCCTGACAGCCCGGCTCCATCGCCCTTCATCGAGGGTGTCTCAGCATGCGCCTTCTTCACTCCGACGGCTTTCGCATACACTATCACCAGCATCGCGATGGACATTGGCATCGTGTAGATCAGTCCCAGTCCGACGGGGAGAGCCCCGAGGTTGTTAAGGGCGATGACCACCCATCCCAGCAAAAACAGTTTCCAGAAGCGCTTCTTTGCAAGCAGGGCGCTCTTGCACAGGGCCTCGATGGGGCGGTTCGTTCGGTCGATAATCAGCATCTGGATGAAAAGTGTGAAGACCATCAGCACAAAGTAGACCAGAAAGGAAGTCGCAAGGATGGCGAACAGCTTCGCGGGCTCCATTTCCATGAACGTCTGCACGAAGGGCAGATCGGTGAAGTTCACGTGCAGTATCTTCTTCCACTGCATGTCGACTTGCATCCAGTAGAGCATGTCGCCGAACAAGTCTCTCGTGCCTCCGAATGCCTTGTGGAACCAGACCAGGCAGCTGGCGTTGCTCAGCATACCGGGAATACTGACGACCAATGCCTGTATGAATGTGGCGCCGATGTACGGAAGATACTTGCCCGAGAATTGTGAGAACAGGGCTTTCATCTGTGGTTTGTTCCCTACGTATGCAGAGAGGAACATCGACATCAGGCCCCCAACCAGGGGATACGTGACAAGAGGTAGACAGAATATCCCTACGTAGGGAATAGCTATCAGGAGGACGCTGCCGATGCAAAGCAGAAACGCCCCAATGTACAGCCACAGATGCTTGTTGAGCAGAGCCTGCGATTCTCGGAATACCTCGCCCAGTTTGAAGTCGAAGCCATCGCGAATCGCGTCATCTACATCCTTTGCACCTGCGTCCTTCGTCGGCCCGACAGGCTTTGCATCCTTTGGATCGCGCATCCGGCCTCCGTCAAGAGGACAAAAGGTAAAATCCTTCACATATCCGGCGCCGCAGGTTTCGCAACGCTTCGCGGGGGGCAGAGGGACTCCGAGTTCAGTCCCGTCGTCAGGACAGAACTTGACGTATGGGCTGCACGCTTTTCCGCATTTCGGGCAGATCACAGGTTCCATGTGAGTCCTTTCCTTGATCGCCTCCGCAAAAGAACGACTTCTGCACCATCCGGTGCGGGGGCTCTACTCGTAGATGGTCTTCACTCCCACTGCCTTCACGTACACCGTCACCAGCACCGCGAAACTCAGCGGCACGGTGTACAGCAGTCCTAACCCGCAGGGGATAATGGCGACGAGGTTCAGCGCCAGCATTATTCCGACGAGGGACGATATCTTCCAGAACTGCTTCTGAGCGAGGAGCACACTCTTGCCTACGGCCACAAACGGGTTGTTCGTGCGGTCAACGACGAGGATGTTCACGAAGATCAGGTAGATTATCAGTACCGAGGCAATGAGAAGGGTCAGACCGAACAACAGCAGCATCCCTCCCCATTCCGCCTCCAGCACCGATTTGACCGCTGGTAGGTCCGTGAAATTCGTGCCCGCCATCTGCTGATATGCTTCATTCGCGTAACTGCTGAGAGACCGCCCGAACTCGGTGTCAGGATTGAACAGCAGCTTGACGATTATGCCGACCCAGAGACGGATGGCAAAAATACTGGGCACCCAGAGGATCAGCCACTTCAGCAAGTTGGCTCCGACATAGGGGAAGTACTTGATCGAGAACTGCGAGAACAGCATCTTCAGTACTGGCTCTCCTCCTCCGGACGCCGTCAGAAACATCGATGCGAATCCGCCTGCCATAGGGGCGCAGACGAGGAACGATGCGGGCAAAGCTAACCAGGGGATTACTAATAGGATGAAGGAAATGATGAACCAGACTATCAGCGCGCCAAGATACAGCGTGTACTGCTTGTGAAGCAGGGATGCTGCCTCTCCGATTGTCTCGCCGATTCCGAAGTTGTAGCCGTTCTTGCAGACCTCATCGAAATCCCTTGGTGGATTGACGTCGTCAACCTGCGGGGAGGAAGTTCCGTCGCCGACTATTCCGCCATCGAGAGGGCAGAACGAAATGCCTTCAGGGAACTCCGTCCCGCAAGTCGCGCAGCGTCTGGGTTGAGGGGGAGGTGCTTCCAGTGGAGTGCCATCGTTCGGGCAGAATTTCAGGTCGGGGCCATATGAGTTGCCGCACTTCGGGCAGCGGGTTGGTTCCATTTCTCTCTTCTCCGGAATCTCTTCCGCGGGTTGTCGGCGGTTACTTCAGTTCGCGCAATACCCGGAAACCGTAGTCGTAATTCGGGCGCACGGGCGAGCTCGGATGTCGGGTCCACACCTCGCAGGGGTCGTAAAACCCGCCGCCGCGCAACACGCATGTTGTAAGCCTGAATAACGGGTCAATCCCCTTCGAGCCCTTGTATGGCCTGTAGTCTGATGAAGTCCATTCCCAGGCATTATCGCACATTCCGTACAGGCCTGTCTCGTCAGGTGGCAGGGCTCGCACGGGATGGGTGTATTTCCATTGCTCCCGGACCTTGACAAGCGCAGCCTCATCGTACACTTCCCTGCTGTTGCCTTGGCGGGCTGCGTACTCCCATTCCTCCTCGGTAGGCAGGCGATATTCGGCATCCTCTACTTCACTGACGTACTTGCAGAACTGCTCGGCATCGTCTCGGGATATGCTGATAACGGGGCATTGGTCATCGGGCGCATACTTCGCAAGCGACTCCCACAGTCCCCATTTGTGATGGCGGTTCATTTTGAAGTACTTCGTCCAGATTTCGACCGTTATCTCGGTATCCGAGATGAAGAAATCTCCGACCTCCGCTTCGTATGCCGGGCCTGCGGTCGAGTTGACATCGTCAGTGCCGATCTTGGAAGTCCCGGATGAGATAGGAATGAAGGCAATCCCAAATGAATCGGTGAACTTGGCAAAGGGCACTGCGGGCTTGATCGGAACATCTGTCTTGCCCGGCTTTTCGTGGGCGCAGCCCTGGGCTAAGAAGCAGACGGCCAATGCCGAAAGAAGGACAATCGCTGCGGAGCGCTTCATCAGGATTCCTTCTTCGCTGTGATAAGCGCCAACGAGAAGTAGTCGCCGGACGCGGGGATGACATTGTCGGGATGCTCAGGCCAATGGCCGGACGCGAATTCCTCAAAGTTGGTTATCCGCATGTCGAAGGTCCGCAGCGCAATATCAACCTCCGGCAGTGAAATGAGATCTGCCAGATGCCGTTCTTCAGCCGTTTCGGCTCCCGCGCAATTCGGGTCCAGCAACAGCAGATGCGCGAACAGAAGGGTTCCTCCCGGCTTCAGTACCCTCGCTGCCTCTCCGGCTGCGAGCCGGGCATTGGGGATGTTGTTGAAGCCCGCGAGCGTCACAACACGGTCAATGACGGAATTGCGGAAGGGAAGTTGCCTTGGGCTCGCGGCGATGCAGAAGGGCTGCCGCTTTCCGCTCTCCTTGAATGCTTTGGCAATCCCGCACAGAATATGTGGCGATGTGTCGGTGGCAATCAGCATCGAGCGCATGACGGGGGCTTCGGCCAGGGCCTGTATGATCCGGCCTGTTCCGCTTTCGATGTCAAGGGTGAAGCCCAGCTTGGATGAGACGCGCTCCACTATCTGATCGATCATCCCTCCCAGGGCGTCGGAGACGAACGATGGCAATAGCAGTTCATCTCGCAACCGCAGAGAGGCAAATACGTCCGCGCGTGCGACTTCCTTTGGCCAGGGCGATTCCGGCGATTGGACGGGGCCGGGCCTGAGCACGGGGATGCCCTCGACCTTGACGAACTTCGCGTTGCAGGAAGGGCAGGCGAAGCCCTCGGCGGATATTTCCAGTGCGCCAAGACAGGAAGGGCAGGCAAGAATCTCTTTAAGTACGTCTATCATACGGTCCCATTGTACAAATTACCCGCGGCGATGCAACCGGCGAACTGCTTTCAGCTTCAGTTCGCACACTTGCCTTAATTCGCAAACGCAAAAGACTGGCTACACGCGCTGCTGCAGGATCTCGAAAGCGTTGCCGAACGGGTCGCGTACCCCTATGAACCGTCCAAACGGGCAGTCGCCGATGCCGGACTCTTCCTTTGCCCACGAACAGGGGACAAACTCCACGCCTTTGGCCTTCCAGTCGGCATGGATTGCATCTATGTCCTGAACAAGGAACACGGGAATAATGCCGGTGGCGTCGGGATAGCCGTTGTCGGCTCTTCTGTCAACTTTGTACAGCAGGCAGAGGGGACCACCATGAAGGCAGATTTCCACGACGTGCGTGGAGTGCGACAGCATCTCGAATCCGAGCGTGTCCACGTAGTATGCGCGCGCCTTCTCAAGGTCGGTGACATTGATCTGCAGAATCACGAGCCCGATCTTCATGGCAACTCCTTTCGTGAAGTATACTTCAATATGGCGCTCTGACCGGTCGAAGTGAAGAGCCCTGACCCGGAGCATTTGCCCGGCGAAACCAGCAGGTCTCACATAGCGCTCACGGTCAGAAGTGGCGCCTGTTTCGGGCTGCAATTCTACAACTGTTTGAGCGGAAAGCTCTGGCAATTCGCCAAAAGCGGGATATAATCCGCCCCTTGTTTTAGCTTCGGATAGACCGTATGGTATATGACCCGACCGTCCTCGCGTTCAAGATACGCCTCGAATTCTGCAGGGACGAGTTGGGGTCCTATTTTCCGCATCAGGACGTGCTGAACGCTTTCGAGCGGGCGGTGAGAAGGGCCGGTGTGCCCATCAGGTTTACCGAGGGATTCGACCCTCATCCCCGCATCGCGCTTCCGTACGCCCTGAGTGTAGGTATTGCCGGAGAGCAAGAGATCCTTGAAATCGAGTTGAGTGCCTGGCGCAAGCCTTCCGAGATCGTGGCGGGTATTAACGAGTTCCTTCCACGCGGAATCAAAGCGCTGAGGGCCTGGCTGATAGACGCGCGACGGGCTTCGTTCGTGGTTACCTCGATGACATTCGAGGCAGCAATTCCCGATGAATTGCGTGACCGCGCGCATGCCGGCGCAACGCAACTGCTTGCGAGCGAAACATACGTTGTCGAAAGAGGCAACGAGGATGGCTCGAAGCGCAGGCAGGTTGACATTAAACAGTACATCGAGAGCCTGACCATCGAGGGTTCGCGGCTGGTTATGAAGCTGGCTTACACCCTCAAAGGGACCGCAAGGCCCCGTGAGATCGTAGAGGCCGTCGTTGGCCCGGGTACGATAGACGTTAGGCTCGTTCCGATACGGAAATTGAGTTTGGAGATCAGGAATGCCGACTGAGCGCCCCACGGGCCGTTATATGCTCATTAACGTCTTCGAGCAGGACGAGATACGAATCGCCATCTGCAACGGGGACGAAGTTGCAGGCTTTTTCCTCGAGCGTAAGGCTGAGGAGCAACTGACCGGCAACATCTATCGCGGTCGTGTTGAGAACATCGTTCCAAGCCTTCAGGCTGCCTTCGTGAACATTGGCGAGGCCAGGAACGGTTTCATTCATATCAGCGACCTGATCTACCCGGACGGCGGATACAGAGGGTTGATTCCAAAGCGCAAGAGGAAAGCCCCTCCTGCCGATAACCGGCAGATGACCATTCAGGAAGTCCTGTACGAAGGTCAGGAACTGCTGGTTCAGGTAACGAAGGAAGGAATCGGCCAGAAGGGCCCGGCCCTGACGACTTATCTCAGCCTTCCCGGCCGTTACCTGGTGCTGATGCCTGCTTTGCAGCGCAAGGGCGTGTCGCTTCGCATCGAAGATGAAGACACTCGGTCGAAGCTGAAAGACTTGCTCAAGACTCTTGCCGCCAAGCGCGATTTCGGCGTCATCGTCCGCACCGCTGGCTCCAACGTGGGCATAGACGCGATCAAGCAGGATTTCAGGTACTTGGAAGCTCTTTGGGAAGCAATAAAGCGTACCGTTAAGGCGTCGGCAGCCCCTGCGCTGATCTACAAGGAATCCGACCTTGTGCTCCGCGCGATCAGGGACATTTTTACCGACGATATCACGGCGTGCTATATCGACGAGAAAACCGCGTGTTCGCGCGTTCGTGAGTTTATGCGCGCGCTTATGCCGAGTTCCGTCGATCGCATCAAGGACTTCGCCGAGCGCGTCCCGATCTTCGACCACTTCAAGATCGAGGATCAGATCGCTTCGCTCGCGCAGAGGAAGATTCCCCTGCAACGAGGCGCCCAGCTTGTGATTGACCAGACCGAGGCTATGGTGACGATCGACGTCAACTCTGGTCGCCTGAAAGAAGAGACGTTCTCGGAGACGCTGCTGTCCACCAACCTTGTCGCCGCGAAGGAAATCGCGCGCCAGATAAGGCTGCGGGACCTCTCGGGGCTGATCGTGATCGATTTCATCGACATGGATAACCCGGCGCACAGAAAGCAGCTTTACGACGAGTTTTGCCGTTTCATGGCCGAGGACAAGGCCCGGAAGATGATGAGTCCGCTCTCCGAGTTCTGCGTGCTGGAGCTTACCCGCCAGCGCCAGAGGACAGGCCTTGCGCGCTCTCTCTTCCAGAAGTGCGAAACCTGCGGCGGCCGTGGATACATCGAAAGTGTGCAGACGACGACCATCAGTATTCTGCGCAAGGTCCGCAAGGGGATGTCGGTGCCCAACGCCATTAAAGTTGAGGCTGCCGTCCACCCGCACATGTCTCTGATCATGTTGAACGCGAAACGGCGCGAAGTTACCAGGCTTGAAGACTTTTACGGTTGCGGCGTGGTGTTCGTTGTGGATCCCACCTGCACTCCGGAGGACGTCAAGGTTACGGCTGTCCTCGAAAACGGCGAAAAAGTAGTAGTCAGTTGAACAGGAGTGTTCAGATGTACGCTATGGTTGAAGATCGCGGAAAGCAGTATAAAATGGTCCCCGGCGAAACGGTCGTCATAGACCTGCTCGATGGCGAAAGCGGGACTGAGATCCGTTTCGACAAGGTTCTTGTCGTGCGCACGGACGCCGGAATGAGAACAGGCGAGCCGTACGTCAGCGGTGTCGCTGTGGTGACCGAACTGGTTGACCACTTCCGCGGCGTGAAAATCGTCATCGGCAAGTACAAGAGGCGCAAAAACTATAACCGCAAGAACGGACACCGCCAGCCCTATACGCGCGTCCGTGTCAAGGAAATCGTGGCTTAAGCCTGAAAGGAGCGCACCATGGCTCATAAAGTAGGTCAGGGCTCAACTCGTAACGGTCGTGATTCCAAGCCGAAATATCGCGGAGTGAAGCGTTACTCCGGTCAGATCGTTACGGCTGGCACCATCATCGTCCGCCAGTGCGGCACCCCGATCAAGCCCGGCCTCAACGTCGGGCTCGGCAGAGATTTTACAATCTTCGCCCTCGTGGACGGCGTAGTCAACTTCGAGAACCGTCGCCGCGTTTCAGTGATGCCGGTCCCAAAGTAAGTTCTTAGACTTGGATTCCGGCGACGGTCCCCCACAAGGGGCTGTCGCCGGTTTTTTTATCCCTATGAACGACCAGCGCATCCCCAATCAGACTGCTCCTTCCCAGCCCCCGCCTGACAAGGGGGCCGAAGGTTCGCACGCCGACAGCGGGGCCACAATCGCCCGGTTCGCTGCCATCGTCTCCGTCTTCAAGCTATCCAATTTCGTTATGGGCATCGTCGTCAAGTCGCTCTTCTCGGCCTTTGCCAAGAAGGCGATTACAGACGCGTATTTCTGGGCATGGGAGAACTTCAACTTCGTATTCCTCGTCGGTGAGGATCTTCTTGGCTCCTGCTTCCTTCCGGTGTTTGTTCACGCCAAGAACCGCGACGGCGAGAAATCTGCCTGGCAGTTCGCCGGAACGGTGTTGGCGATCCAGGGAATGTTCGCCCTGTTCTTCGTATCCCTTGGCATCATCTTCTCCGGGTACTGGGTCGGCACGGTCGGTGAGGATCTGCGCGAGCCACTTCTCGCCCGGCGTCTTCTGATTACGTTCCTGGCTGGCCTTGCATTTATGACGCTTGCCTCCACGCTCAGCCTTAACCTTAACGCCTACAAGAAGTTCACTCTCGCCGCGTTCTCCGAGTTCGTCAACAAGCTGATGATCGTGGCGTTCTTTATGGTCGGGGCGTTGTTCATTCTGCCGATGGTTGGGCTCACCCGGCAGGATGAGGCATTCGGCAGATGGGCGATGTTCGGGGCGGCCGCTGGCTTCTCCTTCGGGGCGATGCTGAAATTCCTCCTGAACATCTGGGGCCTCAGAGGGCAACTGAAGGAGCATTTCAAGCTCGTGCTGAAATTCGATACGCCCGAAATGAAATCGCTGGGCCTGCTTCTGCTGGTCCTCTTCATTGGCTCCATCGGCGGGAAAGTGCGCGACCTGATCGAACTGATGTTCAAACAGCGCATCGAGGGCGTCATATCGTATGTTTCCTACGCCAAGTCGCTGAAGGAAGTGGCCGTCATCGTTTTCCCGTTCACGCTGGGCGTCGTCCTCTTCCCGTACCTTTCCGAGGCCGTCGCACGGCAGGACAAGCACAGGCTTGTGGCTCTTACGATGAACTCGATGAGAATGATGTTCTTCGTGTTCATCCCGATTATCCTTGCCTACGTGTTCTTCCGCACTGAGATTGCCGGCACTCTGTTCTTCAACGCGGAGCGATTCGGCCTGAAGGACATCAGCGCGACCGGCATGATCGTGAGCATATACGCCATCGGATTCTTCGCATACATCACCGAGATCATTACGCTGCAGGTGTTCTTCAGCTTCAAGGATGTGGTAACACCTACAGTGGTCTCTCTCCTGTGCGCGGTGCTGGATGTTGCCGTGGTCTGGGCGACTTTCGACGCATACACCTATATGTCGATTCCCATTGCCTATGTCGTGTCAAGGGTGGTTAAGGCAATCGCGCTGATGCTGCTCTTGATGCCGCAGTTCAGGGGCGCACTGGGCAACGAGGGCAGAAGGTGGCTGACGTTCGCCTGGAAGATAATCGTTGTCGGAGCCGTGGGCGCGGCGGCGTGCTTTGCGGTCCAGCATCTGCTGCCCGAAATCACCCTCGGCAATGCTTCCCGTATGATCTGCCTCAAGCACACTGCGATGGGCCTTATGGCCACTGCCTTGGCTGTCTTCGCGGCCGCCTATGCCGTGAGGCTTGCCGAGTTCCATGAGACGGTGAATGTGTTCGGTCGCGTGGCAAGGAAAGTGACGTCGAAGTTCAGCCGAAAGGGCTGACAATGACGCTGGAGCAATAATGGCCAACGCCAAGGGCGACTTCATCCATCTGAGCGCGATTGTCGGCAGGAAGGTCTTTCTTGCCGATCATACCGTTCTTGGCAGGGTGAAGGACCTGGCGGTCGATATTTCCAAGTTCTATCCTCCGGTGGTGTCTCTGGCGGTGGGCTCGAATGGCAAATTGCTGTCGGTCTCATGGACCGACTTCTCCGACAAGACCGGGTATGTCCTAAAGGATGGCGTGACAAGGGGCAACCTCCCCGAATTCAAGATCGGCACTGGCCAACTCCTGCTCGACCACCAGATCCTCGATAAGCAGATACTGGATATGTCCGGCGTGAAACTGGTGCGCGTCAACGATTGCCTGATGCTGGGCACGGACACCTCCCTTCTCCTGACCCACGTTGAAGTGGGCTTCCGCGGCTTCCTGCGGCGCCTTGGTTTCGAGAAGCCGTTTGTTGACTTCGTAAAATGGCTGTTCGGGTACGACCTGCGCGATGAACTTGTCCCTTGGCGCGAGGTGCACGTTATCCCGGTCGAGACCACTTTCTATGGCCAGCAGGTGAAGTTCGAGGTGATGCCGGAGAAGCTCACGAAGCTCAATCCCGCGCAACTGGCCGACGTGCTCGAAGAGCTTGGCGTCGAAGAGCAGAAGGCGATGATCGAATCCCTCGAGCCCGAGGACGCGGCCGATGTGCTGGAGCAGGCCTCCGAAAAAGTCCAGGTGAACGTGATCTCGGCCATAGATACGGAGACCGCCGCCGATATCGTCGAGGAAATGTCCCAGTCGGAAGCGGTGGATGTCATCGCCTCGATGGACGACGAAAAGGCTATGGAGATCCTTTCCGAAATGGAGCGCGAGGACGCCGAGGATATGCAGGAACTCCTCGAGCATCATGAGGATAGCGCTGGCGGACATATGACAACGGCCTACATGGCCGTGAAGGTCGGAACGAAGATAGTCGATGCGGTGGCCTCTTTCCGCAGCCAGGCCGACGAACTGGATGTCTGGAACTACATTTACGTGATAGATGAACCGGGCCACCTCGTTGGCGTGGCAAGTATCCGGGAGTTGCTTGCGGGCGCCGACACAGCCGACATCTCGACCGTTGCCAGCGCGCCTACCCTCACCTTCGGGCCGGAGACCCCAGTCTCCGAAGTCGCCGAGTCGTTCAAGAAGTACGGCATTCGGGGCGTTCCGGTTGTTGACGATTCCAACAAGCTCATCGGCGTGGTCGCGTTCAAGAACCTGATGGAATCGGCTTTCGGAGAGGGGGATTAAAATGAATCCCCCCGCTTCCACACGTCGTCGTGCGATCAACTGGACCATTTTCTTTGCCGTGCTGGGGCCTGGAATCATTACCGCAATGGTGGATAACGACGCTGGCGGTATCTCCACATACTCCGCTGCCGGGGCGAATTTCGGCAACGCCTTCCTCTGGTCGCTGATCCCCATTATGCTTGCCCTCATCCTCGTGCAGGAGATGAGCAACCGCATGGGTGTTGTCACGGGCAAGGGGCTCGCGGCCCTGATTCGCGAAAAGTTCGGCGTCAAGATAACCTTCTACCTCGTCCTTGCGCTGCTCGTGACGAACTTCGGCAACGTACTTGCAGAATTCGCCGGCATCGCGGCAAGCTCGCAGATTCTGGGACTCAAGGCGTCATTCTGCGTGCCTGCGGGTGCGATTTTCGTTTGGCTGATGGCCGTAAAGGGCTCGTACAAGACAGTGGAACGGGTCTTCCTTTTCGCCTGCCTGTTCTATGCCCTGTATATCGTCACGGGCTTCCTTGCCAAGCCGGACTGGGGCGCAGTGGCCAGGGATACCGCAATCCCCACGTTCTCATTCAACACCGCCTGGCTTGCGATGCTGGTCGGCATCATCGGCACGACCATTGCCCCTTGGATGCAGTTCTACCAGCAGGCCTCGGTTGTCGAAAAGAGAATCCCCATCGAGCAGTATCGCTACTCCAAGTACGACACGATCATTGGCGGGATAGTTGTCACGGTGGTTGCTTATTTCATCGTTGTGGTGTGCTCTGCAACGCTATTCAACAACGGAGTTCAGATTGATACCGCCGCGCAGGCAGCCGAGGCGCTGGCGCCTTTGACCAGCCAGTACGCTTCCATTCTGTTCGCCATCGGGCTTCTTTCCGCCTCCCTGTTCGCGGCTTCCATTCTGCCTCTTTCCACCGCCTACACGGTCTGTGAGGCGCTTGGCTGGGAAGCCGCTGTTGACAGGAAGTTCGCCGAGGCGCCGCAGTTTTACCTGCTCTACACGCTGCTGATTCTCTTCGGTGCCGGGATCGCGATGATCCCCGGAATCAACCTGTTCAGCATAATGCTTGTCTCCCAGATCATCAACGGCGTTCTGTTGCCGATAATCATCCTGTTCATACTTCTTCTTGTCAACGACCGCGAGATAATGGGCGAGTACCGCAATGGTCCCATCACCAACACCATCTCGGTGATTGCCATGATCCTCGTGGGGATCGCCGCCCTCGTAATGGTCGTCTTTACCATGATAGATCTCTTCAGGTGAGAAAATGCTGACACTCGGTATCGATATAGGCTCCACAACGACCAAGATCGCTTTCTTCGACGGCAGCACCTTCCCCCACGCCGACCTGCTGCCGACGGGGCCAAACAGCCGCAAGACCGTTGCTCGCCTGCTGGATGAGGCTGCCGCGAAGGGCTTCGAACAGGCCAAAGTCACTCAGGTGGTTTCCACTGGCTACGGCAGGCGGCTTATGGAGATGGCCGACTCCGTGGTAAGCGAAATAAGCGCCAATGCGCGCGGCGTGTCATTCGTAATGGCTTCCAGCGGCATCCCGATTCGCACGATCATTGACATCGGCGGCCAGGACTCCAAGGTGATTTCGCTCGATGCCGCCGGCAGTATTCGCGAGTTCGTGATGAACGACAAGTGCGCTGCGGGCACCGGCCGGTTCCTCGAGGTTATGGCGCGCATCCTGGAGATCGAGGTTGACCAATTGGGCGAGATTGACCGGAACGTCTCCGAGGCGCATTCCATCAACTCGACCTGCACCGTGTTCGCCGAGTCCGAGGTGGTTTCGCTGCTCGCCCGCGGCGTCACGGTTCCCGAAATCGTCAACGCTGTCCATCGCAGCATCGCCTCGCGGGTGGCTGCCCTTGCCCGCAGGATGTCCCCCGAGCCCGAATTCATCCTCGACGGCGGCCCGTCCCAGAACGGCGGCCTCGTAAGGGCATTGGAGGGCGAATTGAAGCGCACACTGCACGTTCCGCCCCGCCCCCAACTTATGGCCGCGATGGGCGCTGCGGTGATTGCCGCAGACCGGTCGCAAGCCGCGACGTAGAGTCCGCGAACCGGCTCAGGCGATACCGTAATAATGGAATAAAAACGGGCGGCTTCTGCCGCCCGTTTCAGTTATTGGTTTCGAACCATGTCAGTCCTTCTTCGCCGCTTCCTGCTTCCGCACCACGTCTATCAGCCGACCGTCGCGCCACTCGACAGCATAGACAACGTCGTCGGTGAAGTGGGGCTCGGGCATAAGCGGGCCGAGCTCCTTGGCCTTTGCCATTGCCGCGTCCGCAATCTCTTCGATGCTGACTAAGTTCAGGCCGAAGGCCTTGGCGTTGTCGCGTATTGCGGGGATGTACGGGCTGTCGCTCTTTGGATTGACCGCCACATAGTCCTCGGTGACCACGCAGGAAATGACCTCGCCCGGCGTGACGATGGTGGTGACTTCCTTGCGCACGCAGGGGCAGGCCTGCTTTGCCTTGTTCACGCGGGTGAAGGGCAGGGCGAAGATTGTCAGCTTGCCGCCCGCCGCCGCGTCGGGACCGCCGCCTATGCCTGTGCGCAGAACGCCATCGTAGCCGGTGACGGTGTTGGCATTGAACTGCACGTCTATCTCGCTGCAGCCCAGGATGACTACGTCCATCAGCATTACGGACGGACACTTGGCTGCCGGGCTGTAATACAGTGAAGTGCTGACTTCCACATGGCGCGGGTTCGTGCGAAGCGACTCGAAAAGCCGCACCGACGGCTGGAAGCACTGGCCGTCCAGGAACAGCTCGATCAGCCGCTCTTCAAGCAGGTCCACGTGATATTCCATGCTCCCGCCGACCGTGAAGCCGCCCCTGATCCCGTTTGCGCGCATCTTGCGAAGCATCTTCTCAAGCACCAGCAGACCAGCGCCCGAGCCTATCTGGAAATTGAAGCCGTTGTGTATGACCCCTGCGGCCTCCATGACCTTCATGCAGTTGTCGGCCACTCGGTTGCGCTCGGTCTTTACTCGCCGGATATCTGTCGTGCCGGTCGCGATCCCGCGGTTATCGCCGGCGCGCTTCACGGGCACCACGAAATCAACGTTGCGCATATCGATGGGACTTGGTGAGAGCAGCCCCGGGTAGATATCCTCGGCCAGCAGGCAAACCCTCTTCGCCCAGCGGGAGTCCGGCTCGAACAGCCCGAGCGGGCCGCACAGCGACGACGGGTTACCCATGATGCCGTTTGCGTTGCCCCAGGCGTCTGCTATCGGTACCGGGGCAATGGCAAGGTCTATTTCACGTTCGCCGCACTGGAAGGCGCGCGCGCGCCCGCCGTGAGTTCTGCCGGGCACCACCCAGGGAAGAAGCTCGCCACGGCCGACAGCCGCCGCAAGCGTGTCGTATACATTGCCCTCGACCCCTCCCAGAAGGCCTTCCTTCAGCGCGGTCATAAGGGGCTCGCAATGGGAGTTGAAGAACGCGATGCCCATCAGGTGAATGCTCTTCTTGCCGCAGCGTCTCAGCGAGTCAAGAACGAGCTTCAGCGCGGTCGGGTCGTCGCGGTAATAGTGCGGCATCGATATCCAGCCGCCGTCGGGCACATTCGCCCCGATCACGTCGTCGAGGTTCTTTACAACCTTCGACGTACCCCGGCTCTGGGCGGTGACGGTGGGGAGTACGAAGCGAGGGCCTGCCTGCAGCGGCGCCCAAGCTCCCGCGTAGGGCTCGTACCGGAAGCCGTTGACTTCCGTGGGCACGAGCCTGCCAAGGGAATTCTTAACCATCTCGGCCATAGGATTCCTTTCTACTCGAGGAACATCGCGTCGCCGTAGCTGAAGAAGCGGTAGCGCTCTTCTACGGCGATCCCGTATATTCTATGGACTTCATCCAGTCCGACAAATGCCGCAACGAGCATCAGCAGCGTGCTCTTGGGCAAATGGAAGTTGGTGATAAGCGCATCGCAGGCTTTCCACCGGTACGGCGGGCGGATGAATATCTCCGTGCGCCCCTTGAACGGATGGACGATGCCCCGTTCATCGGCTGAGGATTCGAGCATCCTCACACTTGTGGTCCCGACGGGGATGACTCGCCCGCCCCCCGCGCGAGCCTCATTGATCCGCGCACACGTCTCCTCCGAAATCTCGAAGTACTCCGAGTGCATTTTGTGCTCGCACAGGCGTTCCACCTTTACAGGCTCGAAGGTGCCGCGCCCTACATGGAGGGTGCAGCAGACCGTGGTAATACCGTCGGCCCGGATGGAATCGAGCAGTTCAGGAGTGAAATGCAGGCCTGCCGTCGGCGCAGCGACCGCGCCGGAGTTGCGGGCGTACACCGTCTGGTAGCGCTCTTCGTCCATGGGCGTCGTAGTGCCGGAACGGTGGATGTACGGGGGCAGTGGCACCTGGGCGCGGGAGTCAAAGAACTCACGCAGCCGGTCGCCTTCGACATTGAACCGCACCGTGCGCTCGCCGTTGTCGCCAAGGCTGACGATTGTGCAGCGCACCGGCCCCGGGGGGAATTCGATGACCTCGCCTACGCGCAGCTTGCCGCCGCTGTGGGTCAGGGCTGTCATCTGGGGCGACAGGGGAGGCTCGAGCAGAAATACCTCCACCTTGCCGCCGGTGGAAGCTCGGATGCCGAAGAGACGGTTACGAAACACCTTGGTATCGTTGAGGACAAGCACATCGCCCTTGCGCAGGCGCGAGCGGACATCGGGGAAATGTCCATGCGTTACGGCGTTGTCTGCCCTGCGATAGAGCAGCAGCCGGGATGCTTCACGGTGCTCGGTCGGCTGCTGCGCAATAAGCTCAGTGGGAAGATGATAGTCGTAGGCGGAAAGCAAGTCGGGGGAGATTTGATCCATCGGCGTAAGGATAGCCGTCTTTGTGCGCGGGGCAATCCAGTGGGCGCTTGTGGCGAAGGCTGTCTCCGTTCTTGGCTCGCCCTGTGGGTGAGACGGCTCTTTCCGCTCCATGGCCTCGCAATCCAGGTTTTTCCTACCTCTGCGAACCTCTGTGTCCTCTGTGGTAAAACCCTCTTCCTCTCGTCTTCTCCGGCTCTTGGCCTCGCGATCCTGGTCCTTCTGGTCTCCGGGCCTTACTTCGCGTCCTTGGGGTCTTTCCGCTCTCGTTTTTTAGGCCCGGGAAAATGACTTCTTCGCGCCTTCGCGGCTTCGCGTGAGAAGGCTGTCTCCGCTCTTGGCTCGACCTCCGGTCTCCAGCCGACGGCCTCCAGCCTGCTTTGCTTGGCGGTTACTCTTTCTTCTCCGCTTCTTCGCTGTCTTCCTGCTGCACTTCCTTGCTTCTCAAGGGCTTTCCCCTGCGTTTCTCCACCGCGGTGCGCAGGATGAACTCGATCTGCGCGTTCACACTGCGCAACTCCTGCTGAGCCCAAGCCTCAACCTCGCCATACAGGTCGTTCGATATCCGCAGGACGAAGTTCTTTCGCTCGCTCAAGTGATAATGCCTTTGTTGGCGACTATTGGTACAGCGTGCCGGCGTTCACGACCGGGCTCGCGCCGTGATGCGAACACAAAACGACCAGCATGTTGGAGACCATCGCGGCCTTGCGTTCCTCGTCTAGGTGCACGACTCCGTCCTCTTTCAGCTTGGTCAGGGCCATTTCGACCATTCCGACTGCGGCGCTGACTATCTTGGTGCGCGCGGCAATGATTGCGTCGGCCTGCTGGCGCTGCAACATCGCGGCCGCCACTTCCTGCGCGTAGGCCAGATGATTCAACCGGGCCTCGAGGACCTGCACTCCCGCAGCTTCGAGACGGTCATCCAGCATTTCCTTCAGCTTCATTCCCACTTCTTCCGGATTGCCACGGAGGGAATGTACGCCTTCCTCGACGGTATCGTAGTAATAATGCGTTGCGAGCTGGCGCAACGCCGACTCGCTCTGCACCACGACGTACTTCTCGTAGTCCTGTACGTCGAACATTGCCTCGGCGGTGTTGTTCACGCGCCACACCACGACGGCCGATATCTCGACCGGGTTGCCGTTTTTGTCGTTGACTTTCAGCTTCTGGCTCTCGAAGTTCCGGATGCGCAGCGTCAGATTGTGTTTAATCGTGAATGGGTTTGTCCAGAAAAACCCGTTGGCAGTCACGGAGCCCCGATAAGAGCCAAACAGCACCAGCACGCGGCTGTCATTGGGGTTCACGATGAAGAACCCGATGCACATCAGGATATTCAGGGCGATCACCAGCATCGTCGGCAAGATGTGCAGAGCAATGTCTCCGTCTGTCCATGTCTGGCGTGGCGCATTCTGTATGATCACGTAGACTATCATCGCTGCGCAGGCCAGGAATACGGTGATGACAAGAAACAGCATCTGCATTCCGGAGATCGGCTGAAATGCGACTTCCGTGGTCTGTTTGCCGGTCTTTGCAGCATTCTGACCAACAAAACCGTCTGTGCGAAGTGTCATGGTTCCTCCCTTTGTCTGACATCAATATGATATCACGCTGATATCGGTAGTCAACAAAAAAAGCCCGTCCGGTCGGACGGGCTTTCTTCAAAATGCGATTGGTCTTTGCTCAATTCCCCTTGGCCGCCTTCTTCGACAGCAGCTTCTTGTACAGCGCGAGGGGCTCGTTCAGGCTGTTGATGGACTCCGACCAGAACTTGGGCTTCGTCAGGTCGGCGCCGATACTGCGCATCGCCACTTCCTCCACCGGTGCGCTGCCGGTGAGCCGCAGGAAGTCCTCGTAGCGGGGCAGGAACGCGGGCCCCTCCTTGCGGAACAGGTTGAACAGGGCCTTTGAGAGCAGGAATCCGAAGGTGTACGGGAAGTTGTAGAAGTTGACTCCCGTGATGTAGAAATGCAGCTTGGACGCCCAGAACATCGGGTCCTCGCCGCCCTTGACCATCGCGTTGCCGAATACCCGGCGCTGCGTCTCGACCATCAGTTCCTTCATCCGCGATACCGATACTTCGCCCTTGGCGCGTTCGGTGTACAGGGCCTTCTCGAACTCGAAACGAATCGTAATGTCCAAGAGCATGATCGCTGCGCCGCCCAGATCGTTATCGAGCATCTGCAGCTTGGCGTCGTCGGATACACAAGGATCCTTGTACACGCCCTCGGCGAATATCTGCTCGGCGAAGATCGAGGCCGTCTCGGCCAGCGTCATCGGGTATTCCTGTGCGAGGGGGCGCATCTCTTTCAGCAGGTGGCTGTGCCAGGCGTGTCCGATTTCGTGCGCAATCGTGTTGATATCGCCAAGCGCGCCATTGTAGGTCATATACACTCGCTGCTCGCCGGTGTACGCCGAGCCTGTGCAGAAGGCGCCCGGGCGCTTTCCGGCGCGGGGCTCGGACTCCATCCAGCGATGCTTCAGGAACTTGGCATAGTAGTCAGCCAGGGCGGGATAGACCTCCCCAAATGCGGTCTGAACCATCTGCGAGCCCGTTTGCCAATCGAACCGGCTGGTGTCCTTCAAGGGGAGGGGAGCTTCGCGCTCGAACCATGCGATCCCCCTGCGGCCCATGATACGGGCCTTGGCGCGGAAAATGTCGCGGGCGATCTCGGCGTCCGCGTAAATGGCCTTGTACATCGCGTCCAGTGTCTCCTTGCGGATGGAGGACTGGAACAGCGCGGGTTGCAGGAAGGAGTCGATGCCGCGGCGCTTGTACAGCGTAAGCCGCGTGCCGGAAATCGAGTTAAGGGTAGCGGCGCATGTGTCTTCGATGCTCTCCCATGCGCGGTTGCCGCACTCGTATGCAGCCCGGCCAATTGAGCGGTCAGCATCGGCCATCAGCGACCGCCACTGCGAAATGGGCAGCCGCTTTTTGGTTCCATCGGGCCAGACCATGTCGAATTCGAGCTTGCCGGTGACCTTGTCATACAGGCGGCCCCAGGCATGGAAGCCGTCAACGCCGAGGTCCGAGCACAGCTTCTCCATGTCGGAATCCATGGTGTGCTTCCCGCGCTCGCGGATGCGGCGGACGAAGTGGGCCACGGGCTGCACGGCCTTGCGTGCGAGGAAGCGCTCGAACACTGTCTCCGGAGCGGTCTTCATCGCAGTCATCAGGTCAACGTCTATCTTCTCCATCCGGGAGAACATGCTTACTAATGCCGCTTCCTCCGCGGAGTATGCTTCGTTCCGCGCGTCCGCGGAGCTTAGGCACCCAACGTACGAGGATATATGGCCAATCCGGGCGTAGATGCTCTCCATGCTGAGGACGACGGCCTCCCACGCGGGAGCAGTGTGCGGATCGAGGGGCTTCAGCGCGGAGGCGGCTTTCTCTAATTGGCCGATGTCGACGGCCAGTTTCTTCTTGAACTTTGCCATCTCCGGACCGTTGAATGTCGGGAAGAAACTGGTCAGATCCCAGACTACTCCGTTTGC
This sequence comes from Candidatus Brocadiia bacterium, assembly GCA_041648755.1. GTDB lineage: Bacteria > Planctomycetota > B143-G9 > B143-G9 > B143-G9 > JBAZOJ01. The sequence continues at coordinate 23,868 of JBAZOJ010000015.1, forward strand.
CTTCTTCTTCATCTGTGCTCCCGGGCTTTGCCCAAAACGTTTGACGACCCTTTGTATGGGTGACGCTGCCGTTGAGGCCTTGCGCCTCAGTTCTTCCGGCAGCCGATTGCCAGTCGGAATTTATCAGGTCTTGAGCGAGTTCTTCATCCTCTCGCATATGTTCCGGAAGGCCTGAATTCGCGCGAATTTCTTGTCGTTCCCGGCCAGCAGAACCCAGGGCGCGTGCCCCGTGCTGGTTCGCTCGACCATCTCGTTTGCGGCGATCTCGTAGGCGTCCCATTTCTCGCGGTTGCGCCAGTCCTCATCCGTGATCTTGAACCGCTTGAATGGCGTGGCCTCACGTTCCTTGAATCTGCGCAGTTGCTCTTCCTTGCTGATGTGCAGCCAGAACTTGAAAAGCAGGTACCCGTGATCGACCAATTGCGCTTCGAAGTCGTTGATCTCCGAGTACGCCCTGCGCCACTCGGCTTCCTTTGCGAATCCTTCCACCCGCTCGACAAGCACCCGGCCGTACCACGTCCGGTCGAAAACTGTAAGTCTTCCTGTGCGAGGGAGATGGCGCCAGAAACGCCACAGGTAATGCCGCGCTTTTTCCTCGTCGGTCGGTGCGGCAATAGGAATTATTGCGTAGTCGCGCGCATCCAGAGCGGATGCGATTCTGCGTATGAGTCCGCCCTTGCCCGCGGCATCCCATCCCTCGAACAGCATTACCGTTGACCGTCCCTGGGCCTTTGCGCGACGCGAGTACAGGTTGAACTTCCCTGATAGCCTTTCGAGTTCTTTCTTGTACTTGGATTCCTCGATTGTCTGGGCCAGGTCAACCGTATCCAGGATGGTGAACGCGGATTTGACAGCCCCTGCTGAAACGGATTTGACGACCCCTGCTGAGGCGGGTTTCGAAGTGCTTGCCTTCACAGGCTTTGGTGGCGGAGGCAGAGCGGCTTTGGCCGCCTCAAGTCGCTTCGTAATTAAATCGAGAAGCGTGTTTCCCACGGTCAGGCTGCGATAGCGGGCGTCAGAGGCTTCGATGATATGCCAGGGCGCTTCGCCCGTGGAAGTGGCCTTGAGCACCCGCTCGCTGACGTCGCGGAACTTGTCGTAGATGCGGAAATTCTTCCAGTCCATCTCCGTGACGCGCCATGCGGTGTCCGGGTCCTTCTCCAGCCCCCGCAGCCTCTTCTCCTGCGCGCTCTTGCTCAGGTGGAACCAGAACTTGATGATGAGCATTCCATCGGCTACGAGTTCGCGTTCGAGAGAAGTAATCCGGAAGACTTGGTCGCTGAGTGCGCCTTCCTTGATCTGCCCCAGGACGCGCCTCACGATAGGGGAGGTGTACCACGAGCCGAAGAAGATGCCGATTTTGCCCTTGGGCGGTAACGGGCGCCAGAAGCGCCAGTACTCCGGGCGCTCGCGCTCTTCCTCGCTTGGGGCCGCGAAAGCAGTCGTTTCGATGAAGCGGGGATCCATCCACTCGTGCAGCAGGTTGGCCGTCTCCCCTTTGCCTGCGCCGTCCACGCCGCTGATAATGATGAGAACCGGCACTTTGGCCGCACGGAGTTGATTCTGGACATCCAGCAATCTCGTCCTGATCTCAGGGACCTGTGCGTCGTAGTCTGCCTTTGATACCTTGCGACCAAGTTCAGCAGTTTCGAACATCGCTCCTCCGAATCCGGCTATGTAAAGGCGGTTTCCCGCCATAGGCCGCTGGGGACAGGCGCGCACGTGCCGCGCAACAGGCATTTTACACATGCGGGGAGGAATATCAAGAAGAGGGCCGCGCGTCGTCCTATGTCTTGGGTATGTTAGCGCCCATGAAGAACATCTGCTGGCCCTGCATGCGGCGGATAATGGCGCCCCGGCGCAGTAATCCGTCAACGGCTATCTCCGCGTCGATCAGTGATATGTCCAGGCCCGCCGCGATGTCTGACACCGTGCAGGGACGGCGGCTCAGCAGCGCAAGAACTTCCTCGGCCCCGGCTTTCTTCTTGCCCTCGCACGGGGGGGCCGCCGGAGGAACCACATCGCAGACCGGCCCGATCATATCCGCCATCCGTTGCAGCGTTTCCATTCTCACCGGTTTGGCCCAATCCTCGGCGGGAGGGCGCGCAACCGTATGGACCTGCACTTTTTCCGCGTTCAATCCCTTCACGAATTCCGCAATTGCCTGCATTTCAAATGCCGAGTCGTTAACCCCGGCAACCAGCAGGATCTCGGCCCAGACTCCCTTGCGCAAATGGAAGTAGTCCGCGATGCCCTTCGAAACGGTCAGGAAGTCCAATCCCTTCACGGGCCGATGCAACTTCTGCCATGTGGCATCGCTTCCCGCGCTGACCGTTGGCACTACCAGATCGGCGCGTTCGAGATCACGGCGCACATCCTCGCGCCACAGCAGCGATCCGTTCGTCAGCACCGCGATCTTGTGCGGCCACTTGTCCTTGGTCCACGAAATCAACTCCCCGAGCCTGCTGTGAAGGGTGGGCTCGCCGGAGCCGGTGAATGTGATGTAGTCTATCTTGAGGTTGTCGGACAGGCGGGACTCCAGTTCCGCCATGATGTCGCTCGCCGGGGACCAGTCCCTTCGCTCGAGCGAAAGGACGTTCGTGCGGCCAACTTCGCAGTACACGCAGTTGTACGTGCATGTCTTCGGTGGCACAAGGTCCACGCCGAGAGAACTGCCAATTCGCCGTGAGGCAACCGGCCCGAACAAGTAGCGATAGTGTATTTCGGACATTATTCCTCTTGACTGTCACTGCATTATAGCAGATGCGCCGCGAAGCAATAGCGAGAGCATGTGCTTCCGAAATCCGTGGTAGCTGGAGCGCTCGTACTCTATTGACGCACGTGGCTATCAGCGTACAATCGTCTTTTCGATGCGACTTGGAGAGCAAGGTTGAAGATACTCCTTTTCTGGCGGCAGTACAATGCACTTCGCGGGAAAGGTCAGAGCGATCACTTCCGAATGTGCATTTCCGGCTTCAGGTTCTTTCTGGCTCGACGCAGTGCAGCCCTCTTTTGGTCGACATGGAGAGTATAGGTCATGACTGACGAAATGGCACAGAGACTTCCCGATGGACAGATCTTGATTTATCAGGATGGCGGTCTGAACTTACGGGTTCGGCTCGACGGCCAAGACGTCTGGCTGACACAACGGCAAATCAGCGCGTTGTACCAAGTCACGGTTTCGAACGTGACACAGCACTTGAGATCCATCTACAGCGATTGCGAACTCAGGAAAGAGGCAACTGTTAAGCGTTACTTAATAGTTCGATCCGAGGGCTCCCGTCAAGTCTCCAGGAGTGTGGACCACTACAATCTGGATGCGATCCTTGCCATCGGGTATCGAACTCGCTCGCAGCGCGGCACTGCTTTCAGACAATGGGCAACCGCACGGCTTTCCGAACTCTTGGTGAAGGGATTCACCCTCGACGACGAACGAATCAAGGCTGGTCGCACACTCGGCGATGACTACTTTGATGAGCTTCTCGCCCGCATCCGCGATATCCGGTCGTCGGAGCGGATGTTCTGGCAAAAAGTGCTCGACATTTACGCGACCAGCGTCGACTACGATGGCAACGCAGAAGCATCACAACTGTTCTTCAAAACAGTGCAGAACAAGATGCATTGGGCTGCTCACGGCCACACGGCCGCGGAAATTGTCGCTGACCGGGCTGACTCGAGCAAACCGAATATGGGGCTGACCAGTTGGAAGAACGCTCCAGTTGGTCCTGTCCGCAAAGACGATGTGGGCATCGCCAAGAACTACCTGAATGCTGAGGAAATTGATGCTCTTAACCGCATCGTGAATGCATATCTGGAATTTGCCGAGATGCAGGCGAAGGGCAGAAGACCGATGCATATGCGGGATTGGATAGGGAAGCTCGATGACTTTCTGAGGCTCTCGGATCGCGAAATTCTTGCTCACGCTGGAATGGTCTCGCACGAGACGGCTCTGCTCAAGGCACAAGCGGAATTTGAGCAGTTCCGTGGTGCCCAAGCTGGATTACCCCAACGGGTTGATGAGCACTTTTCGGCAGCGGTCGATGAGATGAAGAAGCTCGAAAACACAAAGAGGAAAAAAACAGGAGGGAAAAGGAATTTGGGGGGGAAGGCCCCCCGACTTCAGGAGCAAGGGCCCGAGGGCAACTGTTAAGCGTTACTTAATAGTTCAATCCGACCATCCGCAGGCAAGGATCTCGTGTTGCCAAGAGGCAGTGAGGCCAACACTGTTGACTGCCCAGGAAAGAGCGACCGATGACAACCTTCCGATGCTCTTCCGCTGACGAAAAAACGGCGAAGTCGCCTCCGCCGTTCAGGTTCGAAATATGGTGGGCGTATCTGGACTCGAACCAGAGACCTCTACGATGTCAACGTAGCGCTCTAACCAACTGAGCTATACGCCCAACCGCGCTAAGAATAGCCAGAGACGCCGGTTTGTCAAATAAAATCAGGGCTTCAGAAACTGCCTGGTCCGCGACAAATCGCGTATCTTCATCTTGTATAGATACCGCGTAAGGGGGTTCCCGGCCTTGAGCGAATCGAGCACATACTCGATATAAACGCGCAGGTCCCTGTCGTACTGGAAATAGTACTCCTTGGCGGGAGTCGCAGGCGGATCGAAGCCGACATGCTTCAAGAAGACGTATTCGAGAAGTCCGTACGGGGACTGAATCTGCCCGTGGCCGCTCTGCTTGTTTCCTCCCCATGGTGCATGGGGAATCTCGAAGGCAAAGACCACGTCATTCACCCAGATGTTGCCGAACTGCAGCTTTGCGGCAATCTCTCCCGCGCGCTTCTCGTTCAGGGACC
>JBAZOJ010000016.1:0-27739 GCA_041648755.1 Candidatus Brocadiia bacterium
CTGTAGTGCTTGGTCTTCCCGACAGCCGACAGCCTCTCTTCATTGCCGTTCTTGGTCTTCCCGACGGTCAACGGACGACAGCCGACGGTCTTCTTCTCCCTACGCATCCGAATACGGCGACGCCGGTCGCATCTGATACCGCGAGCCATCCTTGCGCACGGCCCATTGCACGTCCTCGTCGTAGCCTTCGCGGCTGGCTTCGCCGCGCCATTCGGTTTTGAGATGATTGTGATGGTGGTATATGTTGCAGGCATTGCACTTGACCGTCTCGTCAAGGTGCGCGCCCTCGTACTGCGCAAGTCGGCTGCGTATCTGCGCCAACTGCTCAAGCAGGCCGCGGACCTCTTTCTCGGCTTCGGGATTGGCATCAACATCGCCAACGCGGCGGAATTTGATGCCCTCGAACGTCTGCAGCACGTCGTCAAGCGCCCGCAGGCACATGTCGTAGCACATAGGCTTTACGCCTTTCTGTACGCCAGCCAGCCGAAGTATATCGCGGCGAACAACGCATCCACGACGGCGAACCACACCCACACCAAGGGTATGCTCGCGAACGCCAGATTGTAGAACACCACACAAGCGAACACCAGCTTCATGGCGAGCGATAGCCACACCAGGTCGCGGATGATGTTCCCGCTTGCGGCCCTCCCCTGCATTATGCCGAGGACGAACACAAAGCCGCCAAGCAGTTGCACGTAGCCCCAGTGATTGGGCTCCGTGACCTTAACAAGTTCGAAAATCCACGGCCCGAACAACGCGAAGGCCGCGCCGAGGGCCACGTCATACACGCAACCAAACCACAGAACAGACTTCATCGCTTTGTCGCTGACCACGGGGGCCTCCTTTACGCGCTATTGCGACGGCGCAGTCCGCGTATTATCTCCATATATTTACGTTTCCGACGGCTATAGCTTTCTTCATCGTACAGGTCACGGAACAGGGACATGAGCCCGTTCTCCAGTTGCAGGCGCGTCATGCCCCTGGGCTCGTAGTTCAAATCGAACAGCGTCAGCTTGTGCCAGAATGGCTGCGGATCGAGCCTGCCCTCAGCTTCGAGGCGGTGGAACAGGCGGGTGCCGGGGAACGGCGTCAGCACGGTGACCTGTACTTCCAGCGGATCGGCGACGCGCACGAACTGGCGCACCGAGTCGAAGACCTCCGGGCCGTCACCGTCGAGCCCGATAATGAAGCAAGCGTTGACTGTCACGCCATGCGATTGGATCTCGTTCACGGCCTCCGCGTAATGCGCGAGCTTGGAGGCTTTCCATCCGGTGCTGTCGAGTCCGCGCAGGCGCGATTCATTCAGCGATTCGAAGCCGATCAGCAACTGGTGACAGCCAGCGGGACGCAGTCGCGAGAGCAGTTCGGTATCCTCGACAATGGAGATATCCGTTTCTGCGAACCAGCGCACCCCCAGCGGGGCGATTGCATCCACAAGCTCGCGCGACCAGGCCTTGTCCACAAACGTGTTGTCGTCAGCGAATTCCACAAACGGCCGATCCCAGATATCTGACACGGCACGAACATCGCGCATGACGTTGGCTACCGGCTTTTGGCGATATCCCTTGCCGTAGTTCTTCGAGCCCGCGCAGAACTCGCAGTCGTGGGGGCATCCGCGCGAAGTCACTATCGGAATTCGGTTGTAGTTGGCAGGATCGAGCAGGTCAAAGCGCGGGACGGGCGACAGCGCCAAGTCATAGGTGCCCGGGCGCTCCTCGCGGTAGCAGGGCTTGATGGCGCCATGCAGCCAGTCGTCCATTAGCGTGGGCCACAAGGGCTCGGCCTCACCGATCACGATGCTGTCAGCGTGCTGCGCCGCCTCCGCAGGCAGCGCGGAAACATGCGGCCCGCCCAGCACAACGGTTGCGCCCCGCCGCCGGTACTCATCCGCGAGAGTATAGGCCTCGTAGATCTGCGCAGAGTACGATGCAATGGCAACGATGTCGAAATCAGGCAACTTGCTGAACTTGAGGTCCTTGATGTGGGGAACGTCGAAGTACTCGACGTCGATCTCTTTTGGTGTGAGTGATGCAAGGATGAGGAGCGTCAGGCTGGGCAGCGAAGCGATGACGTGGCCGCGGGACACGAATTGCGGAAGGCTGACCCCGAGCCACGCAAGCTCGGGATGAATCACCCGCACTCCGCTCATCGCTATCAGGCCAAGTTTCATTAGCCGAACACCACCCAGAACTTGAGCCAGGCCATTATCCCCACTGCAGTCGCGACACATAAGGCGGGGACAGCAAAGAAATGGCGGAATTTCTCTTTCCAGGCGGTCAGAAGGCATGTGATTGGCATCAGGATTCCCCCTGCCAGCAGGAAGATGAATCCCGCTTCGGGAAGCCCGCCCGGCATATACCCCATCACAAGGGAGTAAAGCGCCAGGATTGCTCCCAGTGCAATCGCGGAGATGTGCGCTAACCTCAGCATTCTCCGCCGGTATGAGGAATAGCCCCCGGCCCAGTTTTCCTCATGCGACTTCAACCCGATGACCATTCCGAGAACAATGCCAACCAGTATCAAAATCCAGGGAAAGAACTCGGCCATAGGCCTCCCGTCCGTAGAGATTCAGTTAATTGTACACGCGGTCTGCTGGGAACAAGGAGGACGGGCAGAATGCCCGCTCGGGCTTGAGACCGTCGGCCGGAGGCCGGAGGCAAGAAGGAGAAGAGGTGTGAACGGCCGACTTCACATGAAATCCGGGCGCGTCAGTTGCCGAAAGGGCCGGGTCCCGGAGTTGCTGTCGGGATGTTCGAGATTCCGGGGTCCCGAAAGGACGGCACGAAGAGGCTGGTCGCAGGAGTGATAAGAAAGGAAACCAGAAAGATCCCGACCGCCAGAGGATAGGCCACCTTCGGTTTCAGGCAGCTCCTGTAGAACAGGAACACTGCAAATGACGCTCCCAAGTTCAGGAGTAGAACGTCCACGCTGCACTTGGCATACCCCCAAAGCATGATCTGTGGTTCAGCCAACGCCGAGCACAACTGCTGATACATTTGGCTCACGTATAGAAACTGTGCCAAGTAGAACAGCACGGCAGCGACAATGCATGCCCGCAGGGCGTGCCATCTATCCGGTATGTACTTCAGCGCAATGACAATGCAAGCGAAGATCGTGGCGGAGGACAGAATCAGCGCGAAGAGGATGTTGCCAAGAGTCAGGCATGTGGAAAACACACTGATTACATCCGGGCTGTAATGCCACCCGATCGAATCGTAAATGGCGGCGCTCGCAGTACCCATCCAAATGAGATCATGCCCAAGGTAACCAGCGAAGACGAGCAGAATGGAAACGACCGGCCTCCATCGAATCGCACAGTAGATGGCCACCGGAAACAGGATATTGACCGTCGTCATGTAGGTGCCGTGAATATGCGGCAGTGCAACGGAGGAACTGAACGCAATCAGCAGCGCATACAGTGCGACTATACCAGCGTATACGTGATACACGACGCCTCGGTCCCCTTGATCGTGGTCTTGCATTGAAATCCTTGCAGGCTACGAATCGTCGGCAACATGGCGCGATAGCATGGAACAAACGGAACATACCATGAAGTCCGGGCGCGTCAATTGTAAGAAGGCACGGGCGGCAGACTAACTGTCGGCCAGGGCGGAATTTCGAAGTGCTGCATAGCAGGAACAAACAGGTTTATCGTCGGAATCATCAGAAAGGAAGCCAGGAAGATCCCAATCGCAAGGGGATAGGCCACGTTCGGTTTCAGGCCGCTCCTGCAAATCAGGAACACTGAGATGGAAGCAGCAATGTACAGAAGGGGCAAGTGCAGACCATACTGAATGAAGCTCCAGTGCTCCCCCACCTTGTAGGGGACCTCGTAAATGGACAGGAATGCAGCGTAACCCCAACTGCCAATCCCGATGGCGCCAGCAGTGATGACAAGAGCCGGAATGACGCTGCACAAGAGGGCGAGGAGCTTTCGCTCCACATGTTTCAGTGAAAGCACCATAGTGGCAAATGCGATCGCAGGGATCAGACAGCCCGCGCACGAAGCGCACCAACGAAGATACTCGCTGAAATATTCCGGCCACACAACATTCAGACTGGCGCCCCAGATGCTCGCCACGCACCCGAGGAGCACCATCGCCATGGCCAGCTTAGTGTTCCAGAGCACGGCAGCCAACGCAGCGGCCGACAACAGCAGATTATCAACTGTGATGTATGTCCCCCGGACGTAAGGAAGCGCGCTTGCACCGCTGAAGGCAAGGGCCACGGCGTAAGCGGTCACAATCCCCAAATAGACGCGATCTGCGATGCCTCGGCCCCTTTGGTCGTGGTCTTGCATTGATATCCTTGCGCACGACGAATCATTCGCAAAATGACGCGAGAGCATGGAACAAACGGATTATACCACGAGGTGACTCGGCAAGCTCACCGTCGCGCTGGCCGACAGTGCGATTTTTCGAAGACTCCCGGTCTCCGCCTGCGTCTTACCTATTGGCTCCGACTGTCGAAAGTGAGTATACTTGGGTTATGAGTGAGACGATTGGGCTCGTGTTCCGGTATCTCGACTCCCTGCGGGGGAGGATGAAGCGCCAGGATATCGCCGTGGCGCTGAACTTCACCATTGCCTTTCTCGTACTCAGCATTCTTGCCGGGGTGGTCGGAGACCACCTTATCGGCCTGCCAGCCACTTTCCGGGCCGTGTACCTTGCCCTCATCGTTTGCAGTGCCGCTGGAGCGCTCTTTTTCGGGGTAGTGCGCCCTCTGTTCCGCAGGCTGTCATACCCGTACTGCGCCCGTTTCGTGGAGAAGGCAGTTCCCACCCTTGAAGGCAACCTGATATCGCTGGCCGAACTCCCCGACCGCACAACGCCGGTTGCAGGCGCCCTGGCCGAGCGCTCGTTCGAAAGAGTATCGCAGATACCTCCCTCCTCCCTTGTCCCGCAAAAGCCGCTGTTCGTGTCGTTCTCGCTGGTCGGACTTGCCATAGTCCTCTTCGCCGCCTATGCGACCTTTGCGCCAAAGAGCGCATTTGAGTCACTCCGGCGAATTCTGAGCCCTGCAAGCGCCATTGCCGCGCCGACATCCACAAGAATAGTCGACGTACTGCCGGGCAATGCAAGGGCGCTCGAAGGAAGCCGCATCGCCTTCAAGGTCAGGACCGCTGGCAGCGAGCCATCCTCTGCCCGAATCGTCAGGCAGATCAAGAACGTCAAGGAAACGCTGGACCTTCAGCGCACGGAGACGCACACATTCGAGGGAGTCCTCCCGGCCGCCATGACCGGTTTCTCGTACTATGTCTATGCAGGCGACGCCGTCAAGGGACCATTCCAGTTAAGGATCCTCCCCGCGCCAATCGTGAAGAGTTTTGCGCTTAAGGTCACACCTCCCGCTTATACGGAAATTCCGGAGTTCACGGACTCCTCTCCTGTTGTGCGCGTCCCGCAGGGCAGCACTGTTGTCGCGCAACTTGCGACCACTACGGACATTCGGTCAGCCAAACTGCTCGACGGTCGGCGTGAGGTACCCTTTGACGCAATCTCCGGCAGATCGGCTTCGCTCGAAATTCAGATCTCTGGCGATCAGAAGTTCGCAGCTTACTACACAGACGTGGAGGGATTTTCCAGCGCTCTGTCCGCATCGATTTCCATTACCGTCATTCCGGATCGCACTCCCGAAGTGAAGCTTGAACTACCCACCGATGGGGCTTCCCTGCCATTCAATGTTCCCCTGGTGATAAGCGGCTCGGCAAGTGACGACTACGGCCTGACTAAGTTGGCGATTCTCTACAGATTGAACGGGGTTGACATCGCCCCCGGGGAGATTTCCACTGACAAGCGCTCCATCAAGGTCTGGAAGAAAATCTCACCGGCTGATGCAGGCTGGAAAGTAGGAGACAAGATCTCAGTGGCAATCACGGCCACCGACAACCGCGATCCCGATCCACAGGCTGCTACGACTGAATACCACACTGTGACGATCGCCGAGCCCGCCAGCGACCTGAACCAGCCCGGGAATCCCGCGAACAACCCCGACAAGGCCGAGGGGGACAAGGCTGAGGATCAAACCGAAAAGGATCCGCGCGACAAGATCGATGATATGAAGGGCGAGGACAAAAAGGCAATCGATGATATCCAGAAGAAACTGGATGGGCAGCCCAAGGAAGAGGATCCGAACAAGAAGAAGCCCGAAGATCCGCCAAAGACCGGCCCGGAGAAGACGCCCAAGCCCACCGGTACAGAAGAAAAGCCCCCTACACCTTCGCCTTCTCTGCCTCCGTCGCCGTCACCATCGCCTTCACCGACTCTGTCGGCATCGCCCCGCCCGAGCCCGCAACCTTCCGGCTCTCCCCAGGCATCCCCTGCCCCGACGGGGTCGGCCGAGCCCGGAAACGGCAACAATCCGCAGCCTTCGACTTCACCTGCACCCTCAACTTCCCAACAGCCCGGCAACGGCAACAATCCACAGCCATCGACTTCACCTGCGCCCTCAACTTCCCAAGAGCCCGGTAACGGCAATAATCCACAGCCATCCGCTTCTCCTGCGCCCCAGGGCTCGCAACAACCGGGTAACGGCAACAATCCACAGCCTTCGGGTTCACCGACACCCTCAACTTCACAGCAGCCCGGTAACGGCAACAATCCACAGCCATCGGCTTCACCCGCACCCCAAGGCTCGCAGCAGCCCGGCAACGGCAATGATCCGCAGCCATCGGGCGCACCCGCTCCGTCGGGCTCTCCCGCACCCGGAAATCAACCCGGCAATGACCCCGGTAACCAACCAGGTGGTAATCAACCCGGCGGTAACCAACCAGGTGGTAATCAACCCGGCGGCAACCAACCAGGTGGTGATCAACCCGGCGGCAACCAACCCGGCGGCAATCAGCCCGGTGGTAACCAGCCCGGTGGCAATCAGCCCGGTGGTAGCCAGCCCGGTGGAAACCAGCCCGGTGGTAACCAGCCTGGCGGTAACCAGCCCGGTGGTAATCAGCCCGGCGGCAACCAGCCCGGTGGCAACCAACCCGGTGGTGGCCAGAATGGTGGCGGACAGCCCGGTGGCGGGGGCACCAAGCACGAAGGCGACGGCCCTGACACAGCAGTGGCGGAGTTCGAAAAGTTTCTGGACCGCGTAGACCAGGCCATCAAGGATGGAAAGATATCTGAAGCCGAGCTTGAGAAGGAAGGCTTGGGCAAGGAGCGCCGCGACGAGTACCGGCGCCTGATTCGCCAAATCAAGATCAAGCAGATGGAAGCGAAAGGCATGGAGCAGGGAGATCGTCACCTCGAAGGCGGAAGCACTTCGGGGAAAGTCGGTGCAACCGGCCCCAATCGCGAAGACAAGGCTAAGGATGCAACGGGCTCGCAGGCGACCGGTGACAATGAGACTGTCTCCGGCGGATATCGGTCACTTATCGAGGCCTACCGCAAGAGCACGGAAGAGCAGAAATAGCTTCCGCACCAAATAGCAAAAAGGGGCGCGAAGGCGCCCCTTTTTTGCTTGGGGAGGGGAAGCTTGGCAAGCGGGAAGGTCGGCGGTGTTTATGCGCTGTTCGGATTCCCCGCCTGCCTGCGTTCCACTTACTTCCGCTTCGTCAGTATCTGCCCGAATTCGCATCTGTCAAAGGTGTTCGCAAGAGAAACGTCCACCGATTGGGCGTCGGGGCCGATCTGAAGCAAGGAATAGCCGCTGCATGAGACAAAGCGGTTACCGGTGAATGAGAACCCACCCTCGCCGTCGAAGGCGCAGAAGGTCTCCGAACTGCCAGCCGAGCGGCATTCCTCGAACACGTTCCCGGTGAAGAAGGCTCGCGGCGATTGAAGAACTACGATGCTGACGCAGGAGACATCGCGGAAGGAGTTGGCCGTGAACGTAACCTCGGCTGCCTTTATCAGCATACCACACAGCGGGCGGGAGCAGTCGGCCACTCGGTTGCCGACTATCTCGGCAATGTCTCCAACGCAGGAAAACACGAAATTACCCGATGTATTCACGAAACTGCAGTTCCTGAGGGATGCGTGACCGGTACCATTGCTCTCAGTCAGGAAGTATGGGAAGCTCGTGTTCCGTCTGAAGACGCAGTCGCTTACGGCGACATCCCTTGATACCAATGAGATGAGGGGGAGGTCGAAGTAGGCGGTCGTGCAGTTCTCCACGGTGCACCCCACCATTCCCACGCGCGTGACGCCCTTATCTGCGACGAGCAAGTACTTGGGATCCGTAGAGTAATGCCTGAGGCCGGAGGGCAAAGTCGTCTGAAAGGGCTTGCTGGGACACACACTGCAGTTCTCGAACATCACCTCGACAAGCTGGAGTTCGCCGCCCTTGATCGAGACAATATTACCGTCTGTGACCGTCCCGGTGATGCTGCAGCCGGTCATTGTCAGCCTCGAGTTCCTGCAATCGATCAGCGGAACATTGGCTTCCGAGGCGACAGACGTTAAACAGACCTCCGCTCCATCGGAGGAGATCGCCGTGTTTCGGGCTTTGCGGGCGTCGAGCCTGCAGTTCTTCACATCCAGGCGGCCCTCTTTTCCCATCGCGAGCGCGGCGTCTTCCTTCGGCCGCTCCGAGGCAGGCCCCGCGATGACGATTTCACAATCGGTGAAGACGAGCGAGCCGGAAGAAGCGACCGTGTCCCTCAGCACGACGGAGGAGTTGGAGAAGTGAAGCACCGAACCCGGTTCACAGGCAATGGGCGCGGCCACGGTGACGTCGCAAGCCATGAACAGAATCGAGGCACCCGCCGGCAGCCTCAAAGGGTTGACGACCTTGACATGGCATTTCTCGAAAACGCACGAAGCACCGGGAGCGATGCTGACGTCGGCAAGGGTGCAGCTTTCCCCGGCGTAGTGAACGCCAAGGTCTCCCTGGATTGTGTCGTGCTGCCGGTAACAACCACAGCACAGCAGGAGGAAGGCCAGAATAGGAAGGAGTCTCCTCATGCCTGCCTCCGCTTGTCTTGGGTAGACCCGCCTGCATGGAGTTCACCAATTCGGCCATCGAACAAGCACCTGCTGTGCGACAAGCGTTCGAGTGCCAGTACAGACTGCTTCGCTCTTCTGTTGGGCCGCATCGCGCCCCCGTTTTGTTCTACGGCTTCTTCTCAGGCCCTTCGGGCGGGGAAGCACCGGGAGGCGGCGAACCGGATTCGCCAAGGTGCTCCAGATGGCTCTGCCGGTCAATCATCTTCTGACGGGTGCGAGCCTCTTCGGTGGAAGCATCCCACTCATTGCCCGATGTCTGCAAATCCTCATCGAGCGAGAAGTACCCGTAAGTCCTTCGCAGCAGGTTCCTCACGCGCGTGTAAAACTCCTCGAGGACAAATGGCTTGGCGAGGTAATCGTCCGTGCCCGCCACATAGCCTTTCAGCCTGCTCTTGTCGTCAGACAATGATGTCAGCATCATAATCGGTATGAAGGCTGTGCGGACATCCGCGCGCAGACGGCGACAGACTTCCAGCCCATCCATCTTGGGCATGACTATATCCAGGATTATGAGGTGCGGCCGGTAGCGCTTGATCACCTCGAGGGCCTCCAAACCATCATCGGCGGTAGCCACTTCGCAGCCTACGCCCTTAATGGCAATGGAAACCAGCTTCTGCATGGATTTCTGATCGTCAACCACCAGCACGCGCGGAACGCCTTCTATCGAAACCATGTCGCCGGGCCTGTTGGCCGACGCAACCGACTGTGGAATCGGGACGACCGTCGGCTCATCCTTCACCACGGGGACCAGCCTGATGGGCTCCTTAGCGGGGGCTTCCGCCTTGCGGGGCTCGCCGCCGGTCAGATCGGCTTCACAGTTCGGGCAGACTTTCCAATGTGGCTTGATTGATTCGCCGCACCTGTGGCACCGGTCTGATTTCTTAAAGGCCTGAAGGCGCGAACCACAACTCGGGCAGGCACGCCATTGTGGCATAACCTGCTCTCCGCACGTTGTGCATTTGAGGACTTCAGGCGTCGGCTCCGGGAAATCAGGAGGCTCTTCCGGCTCAGAAGGCACAGGAGCTTTCTTATCCCTCTTGCGGCCAAAGAAAGGCATATCGGGCGGGATCACTTCGCCTTTGGAGACGTTGAACCGATCAGTGATTTCCTGCGGGGTGACCTCGTGTGATTCGGGGGCGTCCACGGTGGAAGACTCGGTAGGGCCTTCTTGCTGCTGGGCATCGGCTTCACGTTCCTCAAGAGATCTGTGGAGTTCGTCGAGGTTCGTAAGCCCGTACTCGATGAACCGGCGCCCGACCTGGGTGATAGTCTCCATCCCGTTCTTTCGGGCGATTCTCTTGACTTCTTCCTCGGACTTGTTCGCGGCGATTGCTGCCCGAAGCTCGTCATCGAAGACCATTATCTCGGCAACAGCCAGCCTGCCCTTATAGCCGGTGTAATTGCACCGCTCACAGCCCTTGCCCTTGAAAAAGAGAGTCCCACTCGGAAAGTTGTACCGTGAGACCAGATCCGCCGTGGTTGCCGTGGGTTCCTTGCAGTCAGGACAAACCCTGCGAACAAGCCGCTGCGAGGTAATAGCCAGAATGCTCCCTGCAGCATCTTTCGGCGAAATCCCCAACGCGAGGAGGCGGGAAAGGGCCGCCCCGGTGCTGCCAGTCTGCATGGTCGAAAGCACCAGGTGCCCGGTCTGAGCTGCCTGGAATGCAACTTCCGCGGTCTCGCGGTCTGCGGTCTCTCCGACAAGGATGACTTTGGGATCCTGATGCAACACGGAGCGCAAGACCTTGGAAAAGCTCATCCCAATCTGGTTGTTGATCTGGATCTGGTTGACGCCATCAAGCTCGCGCTCAATCGGATTCTCGATCGTGACTACGCTCACATCCGGGCTCACGAGCCGCTGGATGATTGCGTAAAGTGCGGTCGTCTTGCCAGCCCCGAGCGGCCCGGTTACAAGGATGATGCCCTGGGGCGACCGGATAATCGACTCGATCTTCTTCAGTTGGCCTTCGTCGAAGAAAATGCTCTCAAGGTCAACCGCAGCCTTCCCCTGATCAAGAATCCGAATGGTGACTTTCTCGCCAAGCATGGCGGGGAATGTGGAAACCCGCAGGTCAATCTCGCGATCTTTTTCGATCGTGATCCGCACCTTGCCATCTTGCGACGTCTTGCTTTGTGAAACGTCAAGACCTGCAATTACCTTGATTCGAGACGTGACCGATGCCTGTACGGAGCGCGGGAGCTTGGTCAGATCCTGAAGAATTCCGTCGATCCTCTGGCGAACCAGTAACTGCCGTGGTTGAGGGTCAAGTTGTATCTCGGATGCCCCGCTGCGCACGGCGATGTTGATGATCTGGTTCACCGTGGCGATCACGCCTCTGTCCTCGGCTGCCTTCTTGAGCTCAAGCGATGCCAGATCTTCCGTTGATTCAGCGGAAGCGACAGAAGACGCGAGCCTGTCAAGTTCCTTGTCGAGATCCTTGGACGCCGGAGCGGTTGAGAGATCGCCAAGAGAAGCCAAGTTGTTCATAATTGCGTGGGCGGCATCGTCCACAGCGTAGTGGCTTTCTATGGCCTTCTCGATCTCGGATTGGGCAGCGATGTACTTCTTGACCACCCGTTTTGTCTTGGCTTCAAGAAGCTGAATCTGGTCAACTCTCAGCGGATCGGCAAAGGCTACATGCAAGTACTGCCCTTCAATCTGGAAGGGAAAGCAGTTGCATTCGACAGCCAGCGAGCGGGGAACGATCGACGTAATCTCTGTATCGAACTTCGTGCTGTTGAGATCGACGATGGGGATCTGCGCCTGCTTCGACAGGGCCTCCACGATATCCTTCTCGGTGCAGATCTTCAGCTTGGCAAGCTGCTCTCCGAGCCTGAGCTTGGAGAACTTCATCTTCTCCAAGGCCAGATGCAGTTGAGGAAGGGATATGACCTTCTCCTCAACAAGCAGTTCACCGAGCCGTTTCTTCCGGATCAAGCTACGTGTACTCCTGTCGTCACACGACGAAGATATGCTTGCAGCGCGCACATCCGACTTTGGCACCCTTGGGGATATTGGTCACATCGATCACGGCGCTGCACTTGGGGCACTTTGTGGTTGATACATCCTGCGGGCCAAAGTCAAGCCGGGCTCGCGGCTTTGGGGTCTCGGCCTCAGGCTTCTTTGCGACCTCGCGCCTTGGCGGGGGGACTTCCGCGGGAGAGGCCCGCTTGACGCTTTTAGGATCAACGGGGACCAACTCCTCGTCTTTGTGAACCGTACCGGCAATGATCCCGCCTTCAGAGAAGAAAATCAGATCCGTGTCGCCCACCGTGACCTTGTCGCCATCCTTCAGCGCAACGCGCCCCTTGACCAGCCTCTCGTTAAGATAGGTGCCGTTTGCACTCTTTAGGTCAGAGAGGAAGAAGGTGCCATCAAGAAAGTCAAGCCTTGCATGCTTGCGGGAGACCTTGATATCGCCCTTGAGGATGATGCCGCCTTCCTTGGCACGGCCGATTGTAAGGACAGGGTTGGTGATGTTGAACTGCACCTCGGGAGCGCCCGTCTTGCGGATGATCAATTTAGCCATTCTGGCCTTCCTTCGGGAAGAGGTTGTCCGTATAGCTTTCCTTCGTAGTCGGTCCGTTCGCATTGAAGAGATCTGAGAAGGGATTTTCCGGGTCGGACTCGGGGAACAGCTTCGACATGTACTTGCTTAACGACATGATTGTGGGGCCGTATCGGTCGTGGTACATGAAATATTCAAGGTCGAAGACCATCTCGGTGGCGCTCTGGTAGCGTTTTTCCCGGTCGCGCTGAAGCGCTTTCATCAGGATCTTCACAAGGTCGGAAGACAGATCCGGGCTGAATCGCCTCGGATCCGGGATCTCCGCTTCGCAGACGTTTTTCAGGACTACGTGAACATCGGTGGACGTGTCGAAGATATTGACGCCGGTCAGGATTTCGTAGAGCACGATGCCAAGTGAGAAAAGGTCCGAGCGATGATCCGTCTGCTGATAGCGAGCCTGCTCCGGGCTCATGTACTCGGCCTTGCCCATCAGCACTTCACCCTCTTCATCCTTCATGAAGTACTTGGCCTTGGCAATCCCGAAATCAGTGAGCTTTACCTCTCCCTCGGAGGTGATGATGATGTTCTTGGGGGTAACATCCCTGTGGACGATCCCCAGCAAATGCCCGGATCGGTCGCGCTTCCGGTGTGCGTATTCCAAGCCCCTGCAAACCCGCGACGCAACGAACACGGCAAGATCCTGCGGAACCTTCCAGCCAAGTTGCTTATGGCGCGAGTTGAACTCGTCAACCGTCTTGCCCGACAGGAACTCCATAACCATGAAGTAGGAGCCGCCATAATCCACCAACTGGTAGATTTGCGCGATATTCTGGTGCACAAGGTCGGCGACCAGCTTGGCCTCCCCGACGAACATCTCCTTGAACTCAGGGTCCTTGCAGATGTTCTCGAGGATCATCTTGATGGCGACTGTCTTGGCAAAGCCCTCAACGCCTAACTGGCGGGCTTCATAGACAACGGCCATTCCGCCGCGGGCAATGCACCGGACAATCTCGTAAGCAGTCTCGGGGGTATTGATTTTTTTCTGCATGGTTTGTCAGTCGAGGGTTTATCTTATGCGTGGGCAGGCAATAGTCAAGGCAGCGGACCAGATTCCGGCGGTACCGGGTTGGCTGGAGAATTGCCAGCCAAAGGGCTGGAATGTTCGAGTGCGTTGAGTTTCTCCTGCAGGACGGAGATCTCATTGTTCTTGATCGTCACCAACTGCTCGATCCTGCGTTCCTGGTCCAGGTCGCCAAAGTACTTTTCCTTCTCCCTCCTGAGGAGAGCACGATCAGCCTTGAGTTTTCCGAGTGCGACAACTCCACTCGCATATTCCGGGAACGCGGCCTTGTCAACATAGGCTTTCTGCCCTGAAATCCCGCTGGGTACGACAACGAATCCGTTCTCCTCCTGAAGGAAGATCGAGGTACTCTTCAGGAAAATAGTGGTTGCGACGCCGACAATAACCGCGACCAGGATGAGAAAAGGAAGCAGGAGCGGCATCCTCCGTCGGGAGGACAGAATTATGGTTTCGCCGCACTTTGAGCAGCGCAAACCCTCGCCCAGTTCGCCGCCGCAAACAGGGCAATATCTGATGGAGGCGAGGTTCCCGCCAAGCACGGTGGAACCGTCGCCTTTTCTCTCTGACACGCTGAGTTGACCGGAAGGAACAGCCACTATAATATGGTCTCACACAAGTGCTATTTGTCAAATGAATAACGGGGCAGCGATGAAGGAAAGACTCCGCAACCTTGTAAGTCTTCAGGAGATAGACTCTGAGATAATCGCCATCAAGCGCAAAGTTTCCCGACTTCCGGAGGAACTGAAGCGCAGAAACGAGGCACTCGAAGAGAAGCGTTCCCGTCTCCAAATACAGTTGCACAACCTGACAACCGTGCAACTCGACAACAAAGAGCTCGAGATCGAGATCTCCGGCCTGAACGCTTCGGTAACGAGGAATCAGGAGCGGCTCCTTGAGGTCAAAAACCAGCGCGAATACCAGGCTGTGAAAAACCAGTTGGCGAGCCTGAAGGCGGACCTCAAGCACAGCGAGGATGCTGCTCTCGAGATAATGGAGCAGATGGAGAAGGTTAAGGAGACCGCCGAAAAGCATCGCGAGGAAATTGCTGCCGAAGAAGCCTTGATCGCCGAAATGAAAGTGCGCTCAGAAGACGAAATCGCCAGCGTCAAGAATCGGATAGATGGACTGAAACGCGAGCGCGAACTCATCGTTCCGCTGATCGACCCTCAGGACTACGAATACTACAAGAAGCTCATGCGACCTCCGGATTACATCGCTCTCGCGCCGGTAAAGGCCACAGGCGGCCTCTGCTCGGCGTGCAACGTGCAGATCGAATTCCAGACGATGAACAGGCTGTACATTGGCAAGGAGATGATCCTCTGCTCCAACTGCACGAGAATTCTCTACTTGCCTGAAGCCATATCCTAACGCCCGCTTCTTGACTTCTGCGTTTTTTGCTGATAGAATGTCGGCAGAAAGCAAAGGAGTTCATATGAAGTGTCTGGCCATCGCATTAGCTCTTGTGGCTGCCTTGTCATTCGGCATGGGCTCAGCCTGCGCGCAGAGTTTTGAAGTCGGCGCCAAGATCGGCATCTGGGCCCCGAAGGATTTGGACATCATCGCCGGTGCAGGCGGAGATAACGACAGCACTACCGTTCAATACGGCATCATTGGCCAATTTGACTTCAACGAGACATGGGCCGTAAGGCTCGACGTCGAGCTTGGAAATTCCAAGGAAGTCAACTTCACGTCTTATGTCCTGTCTGCCGTGTACAACTTCCCAATCTCAGAGGAATCCACGTGGATGCCATATGTCCGCGTCGGCATTGGTGCTTTCAACGTCGATCCTCGTTGGGTGGGCGGCCCCGATTCGAAGTCCGTATTCGGATATGAAGCCACAGTCGGAATCGCCTATCTGTACCAAAACTGGAAGTTCTTCTTCGAGGCAGGCTACAGGGGCGCAAGCTTTGAGCCGGTGGCCGGAACCGAGTTCAAACTCGACGGCATCATCGCGTTCTTCGGCGTAATGTACCGGTTCTAATCTGTCACGCGGGTGGAGAACCATCGAACCATGGGACTTGGGCTTTGCCTGAGTCCCATGGTTAGTTGCATCTCGTGGGCTCGGAGATGAAGGAAACTCAGCAGGTCATCTGGCAACATTGTCTTTTGCGCCATCGAGAGTGTACAGCGACTCCGTCTGACCGCCGCGTGCAGTCCGAGTCCAAGGACTCGTGCTGCTATCCTCGGAAACGTTCCTCTGCTCTGTGCAGAAGAAACTCAGCCGCTTGCCGAAAGCGGTTGACGGAGAGATTCCTTTCTTGACTTTGCCGCTTTTGACTGTTAGAATGCGATTAGCAAAGGAGAAAATCATGAAGTATCTGGCCATCGCGTTTGCTCTTGTAGCTGCCCTGTCATTCAGCATGGGGTCGGCTTCCGCTTCGAGTTTTGAGATCGGCGCAAAGATCGGCTATTGGACGCCGAAGGACACAGAAGACAGTGTCGTTCCATACGGCATCATCGGCCAGTTTGACATCAACGAGACTTGGGCCGTAAGGCTTGATGCCGAAATGGGGACTGCTGATGACGTAGACTTTACCTCTTTCGTCCTGTCGGGAGTATTCAACTTCCCGATGTCCGAGGAAACTTCTTGGCGGCCGTACGTCAGAGCTGGCGTTGGCTCGTACGGCGCAGATGACGGCACGAATTCCGAGAGCGCCTTCGGGTATGAAGCTGCCCTCGGGATTGGCTACCTGTACCAGAACTGGACGTTCTTCGTCGAGGCAGGCTACAGAGGAGCGAGCTTGGAACCGGTGCCCGGTACTGATGTCAAGCTCGACGGCATCATCGCATTCTTCGGCGTAATGTATAAGTTCTAATCAAGTAGTATCTTGAAAGGGCCCGTCCTCATCGGGACGGGCCTTTTTCGTTGATGTTCGGCTGCGATCAGCCTTCTGCCCCGCACCCGAATATTCCGGCAAGAGTGGAACGGTTTTCGCCAGCGTCCGTAAGAACAGTTAAGTGCCCTTGTTTTCTCGCACAACGGGAGGAACAATGTTCAGGAACGCCCTTGTCGGACTTCTGCTTGTCACTCTTTCGTTTTCGATGGTCATCGCCGAGCAAAAC
Organism: Candidatus Brocadiia bacterium; assembly: GCA_041648755.1. Lineage (GTDB taxonomy): Bacteria > Planctomycetota > B143-G9 > B143-G9 > B143-G9 > JBAZOJ01. The sequence continues at coordinate 16,596 of JBAZOJ010000016.1, forward strand.
GCTGGCGATAACACGGAGAACTTCGTCCCCGCTTCCCCCATCGGCGCCTATTACGAGGGCAAGATGCAGGCCGATGGCGATATGACGGTTTCGGCCTCTATCAACAACATGCCACCCAACGCTTATGACTACCAATACTACATCCTCGGCGACTACCGGCAGCAGTCGCTGGAGCAGGATCAGGATGGCAGATGCCTGTCAAGCGTGCGATACTACAACGCGAGCGATTTCAAGGCGCAAGTCGCGACCAAGAACGTCACGACGATGATCCCGACTCTGAAGGGCAAGAAGTTTTTCTCCAAGATTTCTGATCCTCCCGCCGTCAGGCCGTACCCATCCATACCATCGCTGGATCTCACCATCGCGACCATCGATTCGGGCGACCCGTACCGCGACTTGCTTCCTCAGCAACCCATCGTGAAGAATCTCTCGTGGGATCCGAACGCGGCCGTCATCGACGACCTGATGAAGAGTGCTCGCATGTTGCTCGATGATGCAAGGGCCTCGGTTACCCCGGCAAAGCCTTCCGACGATGCACGGACACCGGACGGCATTTTCCCTGAGCGGCACAGGCCACCCAGAAGGCCCAAAGCGGATTGGACGTACCGGGCAATACAGATCGTTATCGACAAGGCCACCGGCAAGATTATTTCGTTCAAGACCGACTCTTTTACGGCCGAGATCACTTTCTCGGGCGGCATCCTGTTTCCCATCAGCACCTCAACTACCGAAACCGTTCCGCTCACAGGAAAGATTTTACTGACATACAGCACGATGCTGAAAGCTCTCGTCGAAGGCAATCTGGTTGCATCGGCCAACTATGATGGTCGCGTGAAGACCGACGAGGACACCGTAAATCTCAAGCTGAACTGGAACGAAAAGATCTCGATTTCGCGGGAAAACCGCGCCCCCTTGGCCGAAGCCAAGGGCATCCCCTGCCCCGTGCTTATCGGCGATGCTCCTCCCTCGGAAGGCCCCGTGCCCATTCTGTTCTTCAACAACGGTATCGCGACCCCCGTTTTTGCCTGGGATGGCCGCCCCGCGTTCGAAGTACTCAACCAGGGCAACAAGCTCGCGGAAGTCAAGGAGATGCCCATCAGCATGGCGGCATCGTCCGACGGGCAGTTCGTGATCATCGTCATGAAAGACAAAGTGCTCATGTCAAGGGACTTCGGCGAGTCATTTGCCATCGTTCCATTGAAAGATTCGCCGCTGAAGAAGGTTCGCTTCCTCACTTCGACCAAGCCCGTCGCAATTGCCTTGCATGAAGACGGTACGTGGTCCAGGATCGACGCTTCCGGCGGAAAGTTCGCCATCAAGAAGATCCTGCCGCCGGTATCCGGCAAATCCCTGTTGGCCGTCTGTCCCACCCTTGAACCCGATGGCATAGTCACATACTGCGAAGACGGGTACTTCTCTTCGTTCGAGGGCTCGTCCGCAAGGAAAATGAAGTCCGCTCCAGCCAAGGCCCCGTCCCTGATGGCCCGCACGGCCGCTGGTGTTCTGGTCCTGTGCGGAACTGAGCTGTACCTGCTGACGGCGGATGCGTGCAAGCAGATCCCCGCGCTGAAGATTCCGGCCGATGTGGCCGACATGGCCTCTGACGGAAAGACTGTCAGCTTCCTTACCACAGGCGGCGACTTCTACTTCGTAGCGATCGAGGGCGGAGATGTAGCACAGAACGGCAAGGCAATCACAGGATTCCTTCAGCACTTTAGAAACATGTTCACCGGCAAAGCCGAAGGGATCGAGGTCAAATAGACTCCTCCACGCTCGCTAATGCAAACGGGCGGCCTTGGCCGCCCGTTTTTTTGTCACAAATCCGTCTCCGTCGGCCCGGCGGCCGCGCTGTCCATATACAGGATCAAATGCCCGCGCGGCTTCAGCCGTAGCACCGGCAGATCGGCCTTGTGCTGTCCGCGCGCGCCCATTGCCTTTACCACGGCAGCCTTGTTCCACCCGCAGGCAAGCAATATGACCCGGCGGGCGGCATTGATCAGCGGGAATGTCATCGTAATTCGCTTCTCCCCGGTCGGCGACTCCGCCGCCGCAACAAGCCTGCTCTTCTCCGCCAGCAGGTCAGTTCCGGGGAACAGGGAGGCCGTGTGCCCGTCAGTGCCAATCCCCAGCAGAATGGCGTCAAAGGACGGTAGCCCTGCTTTCTCGGCCGATACGAACAGAGTGATCTCTCGCTCGAAGCGGGATGATTCTTCTTCGAGGTTCACTGCCTCGCCAATAATTCTGTGGATGTTCTCCGCCTTGATACCAAGTGGCTCGATCAGGTCGATCTTCGCAAGCAGGTAGTTGCTCCGCGCGTGGTCCGGGGGGACCATCCGCTCGTCGCTGAAATACAGGTGCACCTTCTCCCAGGGAATCCCCGAGCCCCATTGCTCGCACAGCGCAGCATAAAGCAATTTCGGTGTGTCGCCGCCGGACAGGGCAATGTTGGCGATGCCCCGCTTCCGGATCGCGCACCCGATCGTTGCCCGAAGATCGCCCGCGCAGGCAATGGCCGCCTGAATCGGCTCGGGGAAAATCGCGCGGGAAAGTGCCCGGCTCCCGCTGCTGTAGATCTCGATAGCCTCAGCCAGCACATCTTCCGGAATCTGCTTGTCCACGGCGGGAAGGACATCCGCGAATGCTTCGCTGAGGCTCATCCTACGCCTGACCGGAGTGACGTCGCGCGATTGAAGTCCGCCGATATGGAAATGGTCGAACGGCGTCTCCCATGTGATCTGCCGGTCGGAGTTTACAAGTGACCTGATCCCGCTTTGGCCCTTCGGCATTTCAGGATCGGGCCGCGTGACAAGCGCCGATCCGTCAGTCCTGAAAACCGCGTAGCCCTCTTCAAGCGGAACGGCTGACGACACCGGAGACTCTCCCCCCATCAGGGCCAGGAGAGCTGTCATCAAGACCGCTGTGTGTTCCCCCACCGGACCGGAGGAATAGTGCACTTCCATGTCATCGGAAACCGGGAACAGATTCCCTTGGGATATCCGGCGTCCTGCCGCGAGTGCCGCAGGCCATCTGAGGTCAATAACCTTCCGGAATCCCCGGGCCGCTATGAAACTGTCGCGCATCGCCGCTTCCCGCCCACTGGCCAGCATTCCGGCCAACGGGATTATCAGCGCCTCGGCTCTGCCTCGCAGGCCATCGTAAATCGCCTCCGGAACATGCGCTGCGGGGAGGAAAAAGAGAGGAAGATCCGAATCGGACAGCGAGGAGATGTCGTTCAAAGTGCCGGCGGTCTCCGGCTCGACCGGCAGAAGGATCTCCTCCACGCAGAACGGTTCTCTTCCGGGCGTCGGAATCGCGCAGGTAACGCGGAGCTGCGGAGTAGCTGGGAAGCCGAATTCGCCCCCCTGTCCAATGATGATCAGCCGAATGGGATAGCTGATCTGGAGTCCTCTGAAAAACTCCGCCGTCCTCGCCCACTTCCGGTTGCCGGCAACGTAGACGGCCAGGGCTCCAAAGCTCTTGCGCGAGTGCCCGCCGAATTCCTCCCTGTCGAACGCTGCCGCCAGTTCGGCGATCGAGTCATGAAGATGCTCGATGCGGAAGTCGGTGAACCGGCTGCGAAGAACCTCGCCCATCAGGGCCTCCGCCATGTGCGCGCATCCTGCGCCAGCATTTGCTCTGCCTCATCGGGGCCCCACGAGCCCGCCGCGTAGTTCGGATACATCGGCGGCGGCAGCTTGGCCCAGCCCGCCATGATCCCTTCGAGGAATGTCCAGGTCCGGTAAGCTTCGTCTTCGTGCGTGAACAACGTCATGTCGCCAGATATTGCGTCAAGCAAAAGACGCTCGTATGCGTCGGGCGACGGTGCACCGAACGCACCGCCGTAGTCGAAATCCATCTTCACAGGCTGCAAGCGTATCTTCAGGCCGGGCACCTTGCACTCCACAAGCAGCGAGATGCCCTCCTCCGGCTGGATTCGGAGCGCCAGTAGGTTGTCCTTCATCTGTTCAGCCACATCGCGGAACAGGAAGTGAGGAACCGGTTTGAAGTGCACCGAGACTTCTGAGACTCGCTTGGGCATACGCTTGCCCGTGCGAATGTAGAATGGAACCCCTGCCCAGCGCCAGTTGTCGATGAGCAATTTCAGCGCGACATAGGTCTCCGTGACCGAGTCCTTCGCGACCCCGTTCTCCTCGCGGTACCCCTTGCAGTGCTCGCCGAGGAAGAACCCGGTCCCATACTGGCCCCGGATCACGCTCTTTGTTACCTCATCCGGCGCAATGGGACGCAACGCGTTAAGAACCTTGATCTTCTCGCCCCTGACCGAGGACGCACCGAATGTCGATGGCGGCTCCATCGCAATGAGAGAAAGCACCTGCAGAATGTGATTCTGCACCATATCCCGCAATGCGCCCGCATGGTCGTAATACTGCCCCCGCGAGCCCACCCCGATGTTCTCGCACACTGAGATCTGCACATGGTCCACGTAACGGTTGTTCCAAAGTGGCTCGAAGATCGCGTTGGCAAAGCGGAACACCAGGAAATTCTGGACTGTCTCCTTGCCAAGGTAATGGTCTATGCGGTAAATCTGATCCTCGGTGAAGAAGCTCTGCAGGTTCCGATTGAGTTCCCGGGCGGACGCCAGATCCCGGCCAAACGGCTTTTCCACGATTATCCGAGCCCACGGGGTGGAGTTGCCGGATTCATGCACAAGGCCCTTCGCGCCAAGTGCCGCGGCAATGGGCTCGAACTCGGGGGGAGGAGTCGCAAGGTAGAACAACCTGTTTGCGGGCATTCCCTCGGACGACAGGTGTTCGGCCAGTTCGTCGAAACCATCGCTTGTGACAGGATTTGCGCAGGCGAAGGATATAAGATCCAGAAACGCATCAGTCTGTTCAGAGGGAGCGGAAGCCATGCGCGAGAACTTCGCCACGCTGTCGCGCGCGTACACACGAAACTCATCGGTCGAAGACGGCTTGCGCGATGTCCCCACAATCTTGAAAGGGCTGGGGAGAAATCCCAGGCAGAAGAGCACGTGCAGGGCGGGGATGAGTTTGCGCGCCGTGAGATCTCCGCTCGCGCCGAAGATCACAAAGGAACAGGATGGAATCTGTCTCGCGGTCAGGACTTCCTTCAGAAGCATGTCTCTCCCGCTGGTTGTTGCCCGTGCAGCTATTTATCGTCTGTCTTCACGGCGTGTCCGCCGAACTGGTTGCGCAGCCCGGCGATTACTTTGCCGCTGAACGAGTCCTGCTGACGGCTCCGGAACCTCATCAACAGAGACAGCGTAATGATCGGCGCCGGGACGTTTTCGTTAATGGCCTCGGCCACGGTCCACCGGCCTTCGCCCGAATCCTCTATGTATCCGCGCAGGTTCTCAAGGTGCGGGTCTTCGGCGAACATCCTCTCAGCCAGTTCGCACAGCCACGAGCGCACAACGCTTCCCTGGTTCCACAGGTGCGACACCGCATGCAGGTCAACATCGTACCTGGAGGCCTGCAGGATTTCAAAGCCCTCGGCGTACGCTTGAAGCATACCGTATTCAATCCCGTTGTGCACCATCTTGACGAAATGTCCGGCTCCGGCCGGACCGCAGTAAAGATACCCGTCCGGCGGCGCGAGGGTCTTGAAAAGGGGCTCGCAATGCTCGAATACCGGCTTGTCGCCGCCCAGCATCATGCAGTAGCCAACCTCCAGGCCCCATATCCCGCCGCTGGTTCCGGCATCCATAAACTTGATTCCGCTCTCGGCCAGGGAATCATGCCTTCGAACGCTGTCGCGCCAATTTGAGTTGCCGCCGTCAATGATGATATCCCCGCTCTCCAGATTCGGGGTGATGGCCTCGATGACATCATCCACCGGCTTTCCCTCAGGGACCATGATCCATGTGATCCGCGGATGCTCAAGCATCGAGGGCAGCGAGTCGAGGTCGTAGCAGGGGCGAGCCCCTTCTTTCTGTGCAGCGTCCACCTTGTCGCGTGAGCGGGTGTGCGCGACGACCTCATGGCCTCCCAGCAGGAGCCGCCTTACCATGTTCATGCCCATCCGACCGAGTCCGACAAATGCTACTTGCATGGCTGTCTCCCGTCATTTGCCCAGAAAATCGAGCACCTTGCGTACAACCGCGGCGGGAGTGAACCCGAACTTCTCGGCAAGGACCTCCGCGGGTGCGGATTCGCCAAATGTATCGCGGGTGATCAGAAGCCCGTTCGGCGCCAGCAGACGGAGCCCGTAGGGGAATGCCGCCTCGATGACGACCCTCGGTGCTTCGCCCAGGACCTTCTCGCGGTAGGATGCTTCCTGCTCGAGGAATATCTCCATGCACGGCATGCTCGCTACGGCTGTCGTTACCCCGACTTTCGCCAGTTCATCGGCCGCGGCAAGGGCCAGCGAGACCTCGGAGCCGCTTGCAAGAATCGTCACATCGCGCTTCGCAGGCTCGATAAGAACGTAGGCGCCCTTGGAGCAAAGCACATTCGGGAATTTCGTTTCGTCCAGCGTGGGCAGGTTCTGCCTGCTGAGCAGCATCGCCGTAGGGCCTTCACGATATCTCAGCGCAATAGCCCAACATAGCGCGGTCTCCCGTGCGTCCGCCGGACGCATGACGCGCAATGCAGGGATGTCGCGCAATGAAGCAAGATGCTCCACAGGCTGGTGTGTCGGCCCGTCCTCTCCAAGCCAGAAGCTGTCATGGGTGAACACCCAGACCACGCCGATCCTCATCAGTGCGGAAAGCCTGATCGGGGTGCGCATGTAGTCCGAGAACACAAGGAACGTTGCCCCGTAGGGAACGAACCCCGAGAGCGCCAGGCCGTTGCAGATGGCTCCCATGGCATGTTCGCGCACGCCGAAATGCAGGTTACGACCGCCGAACTTGCCGGTATCGATATGCCCGTACTTCGTAAGCGTCGTGTTGTTCGAGGGCGCCAGGTCGGCGGATCCTCCAAGGAGGGCTGGCATCAGGTCGGCTGCAACTTGCAGCACCTTTCCCGAAGCGGCCCTGGTAGCCAGTTTGTCAATGCCCTTCACTGCCGCAAGGAATCGTGCCTCAAGGTCATCGGGCGACTTGTGTTCGAAGAAGCCTGTCCATTCCTCGCGCTTCGTTTCGTCTGACAGGATCTTCGACTGCAAGAGCTGATTCCATTGCAGGTATTCCGGCTCGATCTCGGCTCTGCGCCTCGTGAATAGCTCATAGACTTCGGTAGGCACATAGAAAGGCTCATATGCCCACTGCAGGTTCTTGCGCGTGGCTGCGGCTTCCGCAGGGCCAAGGGGCGCACCATGGCAGTCGCTGGAGTCCATCTTGCCCGGTGAGCCGTCCCCGATGTGGGTGCGGGCAATTATCAACACGGGCTTCCCGGCATTCTGCGCCCAATCGAGTGCTGCGGCAATCTCCAGCCGGTTTCGGCCGTCAACACCGCAGACAGCCCAGCCCAGCGCCTCAAACCGGCGACTGGTATCTTCCGTGAACGTGATCTCAGTCTTCCCCTCGATGGATATTTGGTTCGAGTCATAAATGTAAATCAGGTTGTCCAGAGCGAGGTGTCCGGCGATGGAGCCCGCTTCCTGAGAGATGCCCTCCATGAGGTCGCCGTCCGAGACAATCCCGTAGATCTTGTAGTCGTACGGATTGAACCCGTTGACTTTGAAGCGTTCCTGCAGGATTTTGGCTCCGAGCGCCATTCCAACACCATTGGCAAAGCCCTGCCCAAGGGGGCCCGTGGTGGTCTCGACGCCCGGTGTCCATCCGTGCTCGGGATGGCCCGGAGTATGGCTGCCCCACTGGCGGAAGCGCCGGAGCTCGGCCATCGGAAGATCATAGCCAGCGAGGTGGAGCATCGAATACAGCAGAGCCGAGCCATGCCCTGCCGACAGCACGAACCTGTCTCGTCCGCCCCAGCCGGGATCGGCCGGATTGTACCGCAGGAATCCCGCAAATAGCGTCAAGGCAATCTCCGCACATCCCATAGGCATACCCGGATGCCCGGACTTGGCTGCCTCGACCTGGTCTATCGACAGGAACTTGATCGTGTTTACGCTCAACTGCCACAGGTCCTGCGGAACGGTTTCTGTTCTCATGGCTGGTTCTCCGCCAAATAAGGTTGCTGCTTGCTTGTGTGAGTTTGCTAGTATAATACCCCATAGGGAGAAAGACATGAAAAAGCTCGCCTTTGTTCTGCTGGCCCTGTCTATGGCCATTCTGGCTTCTTGCAGCCCCGGTGGCTCCAAAGTCGTCAACACCTACAAGGTGGAAGATTACGATGGCGTCCAGCTTCACAAGGTCCCCGCGATGCGCTTCGCGGTTGTCAAGGTGTATGACACCATACAGAATTTCCCTCTTCACCAGGGAGAACTGGTGACGTGGCTGGTCACCACTCAGGCGCCCATTGACGGGTCCTTCACGGGCTTCTTTTCCAGCAAGCCGGTTGACCAGAAAATGAAGTTCAACTACATGATCGGGGTCCCGGTTACGCAAAAGGTTCTCGGCTCGTCCGGCATCCGGATTATGCCCACGGATGAAATGGATTGCGCCTGCATCCTGCATCGCGGATCATACGACACAATCGGAAAATCTTACGATGAGGTTCTGCGCTGGTGCGCCGTTAATCAGTACGAAACCCTCGATCCCTACAGGGAACTCTACATCAGCGGTCCCGGCCCCAACGATCCGGTTGACCCCTCCAAGTACGTTACGGAAATTCAGATCCCCGTGAGGAAGCGCACTCAGATCCGCTGAAGCATCCTCGAAATCGGGATACGTGCGGCTGCCGCAAGCTTCGGCTCCACAATCACCCTTGGCGCGCAATCCTCAAGCGCCCACAGCAGCTTTTCCAGTGTGATCAGCTTCATGTTCGGGCACTCCGCAATGGGTGTTGCGATATAAAACGTCTTGCCGGGGTTTGCCACGCGTAGCGGATGCAGGATCCCGATTTCGGTCCCGATGATGAATTCCGTCGCCGGTGAAGCCTGGCAGTATTCCAGAATCTGCGCGGTCGAGCCCACAAAATCCGCCATTGCCGTGATTTCCCGGCGGCATTCCGGATGCACGGCCACCATCGCACTGGGGTGCTCGGCTTTCATCCTCTCCACGAATTCCGGAAGAATGTGATGATGCGTCGGGCAATATCCCGACCACAGGTACACCGGCGCCCCGCTGCCTTCTTCCTTCATATCCCCGCCTGACGCATTCGCCCACCGAAGGTTGGTCCGGCCAGCTTTGCGCGCCGTGTATTCCCCCAACCACCTGTCAGGCACGAATATCAACGGCACGTCGTTGCCGAATCTTGCCATAATCGCGGCCGCGTTCGATGATGTGCAGCAGATATCGCTCTCGGCCTTCACCTCGGCGGATGAATTCACATAGCAGATGACCTTGGCATCCGGCACACGGGCCTTGAGTTCACGCAGTTCGCGCGCGCTGCACATGTCAGCCATCGGGCAGCCGCTCGACGGATCAGGATGAAGCACGATCCGGTCCGGGCATAGAATCGCCGCAGTCTCGGCCATGAAGTCCACGCCGCAGAACACTATCACCTTCGCCCGCGTTCCCGCCGCGGTCCTTGAAAGCGCCAGCGAGTCGCCCACGAAGTCCGCCAGGTCCTGGATCTCCGCCCGCTGGTAGTAATGCGCCAGAATGACTGCATCCCGCTCGCGCCTGAGATGGTTGATCTTCTCGACAATGGCCATGTTCATTGGCTGCTCCTGCGTGGAGTGACCCGCTCGATGTACCCTCCGCCAAGAACCCTGTCGCCCGCGTAGAATACCGCCGACTGGCCGGGCGCAATAGCATCCTGGGGCTCGTGGAGGCGTACCGAAGCGCCCTGCCCCAACGGAGTGACCGTGCCGACCTTACCGGGCGTCCGATATCTCACCTTCACGGTGCATTCGAATGGTACACCCTCTGCAACATCCACGAGCCACTTCGCATCATCGATACTGAAATCGGTGGAAAACACGTCCGCCTTGACCCCCACGACCACCCGCCGTGAAGAAGGTTCGATGGCGATCACGTAAAACGGGATCCCCCCGCCGGGCAGACCGAGGTTGCGCCGCTGCCCGATTGTGAACCTGGAGACTCCCGTGTGCCTGCCGACTATGCGTCCGCTTGTATCCACGATTTCGCCCGGTTCCTCGACGATTCCGGCGGCGACAAGGTAATCCGTATAGCTGCCGTCGATGAAGCAGACATCCTGGCTTTCAGGCCGTTCATGCACAGTCAGGCCGACTTCGCGCGAGGCAGTGCGCACTTCGCTTTTCGAAAGCAGTTCCAGAGGAAACAGCGTGCGGTGCAGTGCCGTCGGGTCAATCCGATAGAGCATATAGGACTGATCCTTGGCGGCTTTCCTGGAGCGGAACAGCCCCCATTGGCCGTCCTCAGCAAGTCGGATCGAAGCATAGTGTCCCGTTGCCAGGAACTCAAAGCCTGCGGCGGTTGTTGCATTGCGCAACAGGCCGAATTTAATGAACTCATTGCAGCGCACGCATGGGTTCGGGGTGCGCCCGAATCCGTACTGCCGCCCGAAGTTCCCGATCACAATTTCGCTGAACTCTTTTCTGTGGTCAATCTCGCGATGCGCTATGCCGATCCGTCGGCAGACCTCCGCTGCGTCGGCCACCGCGCTGTCTGTCTTGGGGCCGTCGAACAGCCGTAGCGTGAACCCCGCAACTTCATTGCCCGCGCGCAGCAGAAGAAGCGCCGCTACGCTCGAATCCACTCCGCCGCTCATCGCAACCGCTACTTTCATAGCCGTATTCCCTTCGCCCGGTAATCCAGGCCCGCGCGCCTCAGCAAAGCCCGATCCACGTCAGGGGAACTGCCCCTGACCGTCAGGTAGTCGCCTGTCATCAGGCCATCCGCTCCCGCCGCGAATACCTCCGCGAGCCTGTCCCTCAAAACCTCGCAACGACCGCCGCAGATGATGATTTCCTTGTCGGGCATCGCGAGCCGCGCGGCGGCAATAATCCTCAGGGCGCTGTCAGGGTCTATGATTGTCGTGCCCTCAAGCGGGGTGCCCGCCACCGGGATCAAAAAATTGATGGGTATCCCGTCCGGCGACAGGTTCCGCAGTTCGTCCAGAAACATCGCCCGCTGCTCTATGCTCTCGCCCAGCCCGAACAGCCCGCCGCAGCAGGTCTGCAGGCCAAGTTCCCTGGCGGAAACGATGACATCGTAGTTGTCCTGCCAT
>JBAZOJ010000017.1:0-27164 GCA_041648755.1 Candidatus Brocadiia bacterium
GATCCTTCAGGGGTATTGTCCGCTGCCATTCGAGTCATCAAAGTACTGCGCCCATCCTACGACTTCGTCTTCACCGCTGGATTCTACTCCATAACCGCCGCCCAGGCACATCTTTTGGGCGAGATTGCCCGAAGTTTCGGCGACAACTACCGTCAGCTTCTTGAACTTCCCGGTCCGAACCCCGGCCTGTCATGCGCATCGGAAATTCATCCTGCGCTCGCCTCTGTGTTCGCGCTCTTCGATGGCTTCGAGGTCCTTAAAACCGACCAACCCCGTCAGCCAGCGCCCTCGTTCTCGCTGTACGAATCCTCCCGCGATGAGGCCGCCGCTGCCGCCGAGTGGGCCGCGGGATTGCTCGCATCCGGAGTTTCTCCAGGCGATATCGCAGTGCTTTTCCCTGCCGTTGGCGCGAACGTGCAGGAACTCTTGTCATTTATGGAGAGGCTCGGGGTGCCGTTCTCCCTGGTCAATCAGCCTTCCGCCTCGCGCTCCCCCGCCTTCCAGGCGCTTGAGCGCATTGTCAGACTGCTTCGGCATCACGCCGACCCGGTTCTGATCGAATTGATAGCCTGCGCAGAATACTCAGACCGAGCATCGTTGACGCGCGATGAAGTGCGGGCAATCCTCCGTCGCGCACGCCTCCGGCGGTCGGGGACATTGCTCGATTGGTCAGGCAGAATGGCTGAGCTTTCCCGTGCTCTGGCTGAACCATCCCACAGGGCTTCCCATTTGCCATCGTCGCGATCCGGAGGCGAAGTATCAGGTTTCTGCGCGGCTCTTGCCGGTTTTCTCAATCTCCTTGCCATGGCTTCTGCGGCAAAGGCTGGCGAATTCCGACAGGCGTTCGAGGGCGTTGCAGCCCATCCCATTCTTGGCCCGTGTCACGCCAAACTCGCCGTCCTGGCCGCGAGCCTGTGTGACGAGATCCTCCCCGTCCTTCGGGCCGTCCCCGGGATTTCCCCGCCGGAAGCTGCTCTGTTCGCGGTTGATGGAATGGACGCTGCCCCAACCGCTGTTCCCGTGCCGGATGCCGTGGCTGTGGCATCTCTTCTGTCCGGCCGCCATCTGCTCAGAAAGCACTTGTTCATTGGCGGACTCAACGAAGAGGCGTTCCCATTCTCGCGGTCCTTTGTCCCGTTCTTTCCCGCGCTGGCTGACTGCGAGGGCATCTCCGTTCCCGACCGGGCGCAGGAGTCCGAACACATTTACTTTCTCCTCACCCGGCGCGCCGAAAAAGTGGTCCTTTCCGCTCCTCGCGCCAAGGGCTATCGCGCGCTTGCTCCGTCCTTTTATTTCAGTTTCGAGCAACCGGCCGGGTACTCCTCCGACAAAGTGGAGGTCTCGCCCAGCACATCAGCGACTTCTCCCTGGGGGAGCGCTTCCGCCCTGGGGTCCTGCGCCTTTGGCTCCGACCGTTGGTCGCGCGCGGCGGAGCAGGCTGCTTCTTCCGGCCCCGGTCATTCGCAAGCGCTTCGCGGCGCCTTGGCTGAGCGCATCCGCACTTCCACGCCCCTGAGCGCATTCGCAGGGGCACTGGCCGATGCGCCCTATGTGGCCTCTCTGGCCGATGTCGGCGCGTCAATGCGCCGGACAATCAATGTGACGGACATCGAGCACCTGCTGGTCTGTCCCCTGAGGTTCTTCTTTCGGCACATGCTCGCCACCTCGACTCCGGTTGATGCAGGCGAACAGCTTCTGCCAGCGGATGAGAAGGGACTCATACTCCATCGTATTGCAGCCGAGTTCTACAGGGACATCAACGGCGATAGGGCACGGTTTGAGCAACTTCTGTCCAACCCCGAGCCCCGGATGCTCGAAGCGCTGAAGCGGATCGTTTCGGAACTGCGCGAGACCGGATCCGCTCCCTACCTGCTGAACTGGGCAGCTTCACTGGGGCTCGCGACGGGTGAACCCACAAAGGCTCTTAGGCGGTTCATTGAGTACGAGAGAGAAGTCCCGTTCCTTCCTATGGCTGTTGAGAAGGATGTCCGCGGCGGGATTGTGACTCCTTCGGGCACGATCGAACTCAAGGGGCGCATTGACCGAATCGACCGGGGCAGCGGGGATTCTCTTTGGGTGGTGGATTACAAGACGACAACGCCGCCTGCCCACAAGAATGTCAAGAGCGGGCGCTCTACTCAGCTCCAGTTTTATGCCGCTCTCGTTTCCCTCAGTTTCAAGACGGACAACGTGTTGTTCTGCCATTATTCCCTTGGCCGGGACGTCAAGCGAAGCACGGGCAGGATGAGTCCGAAGAATTTCGATTCCTATATAAATGAGGGAAGAAGCTCTTTCGAGCGGCTGTTGCCCCTCGCACTGGCCACATGGGCACAAGGCAGACTGAATCGGGTGTTCGAGCAGGACTTGTCCGGGTCATGCGGCTATTCTTCTTTGTGCCGGAGCCTCTGCAATCCGCTTTCCGCAGTGCAAGCTGGCGAGTTTCCCCCTGACCTGGTTCTCTACCGTGGCGCGGCGGGTCCCGAAGAACCGGAGGATGAGGAATGAGCACGATACCCTCATCCAATGGAAATCTGCTTGTCCGCGCCTGTGCCGGCGCAGGAAAGACGCGTGAACTGGTCAACCGCTACTTCGGGAAATACCTCGCGGGTAAGAATCTGCTCGCGATAACATTTACCGAGTTGGCGGCGGGCGAGATGCGTGCCCGTATCGCACGGGAAATCAAGAAAGCCGGGGAAGCAGCTCGCGCTGCTGGCGATGCTGCGGCCGAGGCGAATCTGCGGCGTCTTCTCATCGGCGTTCCGAACCTTCCCATCTCGACATTTCACAGCTTCTGCAGGTCGCTGCTTCTCGAAAATGCTTCCCTCGCAGGGGTCGAACCCGATTTCACCGTACTTGACGCGGTCGTGTCGGCAGAACTACGCGGCCAGGCCGTTTTTGAGGCAATTGAGTCTGCCGTGGAGGATTTGGCGTCTTTTGGCGAAGACGCTGGTCCTGTGTCGCTGGTGCTGGAGAGCGTTGAGCCCGGGAGCCTGGCCAATCTCCTGTCGTCAGCTTTGTCTCAACCGGACCTCGCCGACGCCTTCGACAAATCCCGTCGAGACTCCCTGCCCCCGTTTTCACCGCCGCCTGTCGTGGCGCACCCCGAGCCTCTTGCAGCGTTGCTCGGAATCCCGGTGTCTGATATCGAGGGTCATCTCGCTGATCTTTCGGCAACGTTCCTTACCCTGAGATTGGAACCCCGCAAAGCTGCGTCGTTCAGGTCCGAGGCAAAGAAACGCGGCCTTGAACGCTTCGACAGGCCGGAAATCATCGCCGCTGCCGATGAAATAGGCGCCCTTCTGTTGGGGCTGGTCAAGGCGCGAAGGTTCAGTCTTCTTGCCGGCTTCGAAGTGAAGTTGTTCAAGGGCTTCTGTCGGCTTCTCCTTCTTGCCCGCGAGCGCTTTGACGTGTTGAAGGAGGGCGCGCTGGATTTCCAGGACTTGCAGCGAGCGGTTGAAAAACTCCTGTGCGAGTCCGCTGAAGGTGCAGAGGTCCTTCGCTCTCTTGCGGCCCGGTATGACCACATCTTTGTTGACGAATTCCAGGACACCGATTTCTCGCAGTGGCGTATCGTCAAGGCGCTCGCAACGGGATCCGATGGAAGGCCGGTTCCCGACAGGCTCTTCCTTGTTGGCGATGCCCAGCAGTCGATTTATGCCTTCAGAGGAGCGGATGTCGCTCTGTTCGATTCCTCCGCATCCGAGGTCGAAGCGGGCACGCTTGAGCTGTCGAACAACTACCGCAGCCTTCCGGCGGTCATTGACTTCTGCAATCTTGTCTTCGCTCCGCTCTTTGGTGATTCCCTGCTGAACGTCCAGGGCGTCCGCCATTTGCCGATGGGGACCGGGCGTAGGATGCAGGGGGAATCGTCGCCCGGCGCAGTCAGCATCGTGATCTCCCCTGAGTCGGCCTCTGAGGCCGCAGTGGCTGCGGAGGAGGTAGACCGTCTATGTCGAGTTGACGGCCGGATTTGCCTGCCGGAGCGTGGTATCGCCGTTCTCGCGCGAACCCATTCCGATCTTTCGGCGCTTGTCCCCCATCTTGCACGCCTTGGCATTCCCTTTTCTCTCAAGCTCGGAGACGATTTTTCTTCCCGACAGGAAGTATCGGACGTTTCAGCAGCCATCAGGGCCGTTCTTGACCGCGATGACTACCACGTCGCCCAGTTCCTGCGGTCCCCTATGTGCGGGCTGTCAGATGCCGCATTGTTTGTCATCTCAAGGGCAACGGGTGACTCGCTGGCCGACAAACTGTCCGGAGTCGATCCCGGGCGCCTGGAAACCGGGGATCGGCTGTGCCTTCTTCACGCTTCTGCGTTTCTCTCCGGCATGCGCGCCTGCTTTGCGACCCGGCCGTTGGACAAGGCGCTGGACGAATTGTTCGAAGCATGCGGTGTCCCCCTCTGCTATGCTGCCACTGACTATGGCTCTGTCGCGATCGAGAATCTTTTGTGCTTGCGCGCCTTTGCTGACCAGTTCGCCGAATCGGGCAGGGGAGTATCCGAATTCGCTGACTTCATCACCGGTGGCAGGCTCTCCGCCTCAGGTCCCGGCGCAATGGTGCCGGGCCGCGTCAACCTCTTGACAATCCATGCTTCGAAAGGGCTCGAATTCCATACGGTAGTGGTTATCGGGGCGGGCAAGGGGAAAAACCGTGGCCATAATGACGGCGAGGTTCGCTTCGTCACCATGCCGGACATTGGCAGGATTCCTATCCCTGACATGGGGATTGCCCGCGACGCCGTTATCGAGGAAATGCCCGAAATTGCTCAGTTGCCTGGGCAGGACGGAAAATCCTCGTTGAGGGGATTCTGGTCGCAGACGGCCCGGGATACCCGTGCCGCAGTAGAAAGTTCCGAGGAATTGCGCCTCTATTACGTCGCCTGTACGCGCGCCCGGGATCGCTTAACGATTCTGGGTTCTTGCCAGAGCGGGAAAGCCGGGATCGAATTCAGCAAGGGCAGCTTCCTCGCGAGAATCGCCGCATCTATCCTCCCGGATCTTCGGGTTGAGCCTGGCGCGGTTCGGAAGTTCCCGTGCGGGGAATCGGAGGCGGAAATCCGCCTTGCATCCGCTCCGCCCCCCGCGCAATTCAGCGATGCTGCGGTCATTAAGGGCGTTTTCGACTCGCTTCGCCCGCCTGAGCCATCCCGGCCACCCGCTGCCCTTTCCGCACCGGCCGTTCCCATCGGAGTTGTCTCGCTCGCGGCTTTGCTCGCTGGCGGGGAAGACGCTCAATCCACAGTTCCTGAGAAGTCTTCCGATGGGCCTCGCGAATCTCTGGGGCTTGTTTTCGGAAGTGCCCTGCACCTCCTTCTTCAGCGAAGGCCGCAGGCACCTTCCGATGAGATTGACCGTACGATCGCTCTCGGTCTTGTTCCGGGGAATCTGCGGGAGAGTCTCCTCCGCGCGTATGAGCGGACCATTGCCGGTGTGCTTCCGCTTGTCAATGTCGCCGGCGCCCGGCTTTACAGCGAATATCCGTTCCTTCTGAAATGGCATGGATACCTCCTCCGCGGTCGAATGGACCTGCTTTCCGTATCGGGCGACTCAGCCGTGATCGTTGACTTCAAGAGCGGGAATCCCCCGCGCGAACGAAAATCTCTTGACGCGTATTGTTACCAGGCTGCCCTGTACTCGGTCGCGGCCCGGTCACTTCTTGGCGTCAAGTCCGCTCGGGCCTTCCTGTACTTTACGACTGGCGGAGAAATCACAGAGGGTTATACTGATTCTGACCTTGAGAAGGCCTTGGCCGATGCAGCCCGAAAGGGCCGTACCGACTGACCTGTAGTGTCGTTTTTGGTTGACTTGCCTCCCAGCAGTTCTATAATCCCCGTTCTTTCAGGGAGTTGCCCTTGGCGCGTAAATCCATTTGGGCTATCGACATAGGCTCCTCCGCCGTGCGGGCCGTAAAGCTCGTGCGAAACAAGGACAAAATCAGGCTCGCCGACTACGACATTCGCGACCTTTCCTATGTCGGAAGGGAAGAGGATAAGATCCTCGACGCGATTCGGAAGGCGCTTATCGGTCTTGCCGGCCGTAAGTCCCTTATCGGCGAGAAAGTGATTATCTCCGTCCCAGGCTCTCTGAGCTTCCAGCGAGTAGTCAAGATTCCTCCCTGCCCGATCAGCAAAATCCCCGAGTTGATGGGCTACGAAGCCCAGCAGCAGATACCTTTCAAACTCGACGAGGTTATCTGGGACTACCAGTTGATATCGGCGCCCGAGGACGTATCTCAGGGCCGTAAAGTCGCGCTCTTCGCTGTGAAAAAGCAGATTGTCGAGCCACTTCTGAGGTTCTGCTCTGAAGCGATGATGCGTGTCGTCGGCATCCAGCTTACCCATATCGCTTCGCTGAACTATCTCTCCTACGAATTGCAGCCTGACAAGGCCATTGCAGTATTGAACGTCGGTGCGCGATACAGCGAGCTGGTTATCGCGGACCGCACTGATCTTTGGCTGCGTGCGCTTCCGTTCGCGGGTATGCATCTTACCGAGGCGATCGCCGAGCGTTCCCGTTCCTCCTTCCTTGAAGCAGAGGAGGAGAAGAAGTCCATTCTCACCGCGGATTCCCAGGCTGTTACCGCCGGGGTTGACCCGGCAATCCGTAACCTCGTGGCCGAGACTACTCGTTCGCTGGGCTTCTACCGTGCTCAGAATCCTTCGAGCGAACCTGCAACCCTGTTTGTGACCGGCCGCGGGTTCTCATTCGAAAAGGGCCTTCGGTCGCTTGAGGCGGATACCCGCCTTCCGGTTTTCATAACCGGTGCGCCCAAAAGGATCGAATACACGCTGGTTGGACCTGAAGATGTCTTTGCCGAGGACTGCAGGCAGCTTTCTTGTGCGATGGGCATGGCCCTGCAGGGCCTTGGAGAGGGAAAGTACGACACCAATCTGCTTCCCTCGGATGCTCAACTCGATAACCTTCTCGCCGACAAGCGGATTCCTGTCGCGCTCGGTGTGATCCTTCTGTGGGCAGTCGTTCTCTGGGCGTATTTCCTGGTCCAGGCCCGCTTGGATACGGCCAGATTTCACGAGACTAAGTTCAAGGAAGCCCTGATGGGCGTGCAGGATAACGATAAGAAGCTCAAAGCGGTTCTTTCCAATATCCCGCCCCGGATCCTCCAGGCAAAGAACCTCGCCTCTTACACTTCCGGCCGGACAGCGTCCTACACGGCAATCAACTCCACCCTCGCTGCTGTCGCCGAAACCCGCAAGTCCGCCTCCGGAGTCTGGCTCAAATCCATCAGCATCTCTGACGACACGCGTGAGAAACTGAACGAGTGGGCTCTCTCTCTTGGTAATGCGACAATTACCACTATTGAACACCTGGTAATCTGGAAGGCCAAGCCCACTTCGACAAGCCCCGAAGACGAGCGCATTCTGGCTACTCTCGAGCCGTCAAGGATTACACGTTGGCTCAAGTGCGAAATCACAGGCGAGGCAATCGCGGGACTCGGCGCGGAAAAGCTGTCGTCGGTGGAGGCCCTGCGCTCCAGCATCGAGAAGATGGGTGGCGGCTTCAAGGACGTCAAGATATCCACTGACTGGAAAGAGATCGCCATGGACCTCCCCGGCGGTTCTGTTCAGGGAATCGACTTCGAGATCACTTTCCTCGTCGAGATCCCGCCCTACGATGGGGAATGGAACAAACCTGCCGAGTCCGAAAGTCCTGAGGAGGCCAAATGAGGTTCTTCAAGCGCTGGCTTTTCTGGGTCGTCGCCGCCAGTGCAGTCATTGGCGTGGCTGTGCTCTTTTTCATTACATATGGCAAGTGGCAGGCACTTCAGGTCGTCTATACCAACCTTGAGAAGAGGCAGGGCGAGGTCACCAAGTACAATGCGCATCCCCTTCTACCTACGTCACAGGCCATTGAGTTGGCAAAGAAGCTGTCAGACGACTACGATCGCGATATCCGGAAAATGGTGCTCGATAACTATGATAGAGAGAACGTAAGGACCCGGTTCGAGCTGCTTTTCGCCGACTCCGGTTATACCCGCGACATCAATGCTATCGACCTGAACCGCTATCGTTCCAAGTACGAAACCGAGAGAGATATTGTCCTTTCCGTAGCCCGTGACAAGGGCGCGTACGCGGTTCCACTGGTCAAGGAGAACTCAGGATTCCAGTACTTCGACAAAAATGAGTTGTCCAGAGACTCGATCACGGGGCTTCAGAAGCGATTCTGGATTTCCTCCGCAATCTATGAATGTCTGACAGCCTATAACAGCAAGCCGCTGCTTCTTGCTGGCTGGAAGTTCGTCCCCGAAACAGGAGATCAGGCTGCTGAATTGCCTGCGCGAATTTCCGCCGTAAAGGCCGTCAGGCAGCTCGGAATCGTTCCGCCTCCGGATGTCTCGATCGAAGATCCCAGGTACTTGGACACGCGTCCTGTGATGGAGCCATTCTATTACTTCGCGATGTGGAACATCAAGGTCGAGCTTGCGGCCCCTGAGGGCGCGGTTCCCGGGATTGTGAATGAACTCCTCAACTCGTCGCTGTTCTTCTTCGTTTCCTCCATCTCCATCAAGCGCAGAAAAGCGGAGATCCTGGATCGTTACGCCCTTCCAATGGCCGATATCGAACTTACCCTTGTTGTGCTGGATTTCGACGAAACCAAGCTTCCGGAGGAATTTCGGCCCAAAGCCGACGCCGATGTCGACAAACCCGAGGACGCGGAGGGCCCTAACAAATGAAAAAGCCGGGCGCGCTCCTGAACACTTTTGACCGCGTTTTCCTTGTCCTTGCCATTACCGCCTCGATTTCCTGGCTTGTTATCACCTTCCAAGTCCCCCCAAGATCTGGGGCGCCGAAGATATTAAGAACAGAATCAGTTCGCTCGAAAACAAGCTCTCTGGCAAGTCTGCCCCCGTCGAGCTTCCCTTTGCCTACGAGGATGAATTCGATCGCTATCAAAAGGGCTTCTCTGTCTCATCCGCTCAAGCGCGCCCGGATAGCTGGTTGCTCTACAACTCCCCGACGCCACGGCCCCTCATTGTGACAACGCCCCCACCGCCCGAGGAATTCAAGCCTGAATTGTCACCGGTCGAATCCTTCGGGGCGATTTCCGAGCCCGGCAAAGTCACGCTGGCGTGGAAGAAGCCATCGCTTACGCGTAATGTCAGGGTTGATGGCTATTATCTGTTCCGCATCCCTGCGGAAGGCCAATTCGGCACCTTCGCCTACAAGGACAAGAATCCTTGTCGCATCGATGCCGGAACGATTCCGGCTCGTCCCCTCTGCGAGCGTATCGTAGAGCTTCAGTACCAGGACACTGTCATCGAAGCCGAGACCAGGTACGCCTACGTGATTGTCGCTGTGGGCATCCCTTCCCGCCAGATTAAGAAGGACGGAAAGCCCTTGCTTGATCAGAATGGGAATCCGGTTTTTGAGGACGTTGCCGGTGAACCCGTTTTCGCCGTCTCCTCGAGAATTGAAGGCGATACCGTCCCTGAACTCCAGATCTTTCTTACCGGAATCACCGAGCCTGTTGGCGGGAACTTCCGCATCTTCAAATGGATGCGCGACACATCGAGGTGGGTTGGCGCGCCGTTCGAGGCTACTGTAGGCCAAGTGGTCGGCAAGACCGCCCGGGTGGAAAAAGTCCCCGTGGACTTCACGACTATCTGGATTCTCGACGGTACCGAGACGAAAAGGGTCGTCGTTGAAGGCAAGACAATCCTTCGCAGACTGGCCTATCTTTCTACTGCCGACGGCAGGAAGAAGAAGGAACTGGAGATGACCCCTGCGAGGGAGGCAGTTGACGTGAAAAATGTGTTCGAAACCGTGCTCGTACCGGCCCTGCAGGGCTAACCGCAAAAAAAACGGAAAAAACCTTGCAATTGCCGGAAGTGACTATATACTACCCGTTACTTTGCAATGCGTCTGCAGCGAAAAGCCTTGATTTATCGGGCCTTGAGCGAGACGGCCGGTAAAGCAACATCTCTGCATTCGCTTCGTCAGTGTGCAGAAAGGAGAAAGGAACGTATGAGAAGATGGGCCCTTGTGCTCGCCGGAACTGCGGTAGCGCTTTACCTGATGTTGAGCGCGGTAATGCCGACGTTCCAAAGTTCGGCGGACGATCAAGTCGCCATCAGTTCGCAGGACAACGACGGTGCGGACATGGAACGTGGTACGACCGAAAAGAAGCGCCCGAAGCTCGGCGGGGCTAAGCCTGCTGCTTCAGTGACGCCTACCACTCCTGCCCCCGGCAAGTCCGGCACAGTGGTGACGAAGCCTAAACCCACCAAGACGGAAAAAACACGTCCCACCGTCAACGGGCCCAAGCCCAGTGTTCCGCCCTCGGGTGCACCGGTAAGCGTGGCCCCTGGGACAAGCCCGAAGCCCGTTAACCCCGTTAAGACCACCGTGCCTGTTACTCCCGTTGGCGAACAGGCCAAGACCATCGAGGAACTGCAGAAGGAGATAGATGTTCTCCGTCGGCAGGTTCAAGACCTCGCGGCCGGTGGCGTAAAGGGTGACGAAGCCAAGGCGAAAGCCATCCTCGACCGGCTTGCCGAAGAGGAAAAGGCTCAAAAGGCACTCAATAAGCGTCAGGCCGAGCTTGACTATCAAGCCGCTGGCGTTTACGTTACCTCTGGCCGCTATGCCGAAGCCTATGAGAAGGCCGTCAACGCTTACAAGCTTGACCCCACTAATCAGGCTTATGCAGAGCGTGTCAATTTCCTCGCGCAGTTGCTCGGCCGCGCTCCCGAATCCACCAACAGTGGTCTGTTGTATGAACAGGAAGCAAAGCAGCGGGCCGCTGCCAAGGAAATCGAGATCAACATCGATACTGCCAAGAATCTCTACGCCGAAGCCACCGTGCTTACCGGCACCGATGCTGTCGCCAAGCTCAAATTGGCCCGCACCAAGCTCGGCCAGGCGGAATTCTCCGTCAATGGCCTGTCAGCTATGTACCGGCGTCAGGGCATCGAAAAGCAGATCAAGGACCTCATAAAGCTCGTCGATGACATGATGAACAGCAAGGACATCGAAGCCAGAAGCTCCGAGCAGGATGCTGCCACGAAGATGGCTTCCGATATGGCAAAGATCGAGCGCGAGTACTTGATCAAGCGTATCAACGACCTCATCGACCGTGCGTATCTCGCCATCAACACCGAGAATTACACGCAGGCCGAAATGCTGCTCGAAAAGGTCACCAAGCTTGATCCCGCCAACCGCGAAGCCAAGTACCTGCTTCGTATGGTTCAGGCAAAGGGCGACGCCGCTCTGGGCAAGGAACTCGACATCCGCAACAAGCTCGAGACTTCCCGCACTGACCTTGTCGCCAATGAGATGCTGATCCCCTATCACGAAATCCTGGTTTACCCGGATAACTGGGAACAGATCGATCGCACCCGTTCCGCAGCCACAGAGATCAGGGAAGTCGTCCCCGAGTGGAAGAAGCTGATCATGGCGAAGATGGAGCGCAAGGTTAATGTGTCCTTTATGGAAACGCCGATCAGCGAGGTCGTCCGCACTCTTAGCGGCCTCATCGACGTTGCCATCATTCTCGACACAGCCTCTGCCGAAGGCGTCACCGCCCCCATCACCATCGACCTGCCCAACATGACCTTCAAGACCGTCCTTGATTGGGTGCTCCGTCAAGTTGGTCTCCAGTGGACCCTTATGAACGAAGCCATCTACATCGCCACCCCCGACCGCATTCAGGGCGACAAGTCGATGCAGATCTACGACGTTCGTGACATGATCGGTTCTCTCACCATGTTCCCCGGACCAAACATTGACATCACTGACAACGAGCCTGAGTTCCAGCCCCCCACCGAGCCCGACCCCGAGCAGCAGCTTGAGGAACTCGTCAACACGATCCGTACTAAGATCGAGCCCACCAGGTGGGACGAGGCTTCCGGCGCCAGCATCGTCGGCCGCGAGGGCAAACTCATCGTCACCAACATCCCGACCGTGCACAAAGAGATCGAGCAGCTTCTCGACAGCTTCCGCAAGGCTCAGAAGCTTCAGGTCTACATCAATGCCCGGTTCATCCAGGTGACCAACAACTTCCTCGAAGACATCGGCGTGTCCTGGACCGGCCTTGACCGCGCGACCACCCCGGATCTCCGTGGTATCGCAGGCAACGCTCAGGCTGGCTTCCAGTCCAACCCCGCTGACAGCACCGGTGGATGGAACGCCTACGATATGCGTGGCGTCATCCTCAACAACACCTCGAATGACATATCCGGTATCGCCAACGGCCTCGGTATGCCGTATCAGGTTGGCGAAGGCCTCAACATTCAGTACGCTCTTCTCGGCGATTTCCAGGCCGAAGTGCTCTTGAATGCCATCCAGAAGTCTTCTCGTGGTACCGTCCTTCTCGCCCCCAGACTCACCGTGTTCAACACACAGCGTGCGTATATGATGGTTGCCACGACCCGGTCCTACATAGCTGACTATGAAGGCCTGATCGCTACCCAGGCGGCCATTCTTGACCCCGTTGTCAAGTCCTTCAACGTCGGCATGGTCCTTGATGTACGCCCAATTATTTCCTCTGACCGCAAGTACATCACCGTCGAGCTTCGCCCGACGAATGCCATGCTGATGGGCTATGACATTTTCCACATCAACAGCGCATGGGGCCAGGATTATCCGCTGGCTCTCCCGATCATCTCCATTCGCAAGGTTCGTTGCACCGTCGCCCTGCCCGATGGCGGCACACTGCTCATCGGTGGCCAGGTCGATATCGAATCCTACAGGACCACGTCCGGCGTGCCGCTCCTCAGCAAGATCCCGATCATCGGGCGCCTCTTCAGCCACAACGCCGAGACGACCCTCAATGATCAGCTCATCATCTTCGTCAACGCGCGCATCATCATGTTCGAAGAGATCGAGAACCAGATCCGCGCAAAGTAAGCACTGACGTTCCTTTCTCACTCAAAAGGGGGGCGCGAGCCCCCCTTTTTTGTTATGCCTGGGACATTCCAAAAAAAACTGAACCCTGAATCTCAGCGGCGAATATATAGGTGGAGTGGTCCGGGCTGTTCATGAGCGGAAAGCCGGGAGCTTCCTCTCTGGATGTCGGCGTCGGAAGCCGTGTTGTCCTTATTTGCAGGCCACTTGTGCGTCGCGCGAAATTGGAAAAGAAACGGCTTTTTTGCGCAAAAGCCGCTATCATATCCCCGACTGGATCCACATTGTCAGGAGGTAGAGATGAGAGTTTTCTTGGCTTTGTCGCTGATTCTTGCGTTCACGGTCTGCACTTTTCAGATCCGGGCCGCGCGGGCTGAGGCTCCCCCACCAGCCGCTGTCGGCAAGACTTTGGCTGACTACGAGTATGACTTTGGCATCTGGCTCGTCAACCGAGGCTTCGAGAAACTCGCGGAAGCGCACTTCACAAAGTATCTTACCGATCCCAAAATTCCTGCCGCAAAACGCCCAATGGGCTACCTCGGACTTGCCATCCTGTACAAACGGCTCGGCAAGCTTCCAAGGTTCTCCGCTAAGGAACGCGAAGCCTATTTCCAGAAGGCGCTCGACAATCTCACTGAGTTCCTCACCAAATGTACCGATAAGAACTCCCCTGAGTATCGGTCCGGCCTCGTGGAGCAGTATGGTATCCAGATAGAGCGTGTCGGTGCAAAAGTCGCCGACATTTCCAAGCTTTCCGGTGATGCACGTAAGGCCGAGGAAACAAAGACGGCCGAGGAGTTGAAGAAGGCCATCGCCGACCTCAAGGATATCCACGACAAGATCCGCGAGGAACGCGAGGCATACGAGCAGAAAGTAATCGCGGAGTGCGAAGCCAACGGGACCGAGCCACCGGAGCCGATGGTATATCCTGAGGAAATGGAAGAACGCTGGTACATGATCGGCTTCGTTCTTGCGCAGGCGTATCGCCTATATCCGGAAATCTACCTGCGCGGTACTGACGATTTCAAGAAGGCTGTCGAGATGTCTCTTCTCGGGCTCCAGGATTTCGTCTGGGAGCACGACAGCGACACTGTCTATATATACGGCGGCATGTACCTGGCCGAATTGCTTGCATACAAGTGCCTCGGCACGAAGGACCCGAAGGAGAAGGAGGCCCTGCGCGGCAAGATTGACGACACGATGAACCAATATGCATTTTTCTTCCCGGTGGAGAACATCACCACCGACACGATGGCGTACCTCAGGGAGAAGGCCTTCAACAAGTACGCTGAGATCCTTGCGACGATAGGCTCAACCGACCTGATTATCCCCAAGGTGTGGACGCTCTATGTCAGGGACTACCCGAACTGGCTCGAAACCACCATGTTCGGTGAAGGTTATACTCTTGGCTCTGTGGTCGCCGCGATTATGGCCGACAACAATGACGCCCTGACCGCAGTCGAGATGCTCACAAGCATCATCAACAAAGCTCAGTTGCGCAATATGTTCGACAAGGTCACGTTCGCATCCCAGAAGCTCGCGGTTATCATAGAGCGCCTCGGGCCCGAGGCGATGGATGTCAAGACCCTCTTGCAGGCCGGAAAAGGCTTCAAGGCCAAGGGCGACAGTGACAAGGCCATCCGCTATTACCAGTACGTCATCCAGAAGCTTGATGTCAAGCTTGACGAGGAAGAGCTGGGAAAGCTCTCGCCGGCAGAGCAGAAGAAGCGCCGCGACAAGTTTGAACTCCTCAAGAAGGAGATCATCGATATCGGCGTTGAGGCATTCAGCGACATCAGTGAGTGCTTTAAGGATCTCGGCCTTACCGTCGAGGCTCTGACCGCCGCGAACGAGATTATCCCGCGCTACTACTCGCTGAAGGATAACGCGAAGGACAAGGAAAAAATTGGGCTCCTTATCCGGCGCCAAGGCTCGGTTGCCTTTAATCTGGCCAGGGAAGTCTTTATGGCATCCGCAAAGTCAGATCGCGTTAACAAGATGGCCGCCCAGCAGTTGATGCTTGCCATCGACAACTACATCAAGGTGGATCCTAACGTACGATCCAGAATGGTGTACGAGCGTGGCTTCGTGCATCAGCAGATGGGCAGCTATCTGCCTGCCATCGAAAGCTACAAGACCATTCCGCAGGACGACGACAAATTCGGCGACGCACAGTACAACATCTGCTTCTGCTTCTTCAAACTGATGACGGACGCCAAAACCGCCAACGACGAGGCGAAGACCCAGGAATACCAGAAGATGGCCATTGACTCGCTTGCCAATGTCATCAACATGGAACGCAAGTGGGGTCCCGGCCAGGAGGCCAAGCAGCGCTCATGGGAACGCAAGCGCTCTCAGTGCTTCGTGCTGCTTTGCACTATCTACAACAACCTTGGAATGGGCAAGGAACTGATCGATCTATCCGACAAGTGGATGGCAATGTACAAGGACCTCGCGGGCACCAAAGAGTACAAGGAAATTGCCAACCATCCCCTCTCTCTGTACAAGGCTTCAGTTCCGGCCGCCCTTGCCCTTAAGGACCTCGCCAAAGCTGAGGATCAGTACAAGAGCATCAAGGGCTATGTCCTTGCAGGAAAGGCCGCAGAGGTTGCCGAGGACAAGAAGTACGACGTCAATGAGGAAACCGGCCAGGTTATGGTTGAACTCGCGGGCAAGTTGGCTGAGGCCTTTGCCGCCGACGAGGCAAAGCGAACCTTCTATACCCATGAGACCGACAAGTTCAACGTCGTGGTTCGCGATGACCCATATGATGTGTACAAGAACGAGTTCATGAAGTATGCCGGCAAGAACGATGACCTCGCATTGCGTGCAGGCCGGAAGCTCGACAAGATGTTCGATCGGCTCTTAGCGGTTCCGTTCGACGAGAAGGTAATGCGCTCCAAAGAGTACACCGACGCGATCTATTTCGCTGGCGATGCGGCCAAGACCGAAAGTGCGCGCGCCTTGTACTCGAAGTTCGTGGACGCAATCTGCGGGACCAAGGATAAGGTCGGCAACTATGCCGCCGCATCCAGGACCCTTGCTGAACTCATGGCTGCCGATCCGGAATCCAAGACGGATATCTGGCGCAAGCCGATGATGCTCGACGTGAAACGCAAGGTCGACTTCTACAATATGCGCCTCAACGTCTACAAGACCATCTCACCGCTTGTGATGAAGGCTGGCGACTACGAGTATGCGGTAAAGGTCCTTGAGTATGTCGTGGCCTACTACCACAAAGACGCGGACAAGTACGATCTTGCCATGGCATATCGGAAGATCGGAGGGTCTGATAACTACAAGCTGGCGGCCATTCTCTATGGCCAGATTCTTGCGCCGGTCTTGAAGTCCAAGGAACAAGTCCCGATAAGGTACATCTGCGCGCAAATGTACTTCGAATGGGCCAAATCGCTCGATCCGGTCAAGGAAAAGGAAGAGGTCATCAAGCAGGCCGAGGCCGGGCTTCGGCAGATAGCAAATATGCAGGCTCAGTATCCGCAAGAGATAACTCCCGAGATGCTCCGCTTAAAAGACCAGATCGAGGCCTTCATTGCCTCGATACCTCGATAAGATAAGGAGGGACAAATGAACACCACCCTCAAGATAGCCTTTCTGCCGTTCGCTCTCCTTTCCTTTGTGGCGCTCTCGTTCTTCTTCTCCCCGGTTGCCTGGGGTGAACAGGCCACTCTTGTGAAATGGCTGAAGTCCGGAGCTTTCGACCGCAGCAGGACGGCTGACGTCGTATCCGAGGATTGCGAGTCTATTACCTATACCGGTCTCGGCAAACAGGCCCGCGGCGATGTCATCTTCATTGAGTACGGTACGAACGCAGACTACAACACCGCAGAGAAGCAGGTCTCGGACGGAGAAGACAGGGCGGCCATCAAGTCATTCCAGACCGCCATGGAAAAGGGCAAGGAGGAATGGCTTCCTTGGTATTGCACTTTCAGGATTGGCGAGACCAACTATAACATCGGCCTCGCTGCCGAGGCAGCCAAGGCCTTTGAGGATCTGAACAACAAGTACCCGCGCAATCCGTTCTACCCGCAGGTATGCTGCTATCTTGCCGACATCTATATGATGCAGGGCAAAAAGGATGAGGCTGATGCTCAACTCAAGGCAGTCGCCGCCAAGGCTAATGTCTTCCAGGTTTGCTGGGTGGAAAAGGCACAGGTTCTTCAGGGACGGCTACTCATTGCCAAGAAACAGTATCAGGAAGCCATCCGGCACCTGAAGAACATTCAGGGCAGGCTCACATATGCCCCTATGCTCTCCGATTCTCGTTTCGCCCTGGGCGAATGCTATGAGACAATGGGCGCCGACACCAAGGATATCAATGCCTATAAGGAAGCTTCCAAGGTGTTCGAGGGAATCGCTGCCGAACTCGACGAGAACACCATGGGAGAGGCCTACCTTCGCATTTCCCGCATTTTGTACAATACTTCGGATTACGAAGGTGCATACGGGTTCGCGCTTCGCGCTGCTTTCATCTATACCGCCTCCAAGGCTTGGGCCGATAGCCCCAACTATCTTAAGGCCTCGGAAGGCCTCTACTACGCGGCCAAGTCGCTGTTCGCCCTGTTCGGCCGCGAAAAGGATGCCGCAAAGAAGGATGCCCTGAAACTCGAAATCCGCATCGTACTTGACCTTCTCAAGTCCCGCAACTATGCTAATCTGCCTTGGTCCACCAAGGCGCTGAACGAGATCAAGTAACAGGCGCTGGAGGTAAAATGAAAAACCTGATATACGCCAACGTTTTCCTGGCCGTTGCGGCCGCGGTTCTTTGCTGCTGGTCCGGCTCATCCTATGCCGAGACTGCCGGGAACGACAAGATCGTGCTTGTTGACGGTAAGGTTGAAACCGGTCGCGTCACGGCTGAAGGCTGGGAAAAGGTGATAACCGCCCAGAAAACCTACACTCGCGCCCAGGTCGCCAGGATCCTTCATTTCGATACGCCAATGGACTTCACCGAGGCGCTCGATATGATCGACTCCCAAGCCTACGACAACGCGAAGTTCAAACTTCAACTCGCCCTCGAGGCTCCCGATGTCCGTGACTGGATCAAGGTCTACGTTGCTTACTACCTGGCTGAGATTGAGTGGCAGCAACGCAACTTTGACGCGGCTCGGACGCAGTACGATAAGCTGAACGCGGATTTCAGGGACAACTTCTTCCTGCGTGATGCCCTGTGGCGCTCGGCGCAGACGTTTGTTTTCCAGGAGAAGTACGAGAAGGCGGAAGTGGCTTTCAAGGCCATATATGACGATAAGCGTTTTGACAGCGACACTCTGAAGTGGCGCGCAGGTTTCTCGTCCTACCACACTTATGAGATTCGCGGGCAATTCCGCGACGCCTACCAGAAGTACCTTGACCTTGCGCAAAGGGCCAGCCAGACCATTTCCCGCGAGGCGATGGATGCGATAATCAAGGACAAGCCCCTCCCGGTGGCAGAGGCCGAAACGGTCAATTTCTACTTCGCAGCGCTTTTCCGCGGCAATGTATGTCAGGCTCTCGCGGGCAAGGCAAAGGAAGCCAACGATGCCTTTGATGAAATGGCCAAGAAGCCTGACAAGCGCCGCAAGAACCTTGGCAACATCGGCAAGCTCATCGTCAAGGTCATCGAACTCGATGCGATGGACAAGCTCGATGCTGCTGCCGCCGACGCGCTCGACAAGGTCACCTTCGACCTCGCGCGCGCGTTTATTTTCTATGCCGACAGCAAGGATCTTTGCGCTGACATTCTCTACTGGTCGGCGAAAGCGTCCTTGGTGGCCGGAGACAAGCTGCAGGCTGCCGCATTCCTGAACCTCCTCAAGGAAAACTACGAAGGCTCGTGGGTCTATCTGACCGCGTTGAGCGTACTTTCCAGCCTTTCGGCCAAGGAATAGCTCGGTTCCCGTGATCGAGGGAAAAAAAGACGACCGGTCGCAAAACTACGTATAACTACGCTCTTACTCAGCGGAAGAGAAAGGAGAGAGTTTATGTCTATGAGGAACGTGTATCGCTACCTGGCTGTTCTTTCCAGTGTCTTCGCGGTTCTCTGGGTCCCTGCTGTGGCCCACGCGGAGGAGGCTCTTCAATCAGAAAAGAGCCTGATTACGATCATCATCGAGTCCGGTTGGTCTGAGTGGATCATTGTGTTGCTGTCCGTGGTCGCCCTCGCCCTCGTAATTCAGATTCTCGTCACCATCCGCCGCGAGAAACTCGTGCCGCCGGATGTTCTCGCCGAAATCGAAACCCTTATTGACGAGGGGTCCTACGAGGAAGCTCTGTCCATTTGCGAATCCGAGGACTGCTTCTTTACGCGAGTCTTCGGCGCTGGCCTTGCCAAAGTCGAAAAAGGCTACGGATCGGTTACCGATGCTATCGCGATTATGGGCGAAGAGCAGTCTGTGCTGCTTACCCAACAGGTAGGCTATTTGTCGCTGATCGCATCTTCCGCGACAATGCTTGGCCTGTTCGGAACGGTGTACGGCATGATCGGCGCGTTCAACGTTATCGCCAGCAAGCCCGGCGGCGCCACTGCAAAGGACCTCGCGGTTCAGATTTCGATGGCGCTCGTGACTACGTTCACCGGCCTTGTCATCGCCATCCCCGTGACCGCCGTGTTCGTCATGGTTCGTAACCGTGTTACCAGGGTTCTTATGGAAGTGAACGCCATCATCGGCGAGCTTCTCGAGAAGATGAAAGGCCAGCTCTCTGAGTAATTCCGTACATCACCTAAACAGAAAAGTACGGAGGTACACATGAGAAGAGCCAAGCTCCAAATCGAGGAAGGTATCGCGATCGACATGACGCCGATCATCGATATCATCTTTCAGTTGCTCATCTTTCTGATGTGCGTGACCGAAATCACGAAGACCGAAAACGACCAGCGTCTTGTTCTGCCGTATGCTTCCAAGGCCACACCTGAGACCGAGCCGACCGAACGCGTCGTAATCAACGTGTTTCCGAAGGGCAAGAGCGGAATGCTGCTCTATAGCCTTATGCTGGACACGGGCGCGCGCGACGCAAGTGTAACGGTCGAGGGTAATGCACTCACTTGGGGCGATCTTCAGAAGTACTTGGAGATTCGCGGCAGATCTGCCAAAAAGACATCCGGTGGTGTGGGTGTAGGTAACCGAGAGCTTGTTGACCTTCCTGTCAAGATCCGCGGTCACAGAACATGTCCTTTCCAGTATGTCCAGTTCGCCATGATCTATTGCATAGACATGTCCTACTGGAAGATATCGTTTGGGACATTCAACATCGACGACTTCCACCTGCCAGCCGTGACTGAAGACTACGGCGACCAGATGAACGCCGGTGACCTTTGGAATCCTCCAGAGCTTAACAAGCTCTTTCAGTAGGTCCGTTCAGGGCGCACTGCAAGGGAGTTACTATGGCAAGAAGAGCTAAAGTTCACGAGGAAGAGGGAATCGCCCTCGACATGACCCCGATGATCGACTGCATCTTCCTGTTGATCGTATTCTTCATTACCGCCGGCAAGTTCAAGAGGGCCGAGAGCCGCCTCGATGCGTATCTCCCCAAGGATATCGGCATCGACCAGCGCGCGGAGCCTGACCCTGACAAGTTCTTTATTTCCGTGTTCTGCAGAACTGGCGCGACCAACCCGAGAGACGTTATCTGGCTGGTCAACAACCAGGAACTGTTCAAGAGAAGCGACTTGGTCAATAAGCTGAAGGAGATCGCAACTTCCTCCGGCACGGGCAAGAAGATCAAGGTCTCCATTGACGGCGATGCAAACGTGTGCTTCTTCTGGGTGATTTCAGCCTTGGATGCCGCGGCCGAAGCCGGATTGATCGAAATTGTCCTTGCTCCTCCGCGTATTCCTGTCTCGCAGTGGCCGAAGCCACTTCCCAAGAACATACCGTTAGCCAAACAGTAGCATACTTTCCTTCCGCCATCAACGGGCGCGGTCTTCCGCGCCCGTTTTCTTTTTAAACGCCTTGTCCTGACCAAACAGCGGGTAGTATTCTGCGGAGAGAGCAAATGAAGATACGCAGAACCATTGCAGTACACGTCGCAGATGCTGAAGGGGTCGGGATCGACATGACCCCCATGATCGACTGCAT
The DNA here is from genome assembly GCA_041648755.1 of Candidatus Brocadiia bacterium. GTDB lineage: Bacteria > Planctomycetota > B143-G9 > B143-G9 > B143-G9 > JBAZOJ01. Next base: position 20,941 of record JBAZOJ010000017.1, read on the forward strand.
TTTTCTGCTCATCGTCTTCTTCATCACTGCTGGCAAGTTCAGTCGTGCCGAAGGCCACCTTGATGCCCGCGCTCCGACCGGATGGCATGATTGCCGTGCTACTTTATCTTACGACGTCCAGTTTATCTCCGTGGTCTGCAGGACATCTTCTGCCAACCCGCGAGATGGCGTCTGGCTGCTCAACAACAAAGTGATATCCAAAAGAAGCGAGCTGGTTGCCGGGATGAGGAGAATTGTGGCCTCCTGTGATGCAGACGACAAGATCAAGGTATCTCTTGACGGCGACTCCAGCGTTTGCCTGTTCTGGGTGATATCCGCACTGGATGCCGCGGCAGAGGCTGGATTGCCTGAGGTGGTCCTCGCTCCGCCCCGTATTCCGCTTGCCCAGTGGCCTTTGCCTCTTCCAAAGGGCATCCGCTGAGGCGCCAACTTCATGCTCATTTGTGACATCAGCGGGTTCGGCTTTCCGAGCCCGTTTTTTTCGTCAAACGCCTTGTCCTGACCAAACCACGGGTCATACTTCTACGGAGAGAGAGAAGGTGAGCCGAGCATCACGTTGCACTGATTCTCACGGTGCGTGATTTTTCTGGCTGTTGGATTCTCGTCCACCTCACCTGACCTCTGCAACTTCTGACAAGCGCTCATTCGGATGTCCCCAGGGATGCCCGTACTCGTCCTGGCCGTTTTTTCGGGGAAGCAGGAGAAAGGAGTCGCTATGACAGCAAGGAGAAAGGTTCCGGAGGATGCAGGGATTGGGATCGATATGACCCCAATGATCGACTGCATATTTCTGCTCATCGTCTTCTTCATCACAGCCGGAAAGTTCAAGCGCGCCGAAAGTCGTCTCGATGCCTATCTTTCCCGGGAGATCGGCCCGAGAATGCCGCCTCCCAATGTCCTTGAGAAGTTCTTCATCTCTGTGATCTGTCTCGGGGAAGGGAACCACTGTAAGTGGACCGTGAACGACAGGGTGGCGACGAGCAAGAGTGAACTCGTGCGGATGTTGAGAGAGTGTTCCGCGAATGCAGACAAGGGCAAGAGCGTCACGGTGTCTGTGGACGGCAACGCAAACGTAGCCTTCTACTGGGTGGTGGCTGCTCTGGACGCCTGTGCTGAGGCCCAGTTGACGGAGATCGTCTTCTGTCCTCCGAGGGTTCCGCTCGACATGTGGCCAAAACCGCCTCCGAAGACGTTCAGGCTGCACTAAAGTCTGAGCGCCGCAGTTTCTCCGCGCGTTTCCAACATGCGCTCCTTCGTCATCACGGAGGAGCGCGTTTTTTTCTTGCACTTTCTCGTGTACCGGTGTACTATATGAGTGAGACACCACTATGTACATCCCTCTTGACTTTGACTCTGGCGTTCCCATCTTCAGGCAGATCGAACTGGCCATTCGCCGGTTCGTTGCGTCAGGCCGTCTGAAGGCCGGTGAACAAGTGCCATCCGTACGTGATCTCTGCGCGGAATTGCGCGTCAATCCCGCCACGGTCAATCGTGCTTTCAGGGAACTCGAGTTGGCTGGATATGTCGAGACCCGCAGAGGGCTCGGGACGTTTGTGGCTGCCCGGCCACCGCGCCCTTCCCCGCTCGATGCTGAGGAAATGCTGGCATCCCGCCTCGATTCCATAATCTCGGATGCGTCGCTTCTCGGCCTGTCCCCGGAAGATCTTGCGCGGATGATTACCCGCAGAGCTCTTCGCGAACCTGCTTCCGGGAGGAATCATGGCGGCTAAATCCGCCGAAACCTTCCATCTGTCCAAGAGCTTCGGCTCTGTCTTTGCCTTGAGAGACCTGAACCTCTTTGTCAAGCAAGGCGAAGTACTCGGGCTGTTGGGGAGAAACGGCGCCGGGAAGAGTGTTACCCTTCGCATTCTGGCCGGTCTCGCCTTTCAGAGTGGCGGCGAGTTTGCGCTTTTCGGTCATACGAATCCGTATGCCGACCCCGCAATCCGGCAGCGAGTCGCTTTCCTTTCCCAGACGCTCGACTTCCCTCCTTCGATGTCTGCAAGTGACGTACTGTCCTTCAATGCCGCCATCTATCCTCTATGGGATTCACAGTTCGCAGAGTCCCTTGCACGGAGACTTGAGATCCCGCTTGACCGGCACACGCCCGATCTTTCGCTGGGAATGAAGCTCCGTCTGGCGATAATCTGCGCAGTGTCGGCGCGCGCGGAACTGATTCTTCTTGACGAGCCCGCCGGTAACCTGGATCCTCTTGCCCGCGCCGAGTTCCTCTCGATTCTGGCCGAAATCCTTGACCGCGATGGCCCTTCCGTCATCTTTGCGACTCATATCGTAAGCGACCTGGAGCGCGTTGCTGATCGTACGGCGTTTATCGCTGATGGATCCCTGCTTCTCGACATTCGTTCCGAGGAACTGGGATCGCGTTATCGTCGCGTGCAGGTGGTTTTTGAGTCAGTTGTGCCTGATTCTTTTTCACTTTCAGGAGCGATGACCCCTACGGCGCGTGGTCGGGTTTATGAGTGCATTCTTCCCCGCTATTCCGCCGAGGCCGTTTCGCGCGAGTGTCCTGGCGCCTCTGTTGAGGCTTTCCCGGTGTCGCTCGAGCAGGTGTTTGTTGCCTGTGCGGGGCAGGGGGGCGCGCGTTGACTGGCGCTTTCATCCGCCTCTTCCATAGGGAATACTCAGGACTTGCCGGGCTTGTCTTGGCTGCCGCGGCAGTCGGAGTCCTGTTTGGCGCTTTCTATAGTCCCGATATCGTGGCTTTCTTTGCACTTTCTCTGGCGGTGATTTTTGGCTCAACTGCCGGAGGTTTTTTCCGGTCTTCCCGAAGACTTGAGTTCCTTCTCACCAGGAACGTCACACGCCGAGCCTTCTTCCTGCTCCGCTGGGTTGTTGGGCTTGTTCCGGTGCTGATTGCCGCGTTGCTTGCCTCGTCTTGCCTTGTGTTTCCGCTTTCCTCCGACCTCTGGTCATTTTTCGTAGAAAGCGGGCTCACTGCGGCTACTTTATCCGGGCCGGGCGGATGGGGCTGGCTCGCGTTCTGTGTCCTCTCTTCGGGATGGGCCTATACCGTCACTTTCGTCCTGGTATCGCGTACGCGCGACGAAAGCGAGTTGTTCATTGCGCTGCTTCTTTCTGTAGCCGTTTGTGCATCGGCTCCGGCTGCCTTCTGGGGACTTGGCGCTCTGGGTGTTTCGGGTGGCCTTTTCCCATCCGATTCGCTGTACTCGCCTTCATCGACCTTCTGGATTTCTTACTACATCGCGGCTCCTCTCCTTGCGGCCGTCGCTTTGACAGTGGGTCTGCGCTTGTTTGAGAGGACCGACGTATGACGCTGGTCCTTGCATTCATCATTCTCGTCGGATCCACGCTGTGGGGCGTCATTCGCGCCGCAGACAAGTGGCGGCGCGTGGCTTGTATCTTCGCGCTCGTTCTTGGCGTCGCCTCTTTGTACACCGCCGTTGCACGCGTTCTTGATACCCCGATTCCGGTGGCTGCACCCGAGATCGGGAAGGCAAACATCGACAGAACCGATGGCGATGTCCAGCCTTCCGCTTACTCTGTTCACCTTGTCAGCGGCGAGATAACCCCTAATGGCGAGCGCTGGTCCTTCTTGGCGATTGGCTCGGTTCCCGCAACCAGGGATAGCGGTGAAATCGTCGGCCCGACGACTTCCGCCGTGTTCGAACGCAACATCTCCAAGAGCTTCTTCCTGTCGCGGCTGGGTATCAGAATCTACCTCGGCTGGGACGAGCGCGGCGGCGAATTCCTGACCGTTGAGCCCGTCTCCTGGAGTACGTATATCCGTCCCTTCAACAGCTATTGGGGCATCTTCCCTCGCCGTGGCGACGACTTCGCTGCAACGCGGCTCTTCATTACCGGTCGCGATGTTCCCGCTGACGGAACCGTTCTCGGTCGTCGCATCGGCTCCATGGCGTTTCTGCTGGTGACTCCAGTCTCCGGAGACGAGATCATTCTCGGTATCGACGAAGTTTTCACGTCACTCAAGTGCACGGTGAATCCGTACAGCGGGTCGAATAACATTGGCTCTTTCGATGAGGCTCGGCGACTCCTTCTCAGGGGTGCCTGTTTCCCGAGGTCCAGAGAGGGGATTCTTCCGATTATTGCCGATACCGGTCCGCTCTTCATCGCGCTGTTGCTGATTGGGTGCGCCGCCGTGATGGTTGGCCTGAACAGGTCTCTCGCGCTTGGGCTGCTCTTCGGAGCCTTTTACTTCCTCATTTCCCTCGTGGGGTTGTCTTCGCTTGAAACCGATCGAGTGCTGGCCGCTCTTCGGTCTTCTCAGGAACCAAACGTCTCTGCAATTGCCTCCACGGTTGCCTCGCCGCTCTGGCGCGACCGTTCCCTGTCTTTCTTGAACGATCTGGCAAGTGACTCTTCCTCGCAGTCCCGGGCCACTTGGGCCAACTTTGCGATTTCCCTGTCTCCTGGCAGAATTTCCGGTGCTGCCCCGTCTAATGATGGGGAAGGCATCGAGGAGCTTGAACCTGGAGAAAGTCCTCAATAATTGAGCGAAAGGAGCCTGCTATGAAGCACACGCACAAAGTCCTTGTTCTGGTTCTGTTTATGATGCTCGCGCTTCCCTTTGCGTGGGCCGAGGAAGAGACAACACCTGACCCCAACCTGCCCGGCAATCCCGATTGCGCCACCTGCAAGGGCACTGGCAAGGTTGGCTACGGCAAGAAGGCTGGCGACCTTGCGCTTATCACCTATTGCCAGTTCAAGGATGCTGGCAAGACTTGTCCTGTCAAGATCGGTGGCTGGGAGCCCTGCGCAGCCTGCGAAGACTTCCCCGGCATGCAGGCCATCTTCGACGAGCATGACCGCATTCGCAAAGCCTACCGCGAGGAAGGCGCCATGTACACCAATGTGATTGCCCAGAGCAAGGCTCCGCTTCCGAAATTTAGCTTCGTCCTTGGTAAGCACTGCCGCGTCTTTATGGACTATCCCCACTCCAAGTGGCACACCCTCGTCATCTATACGGAGAAATGCTGGATCAAGTTCGCAGAGCAATTCGAAATGGGCGGCGAGGAGAGCGACTGGGGTAAGTCTTGGGCGAACGGCAAGGCAAACTTCTTCTGTGTGAGCAGCATGGAAAACTTCCAGCAGTATTGCGAATGGGCGTACACAAACAAGATTTTCCCCTATGAGACTATACAGATCGGACTGCAGACCGTTAAGAACCTCGGTGCCGTTGGCCTGTATGTCCCCGTTCAGGGCGGAAATGCATATATCGGACGGTTTACGCACCAGAGCGAGGTTGACATGGTTGACGAACGTGGTCTTGTGGACAGCCTCGCTGAAAGTATGCTCAACCGCGGCTTCATGTCCGTAAAGGATCGCGATCCGTTCCCCCATTGGGTTAGCCAGGGACTCTCGACGTATTATCAGCAGTCCGTAACAGGCGGCATCAGTTGGTATCAAGTGGCGTACGGAATGGGCAACAGGCGTGACCAGGAGACTTGGGGCAGGTTCGACGGCTGGCTCAAGCTTCTCGGCGAAGCGAGTTCAGTCCCCAAGGGCTCGTTTGACGATAAGACCAATTCCTGGAAGGGGCTCATCCCCATGGAAACCCTGATCAACATGAAGGTCACCACGATGCCATTCCAGGGCCTTGCCCAATCGTGGGCTATGGTCAGCTATATGATGGCTGACGGCGAACGCTCCAAGACCAAGGCGCAGGAAAAGCGCATGCTGTTCAAGGAGTTCCTGAAGGCCATTGGCGGCGGGATGAACCAGGTCGAAGCCATCCAGAAAGTCTATGGCGTGAAGGATCTTGCGGGATTCGAAGGCCGGTTCCGCGCTTGGCTTCCCGGGTTCTGCAAATAGCTTGATCCGCTTTCAGATGAAAAAAATCCCCCCGCCTGTGCGGGGGGATTTCATTTTCCAGCCTCCTATTTGTACGTGATGCCCTGGGTGGCGATTGCCTGCCACGGTCATAGCCTGCTCTCTGAGTCCATTGCAGGCGGCTTTGCGCGATTGATATTGTCCATCCTGCTCCGCGAGAGCAATAGCGTTTCAAGCGGATACCTCACTATTTCCCGCACTCTACGGCAATGGGAAATCTTGCCGGAGTATTCTGCTCGAATGGAAATCCTGGAGCTAACATGCAGGCGCATGTTCTTGCATTGACAAAAACGCGCCCATAATATAGTAGAAGGAGGCGCATATGGGGCCCTCAAACAGAGTTCTTGTCTTGGTCATTTTCCTTATGTTGTCCTTCGCCTTTGCCTGGACTGAGG
>JBAZOJ010000018.1:0-27145 GCA_041648755.1 Candidatus Brocadiia bacterium
GGCTGGAAGCCGATGAATCGCTGGCTGGCGGATTGCACTGGCTTGAGGCTCAAAGGGCAATTTTCGATGCCGGAGGCGCGATAGTCGAGGACAGTGATGCCCTCCCGACCCCGAACATTGTCGCTTACATTCCGGTGCTGTCAAAGGAGCATGTCCCGCTTCACTCAGGGGCGCACAAGTCGCTTTCGGTGCTTGTGGTTGACGATGAGGAGACTGTCGGCGAGACCATCGCCTCATATCTCAGGGACACCGGTGAGTCTGCCTCCGTCGCAGGTGATTCGGCAGCCTTCGACAAGGCGGTATGCACCCGCAAGTTCGATGTCGTAATGCTGGATCTGTCCTTCGAGAAGAAGGGGATTGACGAACTCCTTCAGCAGATCAAGGCCTTTTTGCCCGGCGCGCTGACCGTCGTGATGAGTGGGACCCCTCCCACGGTTGGACAGAAAGCGAGTCTTGAGGAATTCGGAGTCACGGCGTTCCTGCCCAAGCCGATCATCCTTGCGGACCTCGGCGAGTTGATCAACCGAATAGCCACGGAGAAGCATGATGACGTACAGGCTGATTAGGCTTATCGGGCTCGGCCTCCTCATTGCGGTTTTTGCGCTTGTCGCCCCCAACTCCGCCGTTCGATGCGAAGAGGTGAAGATCGTCGAGCCCCCCGCGCTGGACAAGGACAAGAAGAAAGAACTCAAGGACCTGATAGACAGCTACTTCGCGACGTACGATATTCCCGAGAGCCTGAAGATATTCAACCGGATTCGCAAGTTCGACCCTGTGTGCAAGGCCGACCTCACCTTCTTCACAACCTATTGCTGGCAGAAGGTCGCCGCGCTGCCCAAGCCCGAAAAGGCCAAGGGTACCATCAAGGTTGAGTCTCCCTTTGGCAATACCAGTGTCATCATTTCGGGCAAGCCGCCCGGCCCCAAGACCGGGTTCTTTATCGGCTTCCACGGTGGTGGCGCCGGGGCGGGGGACGCCTCCGAGTCGGCATCCAACTGGTCGGGTATGCCCAACTGCGTCACTGCCTTCCCGAATGCCATCACTCTCATCGATAACGCCTGGAACGACCCTCCCCAGGAGCGTTTTGCCTACTGGCTCGCCAAGTACATTCGCCGTGCCGTGGTGTACGACACCAACCGGGTCTACTGCGCGGGTCACTCGATGGGCGGGCAGGGCGCGTACGGGATGATGCTTCAGTATGCCGATGTCTTTATCTCAGCCTGTGCCGGAGCCGGCAACCCGCTGATCGCCGATTCGCAGGATCATTACGGCGACGCAAAGCTGCTCATAGACAGCTTTTACAACTCCTCGATATACTTCTATCACAGCGCGGATGATCCCCGTGTTGCCTTTGCCCCCGTAAAGGACTGGGCGAACGTCTTCGCCGGGCTGAAGAAACAGTATCCCGAAGGCTACGACTACGTATTCAGCGAGTACAAGGACAACGGGCACGGATTGGCCAAAGAGGGACTGAGCAAGTGCATGGAATGGATGTGGACCCATGCGCGCAACCCGCGGCCCAAGAAGATTCGCTGGCGCACCTACCGGCCCTGGAAGCAGCATTTCTACTGGCTTTACGACCTGCAGCCCAAGCGGCTCGACCTCATCGAGGCCGAATACACGGGCAAGCAGGAGGTGAAGGTCACGGCGAAGGACACTGCGGGCCTCATCTCCGTCCTCTTCAACGACAAGCTCGTTGACCCGAAGCTTCCCGTAACGGTCTCGTGCAACGGCAAGCAGGTCTTTTCAGGTCTTCTCGTCAGGTCAGTCTCCGCGATGGTCGCCTCGATCCGTGAGTACGAAGACCCGGAATACGTTTACACGTCGAGAGTTGATATCGAGCTGCCCTGATCCCGGTCTTTTGTCTGCATAGAAACTCCTCCCCAGGCATCATTGTGGTGAAGGAGCGGATCAGTCTATGACCACCGATTTGGCCTTGCTCGAAGCATTTGCCTCTGGGAACGACCGGGATGCTTTTGCGCGGTTGGTTGACCTCCACGCGGGAATGGTCTACGGGACCAGCCTGCGCATCACCCGCAGCCCCGATGACGCGCGCGACATAACCCAGGAATGTTTCGTCGAGTTGGCCCGCCACGCAAGAAACATCACTGTTTCTGTCGGCGGCTGGTTGCATACCACGGCGGTCAAGCGGTCCTGCCTCCTCTTGCGAAGACGAAAACTTCACGAACGCAAGGAGAAGCTCGCCATGATGCCGACAATCTGCAGCCCCGATTCCACGTGGGAGACCATTGCCCCCAGGCTCGACGAGGCAATAGATGCCTTGCCGTATAATCTGAGGGTCCTGGTGGTTATGCACTTCCTCGATGGCGAGGCTCAAAGCGAGATCGCGGCGAAGCTCGGCGTTGACCAGTCAACGGTATCGCGAAGAATAGACAGGGCTCTTGAACTCCTCAGAAAGAACCTTGCAGCGGGGGGAGTCTTCGTCACCGCCACCGTCCTTGTCAGCAGCCTGGCATCCGCGACCGCTTCTGCTGCTCCCGCCGAAATCGTGGCGGAACTCAAGAGCCTGCCCGATATTCAGCCGGACGCCTTCAACATGGACAGCGGCTCATCCGGCGCTGCAAACACTCCCGGGTTGTCTGACGCCGCCCTGAATGTCATCGCGGGTGGCGTTGTCGCGGGGATCTTCTTCGGATCGCTATTCCTCTCCTGGGCCGTCAAGTCCGAGCCCCTTGCCGCCGCCTCGAACTTCTGCACGTCATCGGCGACAAGTCGGGTGGTTTCGACAAGCAAGGTAACGTATCGCGGGGCAATGTCCCACATGTATGCCCCCGGGAAGCCGGATGGCGAATACTGGCTGCCCGAGCTGCAGCGTGAGGGTCCCGGGGCTCCGGAGCATTATGTCTTCAACCTGGGCGGAATGACAATCGCGCAGGCAGCAGAGGCGATCAGCCTTGTGAGTGGCGACGAAATCAAGCTCGGGGCGGGAGCATCAAGCCGCTCTGAAATGAAGTTCTCTGCGAGACTGCTCACGGTGCAGTACGTTGTGCACGAGTTGTGCTGCCTGGAGTGGGAACTGGGGTCCTATGACTGTTTCAAAACGGTGTTTCTGGACAACCAGGGATACATCAACCGAGTCACCTTTCCAACTGATGGCAGCCCGGCCGAAAAGAACGCGTTCCTGGAGACATTCTGCCAGAGCAAGGTTGGCGTTTACGCGCTGTCCTCGGATCCCGCAGAAGTCCTTCGCGCCATCCTGGCGGACGTTTACCGGATGAGGCAGGGTGACAGGTATGAAGCGGGGGTGAATGTGGCAGGTTTGCTCTGGAGTTGGCCAAGATGGCTTCCATGGCACTCGGACGTCCCACTCGACAAGCGGCCAAGGGACTTCATCATCCCGTACACCACTGTCGGTCAAGCTCTGGATGCTTTTTGCGCGGAAATGGGCCAAACGTGGGAGATCTCCGGTGGAGCGATTATGCTGTCGGCGCCTGTGCCGACCTTCGACGCCCCAAGCAGATCCCCATTGTCTTCCTCAGAGCAACGGGCAGGCCAATACGCGGCTTCGTTGCAGGGCACACAATGATGCCTGCAGCAGCCAATGCCTTGCTTCGATGCCTTTCTGCCCTCGACTTGGCGCGCGCAAGGCGCCACTGCCCATTCCACTGTCCGGACTTTTCCACACTATTTGACCACGGAGGCTCGCATGCGTAGTCTCGCAATTTTCATTCTTGCCACCTGCGTTTTCGCCGTCTGCATCACCCGGGCCGCCTTCGCCGAAACCACCGACGTTTCGTGCAGCGGAATGCTCATTCTGCGCAATGCCCTCACGGGCTTGGAGCAGGTCAACAATGGCGTTGAAGGAGCAACCGTAACCGTCAGCATGCAGGCCGGGGACATACTGCAGGTGCTTCCATACCAGGGCTACGGCTCGATGGGGTCGACCGGACCGGATGGCAGGATGGTCTCTCGCATGTACCTCTACGGCGACGACATTGCCGACTCCTGGTACCTCGCCCCGTACTACAGGGTCCCTGAGGGGGTCGGGAAGTCCCTGGCATTCTCAGGCGAAGGCGGCAAGTTCTTCTGCAATGGCGTTCTCTATGGCCTTGTTCTTGGCGACAATGCATCTGTTGACTGGGCCAAAGCCGCCTCGGCCGAGGACCTCGCCGGGGTGTCGTATGTCCGGGTCGGCGAGGGAGCAAAGGCAGACCTCGACCTGCTTGCCAAGTTCGCCGACAGGCCAACGATAATTGAACTGACCGGCATACCGTATGCTGATGCTGCACCCGTGCTTGCTAAGCTCGATCTGCGCGGCCTCATCCTCTGGGAGCCCGGCAACGGGGAGACATTGTCCGTTGGGGCTCACAAGGATCTCCGGATGCTCTGCGTGGTTAAGGGCGCGAAACTCAACGCCGTGAAATTCCCCGAGCCACTTCCGGCGCTGCAGACGCTCAGCCTGTGGTGCTGTACCGAGCTGACCCTGGTCGAAGGGCTGTCGGCTCTGTCCGGCCTCCGCTTCCTGAACGTCACGTTTGCGCGGAAATTGACCACTGACGGCCTGTCGGGGACTGTGGGGCTGCAGGGCCTTTGTCTGAGGGGTTGCCCGGCCATCACGAGCCTGGCCACTCTGACTTCCGGCGGGAAAATGGAATCCGTTGACTGCCGCATATGCGTGGGATTGGCCGATATCTCGACGATTGGCGACTGCAAGGGCCTGCGCCGGGCATTTGTCTCGGACAGCGGAGTTCTTTCGGATGTATCGGCGGTCGGCGGCCTGGCGGCGCTTGAGGAACTTCAGATCTACAGGTGCCCCTCGGTCGTTGTGATCCCCGACCTGAGCCGCCTGACCAGGTTGACCAAGTTGGTTGTTGCCGACTGCCCCCTGCGCAATGTGGACTTCGCGGTGGGGCTCGCGTCGCTTGAGAATATTGACGCTTCGGGTATTGAGTGCATAACCGATCTGAAGTGGCTCGAAGCCGCTGTGAACTTGACCCATGTCAAGGTCAACTACTGCGATTCGCTCGCATCTCTGGCCGGGCTGGAGGGACAACAGTCGCTGCTGTGGATCGAGGCAAGGAATACGGCTATCGAATCGCTGGAAGAACTCCGCGATCTGCCCAGGCTGAGTTACGTATGGATTGACAATTGCGCCCACTTGCGCAGCATCGCCCCGTTGGAGAGCCTCAAGCTGCTGAGGATGTTATCCGCCCGTGAATGCATGGGGCTCGAAACCCTTGAGCCCATCACCCGGATGCCCCTTCTGACAGGGCTGTCGATTACCTGCCCTGCGGATTTCGACTATGCCATACTGGGAACGTTGAGCCATCTCAGCCAGGTGACCCTGTGGGGCTGCAGCGGATTGGAGACGATGGACTTCTGCGCCACACTGGGCCAACTATCGTTCCTCTCCGTCGTGGATTGCCCCAAGCTGGCCAACATCGAAGCTCTCGCGAATCTCAAGGGACTGAGATATCTATACATCCGCAACGCGCCAACGCTGACATCCCTCCGCCCGCTGTTCGGCCTCACCTCGCTTGCGACGTTGAATCTATCGCGTGTCCCGAATGTCCCCAGGGAGGAGATCGAGGAACTCAGGCAGGCGCTAAAGTCCTGCTCCGTAACGGTCTATTGAGCCTGATGCGACCCGGAGAGGGAAGAGAGGACGACTTTTGCGCGGCCCGGAAGAGAAACCAATATGGGTTCAAGATGGGCCGATGGATGTGGAAGAACCTAACCCCCGGGAGCGCCGCGCACCCGCGCGGCATCGGCTGCTGGCTGCTCTCTTATTCATCATTCATCACTCATCATTCATCAATTCTCGCCGCGACCGTCTCGGCGCGTTCTTGCTCCATCTGCTGGCCTTCGTTTCTCGCCCGTCTATCGGGTGAGGATCGCGAACCGCGTGCGCCTTCGAGCGAGAAATGGGCTTGTTCCCACAGGGGCAGGTTTGGCCGGTTACGCCCCCCAATGGATCATTCCGAAATGGCAGACTCCGCCCTCCCGCAACTTCTTCCCAGTTGCAGTCTTACGCTCGAAAGTCTTCTTGTCTATTGAGTGGGCGGCGGTACCGGAGCAGCGGCGGCTTTGATCCGCTCGAACTTCTCGCGGATTTCCAGAATGCGGTCGAGCCTCTTCAGAAACGCAACCACACAGTCGGGGTCGAAGTGCGTTCCTGTGTCCTTTTTTAATATCGAAATGCACATATCCAGGGGCATCGCCTTCTTGTACACCCGATCGGTGAAAAGCGCATCGAAAACGTCAACGACCGCCACGATTCGCGCTTCGATCGGAATCGCTTCGCCCTTGATCCCGTTCGGGTAGCCGGTTCCGTCGTATTTCTCGTGGTGGCACAGTGTTATGTTGTACGCTGAACGCGCAATGGGCTCGTTCTTGCCCTCGAACAGCTTGGCCCCGATTGAGGTATGCCGCTTGACTATATCGAATTCCTCGGGTGTGAGCTTGCCGGGCTTGAGCAGAATGGCGTCGGGAATGGCCTGCTTGCCTATGTCGTGCATTGGGGCTGCGTCGCGCAGGGCCTTCTTGAAGTCGTCGGAAAGGCCAAGTTCATCGGCAACTTCTACGGCGTATTCCGCAATCCTGTGGATGTGCACGTGGGTGTCAGGATCAGCAAGCTTCAACTCGACCATCACGGCCATTCGCTGCATGGTCTCTACATACGCGCGATACACTTCCTCGATAAGCATTGCCCTCTGCAGGGCCTCGGCGGCCAGCGAACTCAGCGCGCTGACAACTTCCTCGTCTTCCTTGTTGAAGCTCTCCATGGTGCCCGGAACGCCTTTGTAGCGGGCGTTGATGAGCTGGATGACTCCTACCACTTCGCCGTGCCGGTCAATCATCGGGTGCAGCAGCATCGAGTGGCATTCGTAGCCGTTCGTCTTGTCGAATTCGCGGTTGTGCCGATAGGGTGCGTCTTCGGCAAGCGCATACGCATCGGGGATGTTCAGCGGGGTTTTGGTCTTGGCCACGTATCCCGCAAGCGAATTCTCGCCCACGGATATAGTAGTCCCACGGTTGAAAACGCTTGTCAGCGGCTTCCCGTGCCTTTTGCTTAACGTGTTGTTCAGCGCTATGCAGAAGAACAGGCGATCCTGCCCGTCGCGCTTTTCGCGCAGGTACAGCGAGCCGGCGTCCGCGTCGGTCAGTTCGACTGAGGCCTTGATGATCTTGTCCAGCAGTCGGTCCAGCTCGTACTCGCTGGTGAATGCTGCAGCCAATCGAAGCAGCTTTTCGAACTTGACCTGGATGGTGTTGAAGCGTGAAGTTTCCATAGTGTCAGCATCAGTCTATCACCCTTTCGCAAGGCCGCATAGTGCAAAACTCGGAGGGGTTTTTCACTTGAAAACAAGTACCCCCAAAATATAGTAGCATCGTACAGGCCAAGGAGGACCAATGCCGAAGATCACCGTCCGCGAGGAGCGCTGCAAGGGCTGTGGGCTCTGCATTTCCATATGCCCCAAGCAGGTTCTCGCGCCTTCCGAGAGCATTAACTCGAAAGGCTATCACCCAACATTCATGAAGTACCCGGAAAAGTGCATCGGATGCACCATGTGCGCTCTTACCTGCCCGGATCAGGTCATTGAGGTCTATCGCTGATCCCTCCCAAAGAATGGAGTGAAGAATGGCCCAGAAAGTTCTGATGAAAGGCAACGAAGCCCTGGCGGAGGGCGCCATGCAGGCGGGGATGCGCCACTATTTCGGCTATCCCATTACTCCCCAGAGCGAAGTTGCTGCCTATCTTTCCAAGCAACTTCCAATCAGGGATGGCGTTTTCCTTCAGGCCGAATCCGAAATCGCCGCCATTAATATGGTCTACGGCGCCGCCTCTGCAGGCCGCCGGACTATGACTTCATCTTCTTCCCCGGGAATCAGCCTCAAGTTGGAGGGGCTCTCCTACCTCGTCGGTGCGGAGTTGCCCTGTGTTCTCGCCAACGTCATGCGCGGCGGTCCCGGTCTCGGCAACATTATGCCTTCGCAATCTGACTACTTCCAGGCGGTCAAGGGCGGCGGCCACGGCGACTACAAGATTGTCTGCCTCGCCCCCACCTCCTGCCAGGAGATGTTCGACTTCACCGTCAAGGCGTTCAACATCGCCGACAAGTACCGCAACCCGGTGATGCTCCTCAGTGACGGCGCGCTCGGCCAGATGATGGAGCCCGTCGAGTTCCCCGATGTCATCCCGATCGACCATGTCGAGAAGCCCTGGGCGCTTACCGGCTGCAAAGGCCGCGCGCCAAACGTAATCAACTCGCTCTTCCTCGATGAAAGCGGGCTCGAGGATCACAACATCCATCTTCAGAAGAAGTTCGCGCAGATCGAAAAGAACGAGCTGATCTTCGCGGAGCACTACACGCAGGACGCCGAATACCTGTTCGTCGCCTTCGGCCTTATGTCCCGCATCGCCCATTCCGTGGCGCGCGCCGCACGGGCGGAAGGCTACAAAGTCGGGCTGCTGGTTCCCAAGACCGTATGGCCTTTCCCGACGCAGCGGATTGCGGAGATATCGGCCCAGGTTAAGTCGGTGTTCACCTTCGAGATGAATGCCGGCCAGATGGTCGAGGATGTCCGGTTGGCTGTGAACGGCCGCAAGCCGGTTCTCTTCTACGGGCGTATGGGCGGTGGCATTCCCACTCAGCAGCAGGTCCTGTCGTACTTCAAAGCTCACGTTTAAGGAGGTCCAATGCCTGACATGCAGAAGGTCTATTCCCTTCCCAGGAGCTTAAAGGACAGGCCCCACCACTACTGCCCCGGCTGCGGGCACGGCATTGTCCTCTCGATAATCGGCGAACTGATAGACGAGTTCGGCATTCGAGAGAAAACTGTCGGCATTGCGCCGGTGGGTTGCTCCGTCCTCCTGTACCAGTACTATGATTT
Source organism: Candidatus Brocadiia bacterium (assembly GCA_041648755.1). Classification (GTDB taxonomy): domain Bacteria; phylum Planctomycetota; class B143-G9; order B143-G9; family B143-G9; genus JBAZOJ01. The sequence continues at coordinate 8,857 of JBAZOJ010000018.1, forward strand.
TGATTCCGTTCAGGCCTCGCACGGCCGTGCTCCGGCTGTTGCCACCGGCCTCAAGCGGGCCAATCCCGATCTCTTCGTGCTTTCCTACCAGGGTGACGGCGACCTGGCCGCCATCGGAACGGCCGAGTCGATTCACATCGCCAATCGCGGAGAGAATATCACCACGATTTTCATCAACAACGCAATATACGGAATGACCGGCGGTCAGATGGCCCCGACCACGCTGATAGGCCAGAAGTCACAGACCACGCCCTACGGCCGGAACGCAAAGACCGAAGGCTACCCCATCCGGTTCTGCGAGTTGCTCAACACGCTGGAGGCCCCCTATTTCATCTCCCGCGTTACCGTGGCCACCCCGCAGGAGCGTATCAAGGCCAAGCAGGCCATCAAGAAGGGCTTCCAGTACCAACTGGACGGCAAAGGCTACAGCTTCATCGAAGTCCTGTCTCAGTGTCCCACCAACTGGGGTATGTCGCCCGTGGACTCCATCAAGTGGCTCAAGGACAACATGATCAAGTATTATCCTCTCGGCACTCTCCGTGACAGGGGCGCGAGTCCTCAAACTCCGGCTTAAGGAAAGAGGTGGCGAATGGCTTTAGGTACAGTTGAACTCATCTTCGCCGGCTTCGGAGGGCAGGGCGTCCTGCTGATGGGCCGCGTGTTATCGCAAGCCGCCATGAACCGCAATATCTACACGTCTTTCATCCCATCCTACGGGCCTGAAATGCGCGGCGGCACAGCCAACTGCAAGGTCGTGGTCTCCGAGGACGAAGTGGGCTCGCCGATCGTCGAGACTCCCGATGTCCTCGTCGCGCTGAATCGGCCTTCGCTTGAGCGTTTTGAAAAGAGCGTGAAGCCGGGTGGCATAATCATCGTCAATTCGTCCTTGATCCCCGACAAGGTCAAGCGAGCCGACGTGAAGACCTATTATGTCGCCTGCAACGATATCGCCCGCGAGGCAGGTTCCGAAAAGGCTGCAAATTTCGCAGCCCTCGGCGGCCTGTTCGCATCGCAGGCCTTTTTCTCTCTGGACGACGCCGAAGCAGCTATCGAGACCGAGGTCGGCAAGAAGCACGCACAGCTTCTGGAAGTCAATAAGAAGGCTCTGCGCGAGGGATACAAGCAAGTAACACAGTCATAACTGTCAGGAGGTCCGATGGGCAACAAGATTTGGTTCAATGGCAAGCTCCTTGAGGAGCAGGAAATCCGTATCTCCCCGTTTGATCACGGCTTCCTGTACGGCGACGGAGTCTTCGAGGGAATCCGAGCCTACAACGGCCGCATCTTCAAGTGCTGGGAGCACATCGACCGACTCTACGAATCTGCGCACACACTGATGATAAACATCCCGCTTACGCAGAAGGAAATGGCCACGGCCTGCAAGGAAGCCCTGAAGGCAAACAACCTGCGCGATGCCTACATCCGGCTGGTTGTATCGCGCGGCCCGGGCGATCTCGGCATCGACCCCCGTCGCTGCAAGGGCGCTCCCACAATCTGCATCATCGCAACCGCGCTGGCATTGTATCCTGCTGAGCTTTATCAGAAGGGCCTGCGTGTCGTCACTTCGAACACGCGCCGCATCCCCGTCGAGAGCTTCAATCCGCGCGTGAAATCCCTGAACTACCTGAACAACATCATGGGCAAGATCGAAGCCAACAACTACGGCGTTCCCGAGGCCATCATGCTGGGTGAGGGCGGCGTGGTTTGCGAGTGCACTGCCGATAACATCTTCACCATCAAGGATGGCAAGGTCGTTACCCCGCCCACCTGGTTGCCCATTCTGAATGGCATCACCCGCTCGACAGTGCTGGATCTCTGCGCGAAGATGGGCATCCCCGCCGCGGAATGTCCCTTCACTCTCCACGATGTCTACAACGCCGACGAGTTGTTCCTGACCGGTACCGGAGCCGAGCTCATCCCGGTTATCGAGGTCGACGGCCGCAAGATCAACGACGGAACCCCCGGGCCGATCTTCAAGAAGATCCTCGATGCGTTCCGCGAGTACGCTAACGCCAACGGCGAGCCAATCTACGAATAGGCTTTCCGCTGGAACGCCGACAGCATTCTGACTTCACAACAGGGGTGTCGCTGCCGCGACGCCCCTGTTTCTGGAGCTCATATGACACAGCATAAAAAGCATACGGTCATCTCCCTTTCCCGGGCTGCGGCCGAAGGCAAGAGGCTCGCGGGAGTCACCGCGTATTCTTTCCCCATGGCTCGCTTCGCCCAATCGGCTGGTATGGACCTTATCCTGGTCGGCGACACGGTCGGGATGGTCGAGCTTGGCTACTCCTCCACGCTTCCCGTGACTATGGACGAGATGCTGCATCACTGCCGCGCTGTTCGCAGAGGCGCTCCGGATACTTTTGTCGTGGGCGATATGCCCTTCGCTTCATTCCAGATTTCCTCCGAGGAAGCTGTACGCAATGCCTGCCGGTTCATCAAGGAAGGCGGTTGCGATGCAGTGAAGCTGGAATGGTGTGGCTCGGGGACTGACCGGATCCGGGCCATCTCCGAAGCCGGGATCCTTGTAATGGGTCACGTCGGATTCACCCCGCAGAGGACCGCTCAGCTTGGCGGTTGCAGAATTCAGGGCAGGGCAGGTACGTTGGAGGCGCTTATTGCACAGGCGAAGTCAGTCGAGGAAGCCGGTGCGTTCTGCATAGTTCTCGAAATGGTTCCCCCCGAGGCTGGAGAGGCCGTAACCAGGGCACTGTCCATTTTCACCATTGGCGTTGGCGCTGGCCCTGCACCTCGTATGCAGATGATGGTGCTCAACGATCTTCTCGGAATGTTCGACGAGTTTACCCCCAAGTACGTCCGCAAGTATGCCGACATCAAAGGCGTCGCCACCGACGCGCTCACCCGGTATGTCGAGGACGTCAGGAACGAGAAGTACCCGGGCCCTGAGAATTACTACTCGTAAGGGGCGCAGCGGGCTCGGTAAGCTCCACTCCGTCGGCTTCGTACCGGTAGCCTGTCACTCGCAATAGCGTTCTTCCGGGCACCGCAAATCCACCGGAGCGCACGGTCAGGTATTCGCCGGAGTATCCCTCCCTGTTGGCCGAGGGCTCTGCATCCCCGTCGAAGACCACTTCCAACGGCTTGCCGCCAAGCCGGGCAACGAACTCCCCGCAGTTTGCCCCTGCCAGTTCCTCCAACGCTGCGACCCGCTCCCGCTTGACGTCGCCGGGGACATCGTCGGTCATCCGGTAAGCCTCGGTTCCGGGCCTTGGTGAATAGCTGAAGGCGTGTATCCGGTGGAATCCCGCTGCCCTGCAGACGCGCAGCGACTCCCCGAATTGTCTAAGGCCTTCGCCCGGGAAGCCCGTGATGCAGTCCGTAGTCAGTCCCACACCGTCTATGCGGCGGTGGATTGCCTCGACCCGCGCCAGAAATTCGTCTGAGGTGTAGCGGCGACCCATTGCGCGCAGAATCTCGTCCGAGCCCGATTGCAGCGGAAGATGAAGATGCGCGCAGAAAATCCCTGCGCCGTCCGCCATGACGTCCAGCAGGTCGTCGGTCAATTGCTGGAGCTCAACCGAAGAAATCCTGATTCGCGCGCGCGGTCGGGCCTTGATTATCTGCCTGAAGAGCGCGCTGAGCGGCTCCCCCCTGTCCGAGCCCCAACTGCCCAGATTGATTCCGGACAGCACGATCTCCGGCACGCAGACCTCGTCCAAGGCCCGTATTTCGCGGATAACATCCTCGGAAGGCCTGCTTGCCGGGGCGCCACGCAGCAGTCTGACAACGCAATATGAACACGTGTTGTCGCAACCGTCCTGTATCTTGATGAAAGCGCGGCTGTGTTCGCCCGATGTGGAGATGGGAAACCAGTCGCGCGCGTCATGCTCGTCAGGGAAGAAGTAAGCAAGGGCTTTCCACTTGTCGCGATTGGCAAACACCGCCTCGACCCCGTCGAGTGCCAGCGATTCCGCGTCGCGCCGGGTCGGGTAGCAGCCTATCAGGACAATGCGCAGGTGGGGGAACTTGGTTCGGAGCGACCTTACCTTTCGGCGCAGCTTGGTCTCGGCGGTCGAGGTCACCGAGCAGGTGTTGATGATGCAGATATCGGGGGCGTTGTCCTCTTCACAGGCGGTTGCCCCCCTGCGTTCGAACTCCTCCCGCAGAGATTGCATCTCCACCTGGTTGACCTTGCATCCGAACGAGAGGAAGAGCACACGCATGTTTTGATTCCTGGGCTGGAACACGACGCTATAATACGTTGTTTTGAACCTGAAGCCGCTTCGAGCGAATATAAGGGTGTGGAATGGACAACGGAAGGGACTCAAGAGCACGCGAGACTGATCAGCCCGCCGCCCCCGAAACATCCGGGGATTCCAAGGGCGTACCCCCCGACTCAGGGAAGAGCCCCGTGCAGTCGACGCCTCCGGATCAGCCGGAAAGGCTTACCTTCGCGCAGAAGCTGTTCTTCTTCCTTGTCATCGTGTTCGCTCTGTTTCTCCTGTATATGAAGCTGTTCCTTGAGAAGAAGATGAACCAGCGGACCTACGAGCCCGATGCCTATCCTTCCTTCACATACAATCCGCCGGAAGGAACCTGGGAAATGCCCCCGGACTACATGGACCCGCACGACCACGGCGATGAGCCCTTTGAACCACCAACGGATACCTATGGACCGGAAAACCCCGAGGGAGGGGAATAGCTCAGCCAGCCTGCCTGTTTTGCGTTCCGCCCGGGCGGACCGCTTCCTGCTCCTGTGTTCCCTGCTTGTCCGCATCCGCAGAACTGTCAGGTCGTTGCTTGGCCTCGCCGCAGTGGTTGGGGTCCTTCTTCTTCTGCGCTACGCGTTCCTTCCACTCGCTGAATTGCCTGAGATGTTCCTCATTGCGGCTTTCGCCCTGCTTGCAGCCGCTATCGCTTTCGTCTGGCCGATAGTGCAACTGCAGGTCGAGTCCGAGGCTGACCGCTCGCTGGGCGCGCAGAGCGTCCTTTCCGCTTACAATTCCCCATCCGCCAAAGCATCATCGCTGTATGAAGCTGTCGTTGCCCGCGCTGAAAGTGTCGGCGGTGCATCGCCGTTTTCCGCCATAGGGCTCTCTCCGGGGATCTGGTTGCCCCTTGGCGTGTTTGGCGTCATCCTGGGCCTTGCCGGCCTCGTCTATGCGCGAGGCGCCATGACAGGCCCAGAGGCTCTGCTGGCGCGTCTGGCCCGACAGGCAACATCCACCGGCGAAGCGATTGCCAAGGCTGACCCGGGCGCAAATGCCCCGGTGCCGAAGGAGTTTCTGCAACTGCTTCAGAAGATTGAAGATGATCTCAAGGCGGGCAGGAAGGCCGAGGCGATGGCGGCCATTGACACAATCCGGCATGCCCTGTCCCCGTCGGGCACCGAAGGGGCTGCGGACATTGCCAAAGTCCTCAAGGAAGCCGGTATTTCTCCCGATATGGCCGCGCTTCTGGCCGCCGGGAAACTCGGCGAGGATCCCACAGCCGGCTCGAATGTCAGCGCGAACTCCCTCCAGGAGGCCGCCGCCAATCTCGGCTCAGGCGCACTGGCTGCCTCACTCGCCAAGGCCTCACGGGCTCCGGCTGGCACGGCGGAGCAGTGGCGCGCGATCTATGCCGCAAGCCTCGTTGCCAGGCAGATAATAGAACTCGACGAACTTCGCCGGAAACTCGATGACCGGATGAGGACAAGTGCGAACGGAAACGCTCAGCCGTCTCCGTCCGGAAGCGTTGTCAGCACCGGCGGCAAGCCCATCGAGATTACTGGCGATCTGCGGGAAGCCGCCCTCTCCAGCCGTTATCCCATCCAGTATCGCGCACTCCTCATCAAGTACTTTGCACCTCAGGAATGAAAATGGAAAAACAGCCTCGCATCGGCGTTTTGCTTGTGGGTGCCTATGGCTCGGTTTCTACCTGTGCGTTGATCGGCTCCATCTCCCAGGGCCTCGGCCTTTGCGACACCACTGGGATGGTCACCGGTTTGCCGATGTTCGACAAACTGAACCTTGCCTCACCAGCTACATTCGTCTGGGGAGGCTGGGACATCCGGCGCACTACTCTTGTCGCCGGGGCGGAAGAGCTTTACTCGGTGACCCGGAGCATCCGGCGCGAGATCCTCGACGCCGTGAAGCCCGGACTCATTGCCATCGAGGGCCGCATTCGGCAGGGCACATCGTTCGGTCTCTCCGGATTGCTCGAGCGTTTCCCGGATGCCGTCCTTGTCGAAGAGTGTGCTGCCGCGGCTGTTGAGAGGCTTCGCAAAGACATTCGCGATTTTGTGGCCGCGCACTCACTGGATACGGTTATTGTTGTCAATGTTGCCTCGACCGAGCCTCTTCGTGTTCGCCATCCCGCATGGGAGTCCCTCAAGGCTTTTGCTGCGGCGATAGAATCGGATGACCACGCTGCGCTGTCGCCTTCGATGTTGTACGCATACGCTTCACTTTCCGAAGGCTGCCCGTTCATCAACTTCACTCCGTCACCGGGCACCGAACTGCCCGCGCTCCGCGAACTTGCCGACGCCAAGGGGCTGCCGCACACCGGACGGGACGGCAAGACCGGCGAGACGCTGCTCAAGACGGTTCTCGCGCCGATGTTCGTCGCCAGGAACTTCCGTATGTTGTCCTGGGAGGGGTATAATATGCTGGGCAATCGGGATGGCCTCATCCTCGATGACCCCGGCAGCAAGAGCGCAAAGACCGCCAACAAGGACGCCGTGCTGCGCAATATCGTCACCGATCCCGCAATGCACACCCGCACCCGGATTGACTACGTGCCCTCGCTCGACGACTGGAAAGTAGCCTGGGACTATGTGCATTTTGAGGGCTTCCTTGGAACGAGGATGACTTTCTCTTTCATGTGGCAGGGCTGCGACTCCATGCTTGCCGCTCCGCTCGTTCTTGACCTCATCCGCTTGATGGCGCATGCTCGTGCGCGTGGCGAAAAGGGAGTTCAGAAGCAGTTGGCGTGCTTCTTCAAGAACCCGATCGACGGCACTACGATGGACTTTTTCCAGCAGTTCAGTGAATTGCTGAAACACTACGGTCTGGCCAGTCGCTAAGTTCTGACGGCCTGCGTTGGCAATATCTGCGTGGATCGGCATCCGGGGAGTGTGCGCCATTGGCCGCCAATTCGATGCGGGAGGTTCTATGAAACGGAACGCGTTTGTTGCCATTGTCAGTGCATTCCTTCTTTTCTCTTCTCTTGACGCCGCGTGCTTCTCCGAGCAAGTGGCTATTGATGACACCAAGGCTACCCCGCTCGCGCTGACCGTTCGCTTCCCCGAGCAGCGGGGGTTCGTTGTCCCGAAGAACGCAGCCTATCTGCAGTTTGCCTTTCTTCACCAAGTGGAAGCGATCATCACAAAGGTCGAAATCTTCGAGTGCAAGGGAACGGACTTGCCCCGCGAGTCGCTTGCCGACTCCACCAATTACGAGATCAGCGTTGACAAATTCGAGGGCAAAACCGTATTCGCGATGGTCACAGTTGCCCCGCGCCAGGGCGCTGTGCTCGACAATTCCTCGATCGGCCTCACCTTCATTTCTTCGAGGGGCGAGGGCCTGAAAGTACCCACTTACAACCATACCACCGGCTGGGTCAGTGCAGGAGAGGGCGCAAGCTGCGATTTCTTCTTCCGGGCTGATTCCCCCATAATGACCTTCAAGCCGATCCTCCAACTGTCACGGGGCGCCCCGGCTGTGAGCGACGCTGCCTCCGGGGCGGCGGATATCACCGAGGCCAATGCGAACCTGAAAGTACTTCGCATCTCCCCCTTCACAATGGTCGTGACAGTACCCGCCTATTCGCGCAAAATGCAGTTGTGCGCCGAAATGGAGCTTGTTGAAGCATATTCGCCGGGTGGTGACATCTTCATGAGGGCCTCCGGCGCGACGACGCCCGCCTCACAGGTGGTCTATAACGGCGAAATTGACCTTGGCGAAGCACCGGCCCGCACCCGTAAAGCGCTTGTCCGCCTCGATCAATCCTTCGGGGTGTCAAACGCCTCCCTGTGGATTGTGCTTCCTTCCGGTGACAGGCTCGCGGATGAAGTCGTCACCGCCGCAGCTACCGGTACCGTGCGGCCGGGCGGCGAGGGCAAGCACTCCGAGTCGCTGGACATCACTTACTCAATAAAGCCGATGGATGGGAAGACATTTGAGGAGTTTGACGCAAAGGGCGGCAAGGCGACCCTTATGGTCGAGATGAACCCGTTCCTGTGCAGCGAGTCGGAACGAACTGTCATCAAGAGCGCTGTGCGCCTGATCGAGTTCTACGACGACAAGGGCGCCAAGCTTCGCTGACAGCCCTCCGCCAAAGGACAAAAAAAGGGAGGCTCGCGCCTCCCTTTTGTATTCAACCGGGAAATCCGATTACTTCAGGGCTTCCTCGAAGGCCAGCACAAGGCCGTCCTTGGTGATGCCGTAGATGGTCGGGGTGGTGGTATTCTGCAGGAACTTTACGAATGTGGGCATTGCGGCCTTCCAGCGCTCGACACCGGTTGCCGGATTCACGGCGATGAGAGTGTTCGCGCCCTGAATCAGGTAGATGTCGCCAGCGATGCTGGTGCCGGCGATGCCTACAACGCCTTCCTTCTTCCACAGAAGGATGCCGGTAGCCTTGTTGACGCAGAAGAACTCGCTCTTCGTGTTGCGGACATAGACATTGCCTGCACACAGAGTCGGAGCTTCCTCGATCGGGGATCCGCTGCGGAACTCCCACTTCTTCTGGGAAGAGGTGGCGTTCACGCAGTAGAGGTTGGTGTCCTGCGATCCGAAGTAAACGTAGCGGTCGGAGTCACTGACGATCTCGACCACCGGCGTTGACATAAGTCTGCCGTAGGTGGAGAAGCGCCAGAGTTCCTGGCCCGCTGAAGTGATGGCATAAAGGTTGCCGTCGAAGCAGGGGGCGAGGATGAAGTCGGCGGGATTGGGGCTGAACGCATCGGTTGTGGCGGCGTTGATGTCGCCCTCGAGACCGTACGTCCAGACGATGTCGCCCGACAGCCTGTTGATGCCCACGACCAGCTTGTTGAACGTGCCGACGTAAAGCATGGTGGGGGTGACATGGATCGGAGTGCAGATGGTGAGATCATTGTAATCGCGCAACCAGATGATCTGGCCGTTTCTGCGATCCAATGCGATGATTCTGCTCAGGTTGTTGATGTACACGCCAAATGCGCTGACCTTGGGGGCCATGGTCAGGCGGAAGGTGAGTGGCGCGGTCCACTTGAGGGAACCTTCAAGCGACAGCGTGCACAGCGTGTTGTTCTCCGTCTGAACGAAGATGTTGCCTTCGACCTTGGCGGAGTTGCTTGAGTCGATGAAGAAAGTGGCGGTCGGCGCATACCAGATGTCCACGGCTTTGCCGAGCTTCGCAGCGTAGAAGGGCCACTTCAACGGAACAGGGAAGTCCTTGGGGACATTGGCGGCAATGCGCTGTTCGAGTGAGGTCTGGGATTCTCCCTTCGCCTCATCCTTTTTTGCGCCTTCCTTTTTGTGCGGAACCAGCTTGGGTTTGCCTTGCTCGCCAAAAGAAGCGGGCGCAGACAGCGCCAAGGCTACAACAATCAGCAGAACGGCAAGGCCGAGCCTTTTCATCCAGACCCTCCTGGGCGTTAAAGTTCGCGGACTCCGAGAGCGTCTGGCTATTATAGAAACGGCCAAAATGAGTGTCAATAAAAAAGTCAGCCTCGCGGCTGCATCCCCTTTGCCTTCGCGTCGAAAAGGTTGTATCATTCTCACCTTGGAGGAGACTCTATGACCGGTATGCCAGAGTGGCTGCAGTGGGCTGTCTATGCCGCAATCGGGCTCAGCGCCCTGATTGTCCTCGTGATCGTCCTTGTTATCGGGTACTTCTTCCGAATCTGGATAAACGCCCGCTTCAACAACGCAACCGTCAGCTTCTTCGAGCTCTTCGGCATGCGTCTGCGTCGCGTGGACATCAAGACAATCGTCGAGGCGCGCATTATGTCCGTCCAGGCGGGGCTCCCGATTTCCGCCGAGAAACTGGAAACGCATTACCTTGCGGGCGGTAACGTGATGAATGTAGTCGAGGCGCTTATCAGCGCTGACAGGGCAAAGATCCCCCTCGACTTCGGCAGAGCCTGCTCAATCGATCTGGCAGGCCGCGATGTCAAGGATGCCGTTCGCACCAGCGTGCTGCCCAAGGTTATCGAGTGCCCGGGGGGCGGTCGCAAGGTCGCCGCCGTGGCCAAGGACGGCATTCAGCTTCTTGCGAGCGCGCGCGTTACCGTAAGAACCAACCTTGACCGTCTTATTGGCGGAGCTACCGAGGAAACCATCATCGCGCGCGTTGGGCAGGGCATTGTGACCACCATCGGATCCGCGGAAACTCACGAGCATATTCTTGAGAATCCCGGCCGTATTTCCCAGATGGTTCTGTCCAAGGGCCTCGATGTCGGCACCGCGTACGAGATCCTTTCCATTGATATCTCCGACGTGAACATTGGCGTCAATGTGGGCGCCCAGCTTCAGTACGATTCGGCACAGTCCGATATGCGCGTCTCCCAGGCTCGCGCCGAAGAGCGCAGGGCGATGGCGGTCGCGCAGGAGCAGGAAAACAAGGCGGACGTTTCGGAAAACCGCGCCAAGCTCGTTGAAGCCGAAGCCGAGGTGCCTAAAGCGATGGCCAAGGCTTTCCGCGAGGGGAGGATTGGAGTTTGAAAACTTCATCAGCCATTCTCACGCTTGTTCTCGCCGCAATGCTGTCTGTGACACTGAATGTAAGGGCAGAGGATGCTCCGCCCCCTTGGACGCAATCCGTGTTCGCATCCTTTGACGGGATGAACATCACCGGCGAGATGTTCGCCAGGAACGTGATGCTCCTCGGTTACTTCGACGAGCGCGAATCGCTCATCAATCTGAAGATCATCGAGCAGCTTGCCAAGGCCCGTGGAACAGCCATTTCGGCTGAGGAAATCGATATCGCTCTCCGGCAGAAGGTCGAGGAGATGATCGCCGACGGTTCGGCGAAGAGCCTCGACGACATGCTCGCGGCCGGCCGCATGACACTTGACGAGGTCCGCGAGTCCGTGCGCCTGCGTCTCGCCCTCTTCAAGATGGTCGGAGCCGAGAAGGGCGTCAAGCAGGACGAAATCCCCCAGGTTGTTCCGGTCTGGCTGCGCGAACAGCAGCAGAAAGCGGCGGTCATACGGTTGGTGATGACAGACCCCGCGGCGCTTCTATATTGCGCGTCTGTCAATGAGGAGAAAATTTCAACCTTCGACCTGCTCCGCGAAATTCTCAGGCGCAGATCCGATGCCGAAATATCGGACTTCCTGGGCGAATTGCTCGACTTCTACCTCCTCAAGAAGCACCTTGAAGATGCTGGCGAGTCCATAACGCACGAAGACCTGCTTGCCGAGCTTAAGCGGCTGGAAGACGAGGTCATCGAGGACCCCCAGTTCAATGGTGTATCACTGCTCGATATCCTTGCGTCCCAGAAGAAGACCATTGACAGCCTGATGTCCGAGCCCGGTTTCCAACTCAGGGCGATGATGCGCAAGGCCTGCGACGCAAAGGTCGAAATCCCTGTCGCCGACCAGAAGAAGTTCTTCGAGGAGCACAAGCTGGACTTCGCCCAGCGCGAAGTGTTGCTTCGCATCATCTCCATATACTTCGAGACGAACGACGGAAAACCGCGAGCCGATATGACGCAGAAGCAAGCCGTTGATCTCGCCACCGAAATCCGCAAACGGCTTGATGCCGGGGAAGCGTTCGACAAGCTTGCCGAGACCTATACCGAAGAGCCCGGCCTGAAGCAGACCGGAGGGCTCGTGGGCAATCCCCTGGGTGAAAGCGCCACAGTCTTCCAGTACCTGCCCGAACTCAAGGTGGTTTTCACCGCAAAGGAAGGGGAGATACTGGGCCCCATCCTCACGCGGTACGGCGCACATATAGTGAAACTGGAGAAAATCAAGGACAAGTCGTTCGAGGATGTGCAGGCGAAGGTGTATAAGCAGATGCGGATGGACACGCGCAAGAAATGGCTGGAAGATCTGCGCAAAACGCGCAACGCAAAGAGCTCCGGCACGGTGGGTGTCCTGAAGGTCTTCTTCCCTGCGCTTACCCCCGGCAATTAATCCTGTGACAAAAGCGCGTCGCTGTCGTTAACACACAGGAGCAACCACAGGAGAACCGATGCTTGACCTGCGACTCTCCTCCATCTCGATCGTCCTTCCCTGCTACAACGAGGAAGCCAACGTCGAAAACACCACGAAGAAGGCGCTTGCCGCCGCCGCGAAATATGCCGTCGACTGGCAGGTCATCGTCGTTGACGATGGTGGCAAGGATCGCACCGGTGAAATTGCCGACCGCCTTGCCGCCGAAGACCCCCACGTAACCGTGGTTCACAACCGGCCCAACCGCGGGTACGGTGGTGCGGTGCGGGCTGGCTTTGACGCAGCCGTCAAGGAGTACGTCTTCTTCACCGACGGCGACGGCCAGTTCGATATGGACGAGATCGGGCTGCTTCTCCCACTGCTGAAGGATGCCGACATCGCCGCTGGCTACCGGCTCAACCGGCAGGAGGGGTTCATCCGCAAGCTGAACGCATGGGCCTACGGCCAATGCCTTGTGCCCCTTGCCCTTGGCATACGGGTTAAGGATCTGGACTGCGCCTTCAAGCTGTTCCATCGGCGCGTGCTTGATTCGATGACACTGGAATCCACCGGCGCGCTGATCAACGCCGAGTTTATGGCCAAGGCGAAGAAATTCGGCTTCCACTGGAAACAGATTGGCGTGCATCATCTACCCCGCCAGGCGGGCAACCCGACCGGGGCCAAGCTCTCCGTAATAATGAGGATGTTCAAGGAGCTGTTCAAGCTCAGGGGAAAGATCCTCCGCGCCCAGCCGCGTGGGAAATAATACAACAAGCGCGACAGCGAATGGGGCGCCACATTATGAGGCGGAATGGCGACTACGTGTGAGTTCGGGTCATTGCGGTTCAGTGCGAGTTTCGATGAAAGCCCTGCTGCCTGAGACGGCGGCGGGTTCTACCGGCAGGAAGGGCAACCCAGTGATAATCCGTTTCTCTCCCGGCCTTTGCATCGTTGTGATGTGTCTTTTTCTGGTGATATGCGCTGCCTCCTCGCCCGGAGAGGAAGGTCGCAGCACAACGATCCGAACCCCCCTGTCAAATGAAGCAATAGCCTGGCTCTTTAATCGAATGGTGATTGACTACCCCAACGGAGACGGCTTCCTCGGCCTGAAAAGCAATGGGACTTCGTTCCTCCTTGCCTCGGAAACCCGAATCGCCTGCCTCGATGCGGCAGGAGCACTGAAATGGACGATTGACTTCGGGGATGGAGAGCACAATGGAATGGGGGCTTGGACGGTGTCTGAGGACTCGTGCATGCTGATTTGCAGCGCCAAAAACGTCGAGCTCCGATGCCTGTCGATTGCCGATGGCAGCACGAAGTGGACATTGCCGCTGGCTGAGTATATTGGCGCAGCGATACCTGTCAGAGGCGGAAGCATGCTGGCGATCGAGGACCGGAAATCCTGGCTCGTGATAAACACCAAAGGCGAGAGAGTCTACGCTGCCGGGGCATGTCCGGTGGAGGGACTTCTCCAGGCTTCTGCCGGGGATTTGGTTTTCGGAACTGCCATGAGAGCAGACCCGGACACTATCTATGTACCTGATTCGGCCTGGGTGTCAGTCTCCGTGGGGAACCTCGATGGTACCGGGTCAAGAAGACTGGGTCACCTGTCATTCGGGGATCCCTCCAAGATCCTTGGCGGCACCTACGGGCTGGGGGCATCAGAAGTGTTTGCGGCTCACTCCTATGGCTCAGCGACCCTCATCTGCGCGGTATCCGGAGCGCGGGACCAATGGACCGAGGAGTTCGTTTTCTCATCTGCAGCAATTCTCGGCAGTTTGCTCGTCTGTGCCGACAAGTCAGTGCGCTTCTACGACTGCAAATCAAGGAAGACGGTGAAGGAAATAACAGGGGCGAAGGAGTGCCGAGTCATCGAATACGACAGCGAGCGATGCGTCTATATTCGCCAAGGCAAGGCCGTGGGTTTTGTGGGCCCCGACTACCCCGGGGGCATTGAGATCCCGGAAACGGATGTCGTGTTCGGGGCAACCATCGCGGACGACAAGCTGGTCTATATCACCGATTGTGCCTTGGTTCGGGCAGAGATGAAAAAGGGAAAGAAGAAGGAGTAAATGCGATTCGAGATGGAGGCTTCCCTTCTGTTGACCGCAACGCTATCCATAGCAGAGGAGGGCCAATGGTTCGTTCAGCCACCGTGCTGCTCCTGATTTTCGCCTGTCTTGCGTCCACGCAATTCATAGATGCTGAGGACCGTGTACCGATCCAGGGCCCAATCGCACTTGTCTCCATTGATACTGGCGCTTTTCAAATGGGCTCCGGGAAGGGCGACCGCGACACTACGCCAGTTCACCTCGTGAATATCACCCACAAATTTCAAATGGGTGCGACAGAGGTCACTCAGGCGCAGTATTCCGCGGTAATGAACGCAAATCCGAGCAGCTTTGTGGGGAATGACCTGCCAGTAGAGAACGTGAGATGGAATGAAGCAGTCGAATTCTGCCGCAAGCTGACGGAATCAGAGCGTGCGAAAGGGAATATTCCTGAAGGGATGGAGTATCGTCTTCCTACGGAGTCCGAATGGGAGTACTGCTGCCGTGCGGGCACCACGACGGAGTTCTGCTGTGGCGACGACGCGAAGTTGCTTGGCGAATTTGCATGGCTGGACACTAATTCTGACGAGAAGACGCACGCGGCGGGAACTAAGAAGCCGAATGCGTGGGGCCTATATGACATGCACGGAAACGTGTGGGAATGGTGCCTCGACTGGTATGCGGAATACCAGCCAAACGAGCAAACCGATCCGGTCGGTCCGGGAGCGGGCGAATTCCGTGTGATGCGGGGAGGTTACTGGAAACTCAGTGCATCCGACAGTCGCTCAGCCGTCCGCTCGGGGGCAAGTCCCGGCTACAGGGGAAGCGGTTGCGGGGGCTTCCGCATAGTGCTTGCCTCGCGGCTCGATCTGGAAGAGGCGCGCAAGGCCGAGGAAACACGCAGGAAGAATGCGATTCAGAATTGGTTCGACAATGCCCCACTCCGGCTTGTTGCAGTCCCAGCCGGAACATTTGAAATGGGCGCGTGGAGGTATTTAAGCGCGACTCCGCATCGCGTCAATATTTCCAGGTCATTCTACGTTGGCGTGACAGAAGTCACGCAGGGGCAGTATCGTGCGCTGATGAAGGCAAATCCCAGCGGGTTCCAGGGCGCGGACCTGCCCGTGGATCGGGTGTCCTGGAACGAAGCAATGGAGTTCTGCCGCAAGTTGACTGTCGCTGAACGAAGGCGGGGCAACCTCCCGGAGAAGATCGAGTACAGATTGCCGACGGAGGCTGAGTGGGAGTATTGCTGCAAGGCTGGAAGCACGACGGAATACTCGTTCGGCGATGACGCCAGGCTCCTTGGTGACTACGGTTGGTTCGAGGATAACTCCGGGAAGAAGACGAATCCGGTGGCGGCCAAGAAGCCAAATCCGTGGGGCCTGTACGATATGCATGGAAACGTCTGGGAGTGGTGCCTCGACTGGTACGAGGAATTTCTCACGGATGGGGAATTATCCGACCCCACCGGTCCGGAGTCAGGCCAGGCGCGCTTGTTGCGCGGCGGCTCGTGGAACGTGCCTGCCGGACGCTGCCACTCCACTTGCCGATTCAGATTCAGTCCCGACGGCAAGTACTACGCAGTCGGATTTAGAGTTGTCGCTGCGCCATTGCGGGAGAAACGATGAGGAAGCGGGATTTGCCTTCTTTTCTCTTGGCAAATGAGGTAATCGAATGCTCCGTCAGACTGTAGTGTTTATGCTTCTCTCCTGCTTCGCTGTGCCGCTCTTGACTTGGGCTGAGGACAACAAACAACCTCAAGGGCCGATTTCGCTGATTTCCATCAAAGCTGGCTCGTTCAAAATGGGCTCCAACCTTCCGCATTCCGGGAAACCTCCCAGCGAATTCGACCTTCCAAATCAGCGAGAGTACGAGAAACCCGCCCACAAGGTGACACTCACCAAGGCGTTCTCGATTGGTGCCACGGAGGTGACCCAGGCGCAGTACAAGGCCGTGATGACCGACAACCCGAGCGAATTCACTGGCGATGACCGTCCGGTTGACAGTGTAAGCTGGCACGACGCGATGAAGTTCTGCCGCAAGATGACATCGTCCGAACGCAAGGCCGGGCGACTGCCGGAGGGAATGGAGTACCGCCTGCCCACTGAAGCTGAGTGGGAGTACTGCTGTCGGGCAGGAACGACGACGGAATTCTGTTTCGGCGACGATCCAGATCTGTTTGAAGACTATGGGTGGAACGAGGACACCGCAGTAAAAGGAACTCACCCTGTGCGCGGCAAGAAGGCAAATGCCTGGGGCCTCTACGATATGCATGGCAATGTCGGGGAATGGTGCCTCGACTGGTGCGATAGCGAGTACACACAAGCCGATGAAGTTGATCCCGCGGGAACTGTGATGGGTCGTAGCGTTACCGTGCGTGGCGGCTCTTGGGATAGCGGCGCGAACGAATGTCGCTCGGCCTACCGGTGCCCGGCTTATGAAGGCAGACCCGACGGCCGCGTCGGGTTTCGGGTTGTCCTTGCGCCCGTGATCGTTGTCGGACAGGCGCGCCCGGCGGAAGCCGACGCGAAAGATGCCGACTGGTACAAGGACACATTCCTGCCGCTGGCTCCAATCTCTCCAGGCGCTTTCAAGATGGGCGCAGGAGGTTCAGAGTGGGCACAGCCGATTCGCGAGGTTACGATTACCCATGCGTTCTATATGGGTGCGACGGAGGTCACCCAGGGGCAGTACAACACCGTGATGAACGGCAACCCGAGCCACTTCAGGGGCGACAGTCTGCCTGTGGATTCGGTTACCTGGTATGACGCGATGGAGTTCTGCCGTATGCTGACGGAGATCGAGCACAAGGACGCCAAACTGCCGAAAGAGATGGAATATCGTCTGCCCACAGAGGCTGAATGGGAATTCTGCTGCCGGGCGGGAAGCACCGGCCCGTATTGCTTTGGCGGCTCTCCCGTTGTACTTGACTACGAAGACCAGAAGACGCTTGGCGAATACGCGTGGTTCTGTGACTTCGGGAAATTGGAAATGCATCCGGTTGGCACGAAGAAGCCGAATGCGTGGGGTCTGTACGATATGCACGGAAACGTGTGGGAATGGTGCCGGGATTGTTTTGCCGAGGTATATGACAAGGATGAGCTCACCGATCCCTTTGGGCCTTCTGACGGCTATTGGCGCTCCCTGAGAGGCGGCTCCATCTACTGTCAATGGCTGGGCGTTTGCTCCGCTGTGCGCTCGCCAGGCAACCCGCGGGGCAGGCAAGAGGATGTCGGCTTCCGGGTCGTTGCGGCGACTGCACCAATTCGCAAGTGAATCGTGTACTTTCTCTTGTTCAAGGAGGCGACATGTTCCGCCCTGTCTTCGTTCTGATGATTCTCGCCTGCTTCTTGCTTCCGGCCTTTCTGCCCGCGGAAGACGCAGCGCAGGTCAAGGGGCCCATTGCACTGGTGCAAGTCAAGGCGGGTTCTTTCAAGATGGGCTCCGAGGATGGCTATCGCGAGAAACCAATCCATCTGGTGACTTTGAGCCACGCGTTCTTCATTGGAGCCAAAGAAGTAACCCAGGCACAGTACAAAGCGGTGATGGGCGAAAACCCAAGCGAGTTCAAGGGCGACGACCTGCCTGTGGATTCCGTCTCCTGGTACGATGCGATGAAGTTCTGCAGCAAGCTGACCGAGTCCGAACGGAAAAACGGGCATCTTCCTAAGGAAATGGAGTACCGGCTGCCAACTGAGGCTGAATGGGAGTACTGCTGTCGGGCGGGAAGCACCTCCAAGTTTTGCGTCGGCGACGACGATGCCCTGCTTGGCGATTACGCATGGTCGAAGGAAAACTCCGAAGAAAAGACGCATCCCGTGGGTGGGAAAAAGCCGAACGACTGGGGTATCTACGATATGCACGGCAATGTGTACGAATACTGTCTTGACTGGTTCGAGGAAGTGTACAGGGCGGAGGATCAAACCGACCCCATAGCGGCTGCCAAAATGGAAAATCGGGTATTCCGTGGCGGCTCCTGGAATAACGAAGCGCAGTACTGCCGCTCTTCCATACGGCGTTCGTGCGATCCCGTCTCTAAGAGCGAATACACGGGTTTTCGCGTGGTCGTTGCCGTGGGCAACTTGGGTGTGGATGCACTGAAGGTGGAAGAGACCTGGCGGAATGAGGCGTTGCGAACCCCGCTTGT
>JBAZOJ010000019.1:0-26043 GCA_041648755.1 Candidatus Brocadiia bacterium
TGTTCATCTTGGGGCCGATGGCCAGCGGCTGATACCAGTACTGCACTGGCATCGAAGTCCTGGGCACCCAGTTCCACGAAATCGTTGAATACTCGAAGATATCAAAGCTTGCTGTAATGCCGCTTCCAGTTGGGGCGCTGCCTGTCCCGGTGTAACCGGTGCACAGGTAATTGCCACCGCCTGTCGAGGCCTGCGCAGCCACTGCATCGCCCTTGAAGAACCAGTATTGCCCTTCAACGGGCGAGACTTCTCCGTATCCGGTCGGGTTCAGAACGTCGAAGCGGTCCTGTTCGAACCACTCAACAATCTGGTGAATCGGCCCGTTCATCGTGAAGACCATCTGCCGCGGGTTGTCGATGGACTTGGCCATATTCGCTGAACCGGCTCCGATACCACGCCATTCCGGCGCATACCTGAGTACCGGAGTGGTCGGCGGCGGGGCAAGCGTCGCCGTAACCACCGAGCCTCCGTCGTACCAGCCGCTGACATCGGGGTCGAAGCCACCGACCGGGCCGACGTTCTCAAGCAACAGGTAGAATTCAGTCTGGAAGGCAGCGAACTCGCGAATCGGGCCGCTCATTGTAACGGTAATACCCGTGTCCGGCCCGCTCGTCGTAACGCTACCAGAACCTGAGCCACTCCAGCCGCTGAACGTATAACGCTCCCACAGTGGATTGTTCGGAAGCACGATGTTGGCGGTAGCGTTTGTCCCTTCTTTGAACCAGCCCGAGCCAATCGGTGTGCCCGCATTGGTCTCGACCTTCAACTCGTACTGCTTGTCCCAGTTCCAGTTGACCGTCGTGGGGATGCTCAATGTGAATGGACCGGTGCTGTTAGTGTCACCAAAGATCAGTGATCCCGACCCGGTGTACCCCAGGCACTCATAGCGTACGCCGATACCGGCCGATACGAACGCCGGCACGCCGGTTTCGATGACTCCGCCCGCAGCGTACCAGCCTTTTGTTGCGCCAATCGCGCTGTAAAGGTCGTTCCTGACGTCAAGCAAGTACTCGAGTACCCAGATGAAGTCAATTGTCGTCGCTTGCGTGATGTTGAACTGGCATGTGCTGTTGGTGCTGTTGCCGATCTGAGTTGAATTCCAGCCTGTGCAATGGTAGCGGCTGAAGTTGTCGATCTGGTGTTCGGCTTCGGCAACGATCTGTATCGAAGTTCCGGTCTTGTAGAAGCCTGAAGTATTGCCCGTAATGAAGGTCTGTGACGAGTTGACCGTGAGCATGTACTCGCGGGCGTAGGTGGCCGTAATGGTCTTTCCTGCGGGGCTCTCAACGGTAGCGCTATGGGCAATCGTGCCCAAGTCGCTCCAGGAGTCAAAGGCCCAACGCTGGGAAGGTGTCTGCCCCGAGTATTGCGGCACGGAGATATCATGCGGAGCGAAGTACTTCCAAGTGCCGGTGTAGGAACCGGTGTATGCAGAGCCGTCAACCGTGACCGAAGCACCGGATGTAAGAGAGGTCTTGACTGTCACATTGACATTGTTGGTCAGCATGAACGAATCCGACTTGAACCAAGTGCACCATGAACCGCCGTTGTGGGCGCGCGCGGTGAAAACAAACTCGCGGCTTTCAAGACTTGCGGCCGCGGTGTCAAAAGTGACCGCCCAAACTCCGCCGCCTTGGTCGGTCGGCGTAGCAGCGATCGGGACAATGGTCGTTCCGCCGTCCACGCTGTATCCGAATTCGAACCGGGTGGGAGGATCAACGCGACGTTCAATGTAAGCACGCGCAGGGCACACTTCGCTGGAGGATGCGCCCCAGTTGGATGTCGTGTTGTTTCCTCTTTGGTCTCCGCTCATGATAAGCGAACTGACCGTGTTTCCGCTGTATCCGCCCAATCCGGGATAGCAGGCATAAAAGTACAGGGCGACATGCGTACCTAATGGAGCATTTGGAATGCTCACGGTGTAGTCCGTTGTCGAGCCCCTGGAGGGGGTGTAGGTGGAAGAAGAAGTCCAAAGATGCGTTACCGCACTCGACACAGGATCTATCGAGAACAGTTTCAGGTTCACTCTCCAGCAGCTATTGTAGCTGCCGCCACTCCCTATGTAGGTGGTGAATTTTGTGATTGTTCCCGTCACCATGGAGCCGTTCGCATTTTCAAGGATAGTGAAGTTGCATCGAGAGCTGACCATGGTCGTTCCAAAAGTCCACGGATTGGGCGGAAAGTAGTTCTGGAGCATCGGAGGTGTTACCGTGGAGGTCAGATCGATTGATCCCTCATCAGGATTGGTATATCCGGTAATGGAATCCGGAATGATATTGACGATCATGATGTCCTCTTCGCGAGGAGTGGTAACCACCCCGACCGTGTCGGCCGAAGCCCGGACCTTTGATCCGAAATCGGTCAGATCGCCGGTATTCCAGTAAATGGAATAGCCATCGGTGCCGTCATTGTCCAGACCGATGCTGTACCATTGGTTGTCCTTCGAAATGAAGTACTCGAAGTAGACCACGGTGAACGGCAAGGCCCCGTCAACAACCGCAATCAATTGCACCTGGCCGCCGTTGTAGTCGCCTTCGTTATAGCCCGCGATATCGGTCACCGTCGCGGGATACGCGTAGGCACTCGGTACATATGCGGCCAGCGCGGCACACAAAGCTATTGCTGCAAGAAGCGTCTGTAGAACTCGCATAGAACCTCCTGAATACGGCCCGGCTTACCGAGCGAGTAGTTCCCTTAGCATGGCTCTGAAAGCACCGCTATCGCGAAGAGTGGCCGCGGCTGCTGGAGAAACCAAGTAGTACAACTCGACCATGCTGCTTGTTGTCGCCGAACCTGCAGCCAGAGCATCGCGCGTGGTCGTCAGGCTCCGGACTACATCGGCACTCATCGAGCCGAATGCTGCTGTCGCGATAAAGCATCCACTTCCGCCGCCTGTCGGCCCCGTGGGATTGACGTTTCCACTGTCCGTAGAACCGATATTGACCAAAGAAGTGGCGAATGCGTTCATGTACCCAATCTTGTTCGAGTAAGCATAGAACGCAACGGGCTTGCCCGACGGGCCAATATGCACGTTTATGTTGCCGTCAATGCCGATCGGATTCGGAATTGTCATCGTCTCCCAGGAGGTGCCGTTGTGGCGGGCATACCTGAATCTGAGCCCGTTCGATGACAGAATGTGCGGATGCTGTGCGGCATCGAGAGCAAAGTCAAGATTGTAGCCAGACGGATTGGCATCGGCCGTTTCGATAGTCCAAGCATCGGTCGTCTTGCGCGCGACCTTTATGACCGGGCTGTTGACTACTGATGCGTCTTGATACGCAATATAGATTTCCCCGCTGGGGCTCGTGCGAACCTTGCAGAAGAAACCAGCAACGCCTGAGTCGTCAACGATTTCAGTGGTCCACACGCCAGCCTTCCTTTGGGAACAGACAAGGGCCTGTGTGCTGGCGTCGAAGAATACTACGACCGGTTCGCCGTCGTTGGGTCTGACAGCGACTGAAAGGAACATGGCCGCCATTCCGTCGTAGGGAATGGTCTGCGCCCAAGTCGGGGCCCCGCCCATGCAACGGACTTTCACCTGCGCGTTGCTGGAATCGAAGTAGGCCATAATCATGCTGTTGTTTTCGACGGTGTCCCAAGTGGAAATGCGCCCGACATCTCCGCTATCGTCAAGCACCTTAATCGCCCAGCCCTGGGCAGTCACCCA
Source organism: Candidatus Brocadiia bacterium (assembly GCA_041648755.1). Taxonomy (GTDB): domain Bacteria; phylum Planctomycetota; class B143-G9; order B143-G9; family B143-G9; genus JBAZOJ01. The sequence continues at coordinate 3,668 of JBAZOJ010000019.1, forward strand.
GCCCGGCGTTGTGACAGTGTCGTGGCAGAGGAAGTACAGGTGATGGTCGGCGCCGTTATAGAACGTGATGAGCGGCTTGTCGCAGAAACTCAGACCAAGGGCCAAGCCCTGGCAATCCTGCAGTCCGGTAAGGACCTGGACGCTTGAAAGCTGAGTTCCTTCGATATCGTATACCTCATAGAATACTGTCTGGAGCGATGGAGAGTAGTACGCAAGGCCAAGGTCGCCATCAAAGCGGAGCTTGGATGATAGATACAGGGCATCGGAAGCTACTTCCTCAGGCATGTTCCAGAACTGCTCGGGCACGCCAGGCCGTGTGGACCAGAGCCATTCGAGAGAACTGGGCTGAGAAATAAGGAAGTTGCAGTACGGAACGGTTCCGGTTGGTGTGGAGCCGGTGCCTGCAAAGCCGGAGCATACCTTCGTTGCCGTGGAGGATTGAGCGTAGCCGACGACCGGCTCGTCACTGTAGTGCCATGACGCACCGGAAGGCGGTACTACTTCAGCGCTGGGATTGGTATTCGTTACAGTCAGCAGATACTGGGTGGACCACAGAATATGTTGCTCGATCGGGGCTGACATACTCACGTTTATGGCATGCGCATTCGCGGGATCGCGCGGGATCACAACGGCCGGGTCTGCTCCGAACCACTCGGCCACCCATCTCTGCCCTGCAGTGGCCGCAGGCGCATTTGCCCTGATCAAGACCGACGCGTCAAGCCGTTGCCAGCCGCTCGGGTCGCTGACAATCGTGCCATTCTCGGCGACTACGGTAAGCATGTGCCATGTCTGCCACTCTGCGTGCTGAGTAATTGCGCCGTTGACTGTAATGCTCTGCGAAGAATCCGGTCCTGCATAGTTGGTGGAACCGGCACCGGTACCCGCCCAGGAATTGAAGGTGTACTTGGTCACAGCGGAATCGGCCGGCGGGATCGCGTAGATGGGAACAACTGTGCCGACGTTGAACCAGCCACTTGTCGGACTGGTCGCGCCGAGATTGCTGCTGAAGGACACATAGTACTGTCCCTGCCAAATCCAGGTGATCGTGGAGGCAGCATTAAGCTGGAACATGCCCGTATCGTTGGTCGATCCCGAGCCAAGCGAGCCGGTGCCAGTGTAGCCTCCGCAGGCCATGCGCGAATTGCCGTTGGTGATGGATGGATCTACGCTGCAGTGCAATGTAGTGCCGACCTCGTACCAACCATTGTTGTCGCCCGTGGAGACGCCCTGATCGTTATTGATGATGAGTGTAAACTCCTGCCTGTACTTCCAAGTCAGCAGTGTGGCTGAAGTGATCAGGAAGTTTGCTTCAGTGATATCGCTGGCCAGGTTGACCCCGGTGGCTGTCCAGCCTTCGCAGAAGTAGCGTTCCTTGAAGGGGGTAACGTCTATGAGCTGCGATGCATTGGAAATCACCCGGTAGCCGGTGTCATAATAGCCATCGATAGGAGCTGTAACCGGGAATGGAGACACTGTGGCGAGCCAATACTGTTGTACGTAGTTGGCAACAATAGGCTGGTTGGTCGCGACCATGTCGCCGGTAACCTTCAAGCTGTGAGACATCGCCCCGCCATCGCTCCAGTTGTCGAAGCGGTAACGCCTGTTCTGGGGGGTCTCTATCTGATATTGCGGCGCTGCGACGCTGTAGGTGTATGTGTTTTCCCAGCTCACGGTCACGTTCTGCACAAAGGGCACGGTTCTGGAAATGCCTTGGAAAGTCAGGGCTCCCGCGTTCATTGAAGTATTGAAGGTAGCGTTGACCCTGTTGATGACGTGAACTTGTGCGGGAGAGAAATACCACTTGCCGTAGGAGTACCCGTTGGATCCGCGGACTGCCATCCAGACATTCGCATCATCAACGGCTCCAAGTGACTGCCAGTCAAAGCTGTATCCGCCATTGCCGTCACCACTCGAAGAGCCTACGACCGTGACGGTTGTCTTGTTGGTCGAGTATCCGAACTGAACCACTGTCGGATAGGGTGCCTCCAACTCCACCGTCGCCCGAACCGGGGCGGCGTAGTACGTATAGGTGTTGTAGTATGGAAAGGCTCCCGATGTGACGTCGCTACCATAGTAGTGGCCGCTGTTGTTGTTGCCGGTGTAGCCATAGGCATTGCAGTAGTACATGTACACGCCAATATACGCGCCTGCGGCAATGTTCGCAAACGCAGTTCCCGTCAGGGTGTAGGACTGCTCGCCCTGCAGACTGGCGGTAGAAGGTCCCGAGGCCGCGACCGAGTAAGTCCCGCCCGAGTACGTGATAATCTTGAAGCTGTGACTGGGCGAGTTGTACGGGTACACATAGTTGAAGTACGTCTTGTATCCGACAAAGGTACCGACCGATGCCGAGGAATAGCTCGTGTTCCAGTTCGTTTGGATATATGCGCCGTTGTTGGTCGCCGTCCAAGGGTTATCCGGCCATGTGGAGTAGGTCTTCGACTTCTGGTAATTGGCGGAGAGTATGATGTTCTGACCATCGATCGGGAGCAACGCCCCGAAGGACTTGTACCCGGGGTTGGCAAGATTGAGTTTTACGTCGTATCCGGGCGACGCGGTCGAGCCCGAGTATGCGATGGCCCGCAACATCATCGCAGGATCATACAGGACATCGGTGTCCCAGGCGCATGTGAAGCCATCGGAAGATGTTGTATCCGACTTGATCAGTGTGTAAGTAGCATCAGCGGCTCCCTTGTACAGGAAGTCGACCCTGTTGACGCCCGCGGCGTAAATGGTGCCCGCGGTCGCGGTCAGGTTGAGGATGCCCGCGTTTGGATTGACCGAGTCGTATCCGGTGATGCTGGTGACCCAGACGTCTTTCATCGTGTAAACGATGTTGTCCACCCAGAGCCCATAGTAGTAGTAGTCGTAGGTGTAGGTGTGGAACCGTATCTTCTTGACGTTTCCGGGTATCTCCACCGATGTATTGGCACCGTAAATATAGGAGTAGTTGCTGGCGATGTTGGCACAAGTGTACCAGTTGCTGCCGTCCGTTGTGTACTGGACGTCAAGGCTGGCGTAGTAGCAGTAGTACCAGAAGGTCATCGTGCCAGCACCGGGGGGCGTGGTGGGCCAAGTGTAGATCAAATAGTAATCGTAAAAATAACTGGAACCATAGTAGCTGTACGGCATACCTACATGGCCGGCATAGTAATAGGAGGCGTAGTTATAGCCATCGACGTCGGCGCCATAGGTGTTGTAGCAGGGGTAGTTGGGATTGGTGGTATATGAAGACCATGGCGAGCCGGATGAGTAGATCGGCGTGCCATAGCTGTAGCCGGAATCCCAGTTCTGGCTGAAATCCCATGTGGTCGCCGCGAAGGCCGACGAGGGGAATGCAAAGACGACGAGGGCGACTGCGAGCAGGAACAGCTTCTTCATCTGACCTTCTCCCTTATCTGGAGATAAAAGACGATACTGCAGCTTGGCTATTGTAGAACCGTAACTCCATTGTGTCAAGGCTTTTTTGCCGATAGATAGTGCCCCGAACAGGGGGGTGTGCTGCAAAATGCCACTTGACGCCTAACGCCCTCCGGATACCATTTCCGGCGGTGAAAGCCCTCAAACTACTTCTCCAGCGTATTTCCCTTCTTCTCGGGCTGCGGGACGATTTCCTGTGCGACCGCTGCAAGCTTAATTACAGGGATCTCTGCCGCAGGCCGGAGCGACCCAACGCATTGGTTTGCCCCGACTACCGCAAGCACTGAGATGGTTCTCGAATACCCGACCGCACTTCTTCTCCTTTTCTTTCTGCCCGTCCTGATCCTCCTCGAAGTACTTCGCAACCGCAGACGCGAGCAAAAGGCAGCTTCGGTTTCCATCTGGAGGCAAGCTCTGGCGGATTCCGGAGAAAAAGCCCGCCGCAAAGTCACGATCTCCCTGGGCCTTGTGCTGCTGATTCTGGCATTCCTCCTTTCGGTTATCGGCGCAAGCCTCCCCTCTCTGGTAAGCGGCTCAAATTCAGCGAAGCGTTTTTCGCTTGTCATGGATGTCTCCGCCTCGATGAAAGCAGGTGGCTCTTTCTCCCGCGCCGTCGCGGATGCCCGGCAATACGTTTCCTCAGTTGCCGATAACTCGCTGTTCACAATTGTTGAAGGGGGAGCGAATCCCCTGATTGCGTGTTCCGATGCTTCCGCAGAGGAGGCTGTTCGCTCCCTGGACCGGTTTGCCTGCGCAGACACGGAGGCGGACCTCGCGGCTGCGGTTCGTTTCGCCCTTACTTACGAGCCCGATGTACGCCCCCTGCTCTTCACAGACCATCTCCCCGGAGATGTCGCAGCGGATTTCCGCTCTTTCGGCTCACCCCTTGGCAATATCGGTTTCGTCACAGGCAAAGCAATGCCGGGGGGACTCTTCTTCGCCGTTGCCAATTACTCTTCTGTGGCGTTCGACGGTGCAGTACTGCTGCAACTTGAGGGTACCCCATCCCGGGAGGTGCTGCAACTGTCGCTCAAGCCAGGGGAAAGAAGGGATTTCTCCCTCGAGCTTGCACCTTCCGCACGCGGCCGGTTCATCCTGACCATTGACCCTCCTGATTCTTTCGATTCCGACAACAGGCTGTACTTCGTCCAGGGAGGAACAGGGGTTACTACTATCGCGGTATTGGGCACGCATTCGCGGGGGCGTTACGGTGTGCAGAAAGTCCTCGGCGAACTACCGGATGTCAAGTTAGTGAACATCGACGGGGATCGGTTACCGGATGATATTGCCTGCGATGCCGTTGTGGCATATGGTGTTCCGATAAGCGATGATTCCCCTGCGGGCTTGTACTTCCTTCCACCCTCTGCCCCTGACTTCAGGCCGGGCGATGAGGCACTGAAAGGCTCCCTGACCGTATCCGATGCGCCGCTTCATTCGTTCATGCGCGATGCCGACGGGAAGCCTTTCAAGCTGTTGCGGGGAAATCTGTCCGCAGGAAGGGCTTGCGAATTCGGCCCGTCCTGGCAGCCGGTCTTGTTGTGTGAAGGCAAGACCGTGGTGGCAAACCGGATGGGAACGAACATCTGGGCAGTGGGCTTCTATCCCTCCGAGGAGTTCACGGATTGGGTGCTTGATCCATCATTCGTTGTTTTCGTCGCCAGGTTTGCGCAAGCCGTGGGCGACGATTCGAACAGGGAAATCCTTCGCAGGACCGATGCCGGGCACCTCTTGACAGGCTTTGCGGGCTCAGCAGGATACAACCTGATTTCCGATGTGGAATCCGACCTTCGAGGTAACAAGACGGAATCGTCCGCTTCCGCCCCACAATCCCCCGCCTCCGCAAGGCGGATGCAAACTCCCATCGGGTGGCTGTTCTTCGCCGCAGTGGCCATTCTTCTGGCCTTGCGGGCAGTGATGGCCCTATATCGCACCTGACAAGCCTCTGTCAGCTTGCAGATTGCCGAAAAATCCACACACTTAGCCTCTTAGCCAGGAGGTCATATGGACCTGCGCCACAAGTTCGCGGATTCCTTCAATCTGAACGAGCCCAGCATCCTTGTGCCCCCGCCCGGGCCCAAGGCGCAGCAGCTCGTATCGCGAGAGGACAAAATTGCATCGCCGGCCCACGGCCGAGGCTATCCGCTTGTTGTTGACCACGCTTTCGGGATCTGGATAATGGACCCCGATGGCAACCGCTTCATGGATTTCACAAGCGGCATCGGCGTCACCAACGCAGGGCATTGCCATCCCGATATCGTGGAGGCTCTGACGGCACAGGTGAACAAGTTCTTCCACTATTGCGGACCCGATTTCTACTACGAGCAGCAGACCATCGCATCCGAAATGGTCGTGTCGGTCGCCCCGGTGGACAATGCGGTTCCCTTCTTCACAAACAGCGGAGCTGAAGCAACCGAAGCCGCGATGAAACTCGCGCGGTATTACACCAAGCGCCCGCGCTTCATGGCGTTGCGTGGCGCTTTCCACGGGCGCACTCTCGGTGCTCTGTCTCTCACTTCATCGAAATCCGTGCAGCGCGCCCGCTACGCGCCGCTGATCCCCGAAGTGACCCACGTCGCCAACCCCTACTGCTATCGCTGTCCGATCAACCTGACCTATCCCGCGTGCAAGGTCGCCTGTGTTGACTTGGTCGAGGACAATTTCAAGACTATCAATCCGGCCGAGGAGGTTGCCGCCTTCTTCGCGGAACCCATCCAAGGCGAAGGCGGGTACATTGTACCGCCGCCGGAGTACTTCCCCAAACTGGCAGCGTTGCTCAAGAAGTACGATGTGCTTCTGGCTATCGACGAGGTACAGGCCGGGAACGGTCGCTCCGGCAAGATGTTCGCCATCGAGCATTGGGGCGTCCGCCCGGACATCCTGTACACCGCGAAAGGATTGGGGTCGGGATTCCCCATCGGCGTCATGGTATCGCGGCGCGAACTGAATACGTGGCCGGCAGGTTCGCACTCCAACACTTACGGCGGAAACCCCATGGGCACAGTCGTTGTCGCCAAGACGCTGGAGCTTATCCAGAATGGCCTGATGCAGAACGCAGCAGCGCGCGGCGAGGAACTCTTTGCCGGGCTCAAGGGTCTCCAGAAGAAGTACGATTTCATCGGCGACGTTCGTGGCATGGGCCTGATGCGCGCAATTGAAATCGTGAAGAACTTCGACACGAAGGAGCGCGACCCGCAACGCAGAGACCGCATCGTTCAGAAGTGCTTCGAGAACGGCCTGCTCGTTTACTTCTGCGGGCCCAACTCTGTACGGTTCATCCCGCCGCTGATCATCACCAAGGCACAAATCGCAGGAGCCCTGGCGGTGCTGGACAAGGTGCTTAAAGCCGTTTAGGAAATCGACAATATCACGAAAACGGGGGCCATATGGCCCCCGTTTTTTTTCGTATTGCAGGCGTGAATTATTTGCCGGGCGTCGGCTCTACTTTGTCGGGTTCCGCGGGGGCAGACTTGTCCTTTTCGACACCTACCATATCGCGGATTTCTCCCCTCAAACGCTCGATTTCCTTAGTCTTCGCCTGAACGGTGCCGAACACTTCCCTGGTCGATTCGAGCCCCTTCTTAATAAGGTAAGCAGCCGCCTCTGACCTGGAACGGAAAATCTCGGCTTCCAGCATTGCGTCAATGCTCTTCAGTGTCTCATCCTCCACCCTGACCATCAGGACGTTGATTCTGACACCGGAGACGTTCTGCTTGAAGTAGTCGCGCAGTTCGCGTCCCAGCGCCTTCAGTTCTTTCAGGCTCTCGACGTTGAACTTCCTCAGGAACTCCTCCGGAATGTGGAAGGCCCCGTGGGGCCCGCAGCATTCCTGGTCCTGTGGCCCTTCCCCGGGCTTGCATCCGCAATCACAGGGCTGTTCGACCTTCTTTTCTTCTTGTTCAGCCATAGCCACTCCTTTTGTAGACACGTAATCATACCGCAGGTCCTGCGGTTGTCAATTACGTTTTGGCTCAAGAATTACAACTGGTCCTTGGCGACGTATAGGACCTGCTGAATCAGCCATTGCAGAGGGTTACGTGGCCGCAGGTCTTTTTCTTTGAGAAGCAATGAATGCCTGATGTCTCGTTCGAACGCCTCAGTCAGTTGAGCGGCGAACGCGGCGTCGATTACCTCAAGATTGCACTCGTAGTTGAGGAAGAACGAGCGGCCGTTCATGTTGGTAGAGCCTACCGTTGACCAAATTCCGTCCACCACTATCGTCTTTGAGTGCAGAAGAGCGGATGAGTAAGCGTAGATCTCGACACCTTTTCTGCACAAACGACGGGTACATTCCAGCGAAGTCTTTTTCGTAAGGTACAGGTCGAGCACATCGGCCATCAGCACTCGCACCTTGACTCCTCGCGATGCCGCCTCCCTGAGCGCGAGGGCAATCGGATGATCGGGAAGGAAGTAACCGTGCGTAATGTCGATTGACTTGTTTGATGAACGTATCGCGAGAAGAATGGCCTGGTAGATCTCCTCAGACCACCAGCCGGGCTCGGTAAAAAGAACTCGTGCGGGAGCATTACCTTTAGAAGGAGCCCTGAGCGCCTCATCAACAACCTGATCGGATTTGAGTTCCTCGTCTGCGTCGCGCCAGTCCTTCGGCGGCCAGGGGTATCGGCCCGAAAAGGCTTGAGTGATCTTCGTGGCAACTAAGTCAACAATCGGCAGAGGGATGCGATGCTTGAAGAAAGCTCCCGTGCTCTCCTGCCACAGGTAGGCGAAACACGAGCGTAAATCGAGCGCGACCGGTCCCTCTATTCTCATCCCTGAGTCACGCCATTTTCCTGATGTCAGGCCTCCTTCGTTGTACTTATTGCTGATATTATGGCCCATCGTGTAGCCTATCTCACCATCAACGACCATCATTTTCGCATGGAGGCGGTTGTTGAGTCGAAGTATTGTCCAGCTTTCTATGGGGTTGAACGAATTGACCTTGGCGCCCGCATCCCTGAGGATGTCAAAAGGCTCCCGGTCGGTTATGGAGATGCTGCCAAAGAAGTCGTAAAGAACCCTGACCTGCACTCCGGCCTTCGCGCGCTCGGCCAGAGCCTTGGCGAATGCGAGTCCGACATCATCGGAATGATAAATATAGGTAGCGAAGAGGATCTCGCGTTTTGCGCGGCGGATATCCGCGAGCATGCAAGGAAAAATCTGTTCTCCGTTGCACAGGAACGTGGCAGAGTTGGCCTTGCGCATCGGGCTGTGCGCGACCGCTGTCATGGCGTCATCAAAGGCCTGGGATGTGAACTCGTGGCCGGTGGGAAGGCGCCCGAACAAGCGACGCGCTGCAAGGCCCGGCCGCGTAACGAGGGCGTCGCAGCCGCAGCAATAGAGCGCGGCGACTATGACGATAAAGACAATCGCGCGGCGAAGCATGGGAACGATATTAGCACCTTTTCCTTGTGCGGCTATTGCGCTGCAGATAACGGCTCCGGCTGCTGCACGTCGTTGAAAATCAGAATCTCCGGCCTGACCACACCGGCGCGTATGCGGGTCGTGCCATTGATGGAAGCCCATTTCCCCTCGCACGAGGAAAGATGCAGGTGGAATTCCCCGTTCATTTCCGCACGGCCAAACCGCTCGGTCAGGATGACAGGAAACGGCGCCAGCTCCTGGCCCGTGGCGGACACGGCGAAGTCGCGCTGAAGGAACTCGCAGAGGTCAAGTTGGTCCGCGGCACCGGTGATGACCCCTTTCACCCCAAACGTCACGGCGCGCTGCAAGGCCTCGAGCCCGATACCCTTCCCTCCGGCTATGATGCAGCCGCGATGGCTCTCGTTCACTCGCGCAGAGGTGATCTCCTGGGCGGGCCCGCTGACTACGGACAGCTTGCCCCAGGATTCTCCGCCAACGCCGCAGACTCCCTGCATACGAATGCCGCGGCCCAGCATCTCTATCTCGCCATGCCTGACTGCACTTACTTCACCTGCAAAGCCGGCATACGTGGGTACTTCCTCGAAATCGCGCCGGACAACAACGATTCCGGTTCCCAGATCCACCGAGTCGACGCTCCCGGCGATAGGCGATTGAACTGATGCGCAGGGGCTTCCGACAACCATCCGCCGCGCGATCATCTGTCCCTTTTCGACGAAAGAACCTTCGGAGACAAACAAATAGCGGTGCAATTTCCAGCCCCGCGCTTCGAGGGCGCGGCCGACCTGAATTTCAACGGCGCGCTTTCCGTAGTCCACTTCCTCGCGGACAAGGATATAGAACGATCGCTCGAAAACCTGCTCGACGATCCCGTCGATCGGCGACCGGAAAGCCCTTGTTCCAACGACCCCGCTGCCCGGAATGGGGCTGAAGCGAACCATAATCTGCCCAAACTTGACGGCATCGCCTGCCTTAACCTGCCATTTAACCTGGCACCCTCCGACTTCCCGTTCACTCATTGGGGAGGCGTTCTTCTGCACCTCCTTTTGTGACGGCACAAATGAGGTGTTATCCGGGAAATCATCCTTTGGCGACAGCGGAACCGTGCGCAATGCGTATAGATAGAACTGTCTGGGGGGAGGAAGGAAAGCTGTGGCGATTGCCGTATCCGGCGTGACCGCTGATCCCGGTATCACAAGGGTCTTGGAGTTGTATGGCAGGCGACGAGTTTTTGTGAGCGGCCCGGCGGTGATGTTCATCTTGCTCCTCCCGTGAAAGCGCTACGCCATTCGCTGACCGCCGCGTGTTTCTCGCTCTCTTCCTTTGGGAACTCGATGGGCCTGCCGCGCGCGTCTATCACGACTCCAAGCAATCCTCCCCGCACGTTCTTCTCAACGCGCTTTCCTTTCCCGGCACCTGCAGAAATCCCCCTGCGGGGGACGATTGTCAGGCTTGCGTGGCTGCCGGTCGTGAGCGGGATGAGCCTCAGTTCGCCGCCCAGAATCTGCACCTGCTCCGAAACCCCGTCGCCCTCAAGCATCACATCCGCAACGGGCTTTCCCTTTCGGACATCGCCACTGAACCCGATGCACGAGCCCAACCACACAAGGCAGTGTTGCTCGAATGTCGCCAGCGCGGCGGCGGAGTCGATACGAGCGATCAATCCTGCGTGCGGTGAGATGAATCCTGCGTCGATTGCCATCTCGGTGATGCCTTCCGGCTGCAGGCCATCCACCATCACCATCCCGGCAGCGCGGAAATCGGGGGCGTTGGAGAGAACTCCTCCCGATCCGATGATGAAGTCCACCTGTTCCAGATCGACGTACTGCTCTTCGACCATGCGGGCAGAGGGGAACCACACTGAGAAGTACTTGAGCATCCCCTCGCGCACACGGGCTGGGGCTATCCTCGTAGCGTGCTCCCTGTGACGGCCAAGGGCAAGAGAAAGGGCTTCGCGCGCAGCGGCTTGCTCGAGAACCAACTGCTGGTCATTTTCGGGCAGCGTCCAGGGGAAGATGCACTTATTGGCAATGAGATTTCGGGCTTCCCGTTCGTTTGTTTCCTCCGGCAGCCAGCGACAGATCCTTTCGGCGCCCGCCTCCATCAGCACGTTGCTGAGGCTGTAAGACATACCAAGGTTCGCGCTGACAGAACGGTCGAAACGACCGTCAAACACCGAGAAGACATCGGTGGTTGCTCCGCCAATGTCCAGCATCAGCACGTTGGCTTTCTTATCCTCCGCGAACATCTGCAGGATACGTTCGACCGCTGCGGGAGTAGGTTCGATTGGCAGTCCGGCCCGCTCCACCACCTTCATATATCCCGGGGCTCGCGACATAACATAGCGGATGAACAGATCGCCAATAGCCTTGCGCGAAGGCGCGGTGTTTTCCTTGTCCATCGCGGGCCGAAGATTGTCCACGAATGTGAGATCCGCCCTGCCCTCAAACACGCGTGCAACGGCCTCGCGGGCAGCGGAGTTTCCGGCATAGACAAGCGGAAGAAGCCCCTCCTTTACGAACTTGGGCCGAACATCCGCCGTTGCGACCAGCGCGGCGAGGCGGACCACATTGATAATATCGCCATCTTCGAACCCGCCCGCGAAGAGGATCATGTCCGGTCGGAGGTTCTCCAGCGCTTCGAGTTTTTCGCCCGGCCTCCTGCCGTCGTCGGAAGCAACGACATCCAGGATTACGCCGCCTGCGGCATTTGCGGCACGCGAGGCGCTCTTGGCGGTTATTCCGCGCACAAGCGCAGCCACAACGATAGCCAAACCGCCGCCCGCGCTGGATGTGGCAAGGTAAGAATTCGTACCATCCGGAGAAGGGGTTCCGAATTCGGCGATTGGGATTCCGGCCGCCTCGGACAGGCGGGTCATCGCGTTCGCAAGTCCGATGGTCACGTCTTCGTTGGGGCTCTCGACAGTGGTGGGCGCAAGCCCGCGCGCAACAGGCCGGTAAGCGTCGCCTTCGCGCACGAAAAGTACCGCCTTGGTCGTGGTGCTGCCCAAGTCAACGGCAATTATGTGGTCGGGAGGATGTGTCCCGTTCGGAACCGCTTGCATCGGAACCGTTTCCGTCTGTTGCTTCATCGGAGAACCTCCTCCGCTGAAAGCGCGGGCTTTCCAGAATGGTCAGAAGGTTTTTGTCGTCCCAGCATCACAAGAGTGTACCACCTCGCTCGACAGAGGCAAGAATGTCTTGATCCGGCTCATGGCTCCTGGATGCTCTCAAAGACAAGGTCCTTTCGGCGCGTGCTTTAGAAGGCCATTACCTGACATTTTGGCAGAGACGCCTTCAACTCGGCTATCTCTTCGGCCTTGACTGCAGGTATCCCGTGCAGGAATACATACTGCAGCGATTGCTTGTCAAAGAGCGCGCGCACCGAAGACAGAGTCGGCGCTTTATTGATCGTGACATACTTCATGTTCTGCAAACCTGAAAGCCCTTCGATGTTCTCCAAATCAGGGCAGTCCACGAGGTCGATCATCGACAGGCCGGTCATCCTTTCGCAGAAGTCGAGGGTCTTCATTCCCGGGCACTCAACGATGTACAGGTACTTCATGCCCGTGAGTTCCCCCAGAGGCCCGAAATCTGCGTCTGCCGGAGATGATAGTGATAGGTAACTGATGCAGGACAGATTCTTCAGCGGCGCAAAAGACTCGATCCTCGAACTCCCGGTTATCATCAAGGACTTGAGCGTCACTGTGTTTGCGAGGGAGGCGATATCCCGGAGATTTGTGCAGTTCTCGATCTCGAGAGAACCGAGGAGAGTAAGGACCTCAATCCCCTGCAGGGATTCGATAGCAGAGCCATTCGCCTTGATTCGAATCAGTGAAGGCATGTCAGCCAAACCCGCAAAAGAAGTCAGGTTGGGGCAGGAGTTCAATTCGAGCGTATCCAGCGCCCTCAGATCCGCGAGCCACTTAAGGTCGGTAATGCATGAAAGCCCGGAAGCATCGAGTGCGTTTAGCGAGGTCACCCCTGAAACAAAGTCCATATCCCTCAGGCCGCAGTTCGACACGACGAGGCGTTCCAGTTTCCAGTCGTTGCCCAAGTCGGGGATTGCAACCACCGCAGGACAGTTGGAGACTTCAAGTTCCTCCAGCGCGGTCAAATCCACTAACATAGAGAGGTCCGAAAGCTTGGCGCTGTCAGAGATGAGGAGTTGCTTCGCACTGACACAAGCACGCAGCTCCGAGACGCTCTTCAATGCGGAGCAGAACCTGAGATCGACATATGCAATCCCCTTCCCCGGTTGCAGTAGGGCAAGGGATGTAATCGCGGCGCAACCCCTCAGGCATATCCCTTTGAGCTGTGGACAGCCCGTCAGAGTCTCCGATTTCAGGAACTTCGCCCATGTGATATTAAGGTAGCTCAAGCCTGGCGCCTGGGATAGACCTGAGAAGTCCGCGAGCCTCTCGCAGAACAGCAGACTGACGGTCTTCAGCGCAGGGAGCGGCCCGGAGAACTCGACGCGTTTGAGGGCGTGGCTTTTCACAACCGCGAACAATTGCAGCTTCTCGCGGCCGGGAAGCACTATTTCGCCCTTCCCCCTGGCCTCCCACAGCACCAGGCCGCGCAGGTCGAGCTTCTCAAGTACAGGTGAGCTTGCTTCAAAGGTCTTTCCAACCAATTCTACTACGAGAGGCCTGCCAGCCAATCTCGCGAGTTCGGAGATTCCCTCTGCGGGAATATCACCGACTCTGACGTATGATATCCCGGCCAAGTCCTCTTCTGAAGCCCCTTTCAACCATTCGAGAGCTTCATTGTCATCAATGGCGATTCCGTACAATCTGTCGTTGCAGGAGAACTTCCAGCCCTCGGCCGAGAACACGAGCGTTTTCCCCGGCTCGGCTGGCACAAGAAAGTAAGGGCCCTGGTAATACTTGTCGTCCATGTCGTCGCCGTAGTAAAGATTGCGGAGGGTTTTCTTTGTTCCATCGACGGTGCCTGTCGCCGTGATGATCGCAGGCCTGTGGTTTGGCGTATATGAGAGCACCTGGAGGATATCATCAGGCGCGAGGTGCAAGGTAATCGGTTTTCCGTAATAATTCCCATCTGTGTCACCGGTACATACGTCGCGAAAACCAAGCGCTCCGCTTACGGCTACATCAACGGCCTCCGCCTCTGCAATTCCCGAAACAGCACTGCAGAGAACGCAGACGGTCAGAAAAGCTGCGAAGAGCAAACGCATATGTGCCTCCCTTGTACGGAGATTCCCTACTCCCCGATATCACAAGAGTGTACCACTTTCGTGCGCGAATTCATCACAGACGGTACAGCTATTGTAGAAAGAGGGACTACTTCCACTGCGGAAAGAAGGAATGACCGCGATTAGTATCAGGCTTACTGTAAGGGCCGCAATGAACGACTGGAGTCTCCCCCCTTTCGACTACCCGCCAAATCCTGTTGTGAACGAGCAGGGAAACCGCTCGTGGAAGCACCACGTCCAGCGGACTTCGCTGCTGCACGATCTGTCCAAGTTGCACGTCCCAGCACTGTTCATCTATGGCGACCGTGACATTCGGCCGAGTTGGCCCGTGGAACAGGTGGCGCGGCTGATGCCCGGTTCCCGCATAGAGATACTGCAGGGCGCGGATCACTACCTATGGCTGACGCACGCCATGCGAGTCGGAGAACTCTTGACCGGATTCGTGCGGATGGTGCAGGGGAAACCTCAGCATTCTGCCCGACGCAAAAGAAGATACACTTGTTGTACACTTCCTTGCAAAGGGTTTTCGCCCACTGCTTGGTTTCTTTCCATCTCCAAAAGGAGGCCATATGCCACTGCTTCAGATTCCGCATGCCAACCTTCTCGTCGATCCTTTTCTGGTCCGGGCCGTGTACATCAAGGATAACAGCCTTGTTGTGGAGTTCGGCGACAAAAAGCACTCCGTCGGGCCATTTCCCGACGCTGAGCAGAAAAAGATAATGTCCGACATTTGGGCCGCGCTCGAGCCCTACAGCGGAACAATGCCGAAGCCTCAATAGGACCGGCCATCCGCCCTACTTCGCGGTGCTTAAAATGGTGCCGCGAACCGCGATAATACGCGCGTTGCACATGTTCCGGCCGCGATATGCAATTGGTGCTGGCCACAGCATTTCCTTTCCCTTTGCGGTCATTTGCAGCGGATATTCCTCTTCCTCTCCCTTGACTTTCCCCGTTAGCGTTGTTAGAATCTGCGTTCAGCCGCAGAAGCTCTAACAAAGGGGGTATTATGCGTGCTCGGCCTTTGGGACTCCTGATTCCCGCACTCCTGCTCTTCGCGCTTTCGATTTCAACTGCTGAAGAACCTGCCGCCGCTATGAAAGAGACCGTCATCTGTGCTGTCACGGAAGAAGACGCCACGAAGAAGATGGCCGTGAGCCCCGATCATCGCCACTGTGCATTTATCCGAAAGGTGGACAAGGGCGAGATGGTCATAGTTGATGGCAAAGAGGGAAAAGTGTTCAACAAAGTTCTGAGGCCCTTCTACTCGCCTGATTCCACCAAAGTCGCCTATGCCGGCTTCGATGGCAAGAGCTGGACCATCGTCGAAAACGGCAAGGTTGGCCCAAAATATGACAAGATTGACGAGGTCATTTTCCTCTATACTCCGGACAGCAAAAACCTCATTTACGTTGCGACCAAAGGCGGCAAGCAGTTTGTCGTGTCCGGCGGCAAGGATCAGAAGCCCTATAAGGAGATCCAGGGAATCAGACTGAGCACTGACGGCAAGCATATTGCCGTTCATGCCTCCGATAGCGTCTCGCAAGGGATTCAGGGGCCTGGCCAGGATCAGGACTTCTGGAGCATCGACGGAGATGACCTCACCGACTATACCGACCCAATGGGCTTTGCAATGAGCCCCAACGGAAAACGCTACGCGCTGATCGGTCGTCCAGCGAACGGCGAAGACGGCTTCGGTTCGTTCATCATCGTTGACGGGGAAAAGCGTGAGAAGCTGGGTTCTTTCATGGTATCCAGCCTGAGCGACTACTTCGTCTTCAGTCCGGACAGCAAGCGCCTTGCCTACGTAGTTGAGTCGGATGACAAGGACAAGGTCATTCTGGACGGGAAATCCGGCAGTTCCTACAAGGGCGTGGAAGGCATGACCTTCTCTCCCTGCAACAAGCACTTCGCCTTTTTCAGCGGAACGAAAGAAACTGGAGCTTTCCACCTCGACGGCAAGACATGGAAGACTACTTTCGCATCCGGAAATTTCGAAACTCCCCCGACCGTCTTCTGCGGAGATAAGGCCGCCATACGGGTAAAGACAGATGAAGGCGAATGCGTCGTTGAGAACGATGTCGCTGGCGACCCCTACAAGTGGGTGAGTTTGCCGATCTATAACTCAAAGAAAGAGGTCTGTTATCTGGCCAGTGCCGATGGAAAGCTGATGTTCATTGCGGCCGGAAAAACAGTCTGCGAAGTCGAAGGAGGAACCGATCCTCTTCTCGCCATGCTCAGGCATACACAGATTCTCTCGCTGGTCGGCACGGCAGAGCAGCCAGCATTCCTCTTCTCGCGCGAGAAAGAGAGTTGGATTGCCGTCGGCGAGGAAACCTATGGGCCATTCGGCTCGTTCGACGGGGTAAAAAGCGCGATGCTGCCCCGGCTCAAAATCGAGAAACTCGGAATGGACCTGAAAGACATCGATCGTCCTGCAGACTTCCCGGAGATGCCTAACGCCGCCGAGATGGATGACGCCAACGCTCACTATACTTCCTTTGCCTTCGCCAACGGTACGCTTAGCCTGATCGCCGAAAAGGATGGCAACCTCGTCCTGATCGAGGTAAAGGTGAAGTAAGGCCGGACAACTCGCAGGAACAAGAGGGGCACCGGGCTTCGATGGAACCTGGTGTCCCTCTTTTTTTCCGTGTCCATCGCGCCGATGGGGAAAAAAAAGACTTAAGGTACAATTCCGGGGTCTTGTAAGAGGAGGATCCTATGGAAAAGCGCACGAAGCCGCTTGCATTCGTTGGGCTGGCATTGCTCGCCGTCGCTGCTTTGGTGGCGGTCTTTTTCTGGGCGCCGTGGGGGCCTGGCCGCTCGAAGGAACCCAAAGTCAGGGCGGGGATGTCCACCCGGGACTACATCGCCGGAATAATTCTCAAACGCGGTGCTGACGGACTCCTTGAGTCCCGCTCCGGTCGCATGGTCGAGCGTAAGGATTCTGCCGCGTCTGCCTCGAACGAGAAGTCGCGCCCAAGTGGGGCCGTCGCCGGGGAAGAATCCCTGTCGGAGGATTCAGTCGGAGCCCTTGGTCTTGGCGCTGGCGCCCCATCCGGAAGCTACGGGAAACGCAAAGGTGACGGCACGTCGGTACCGTCTTCGGCTGCACCCGATCCCGCGAAGAGACCGGCCAGCGGGGAAAGCACACCCGGCAATCCTGAGAAGAAGACGTCAGATCCCGAGATATTCGCCCGAACACTGACCGCCGGTAGCTTCGACGACACGCGCGATTTCGCTGCCTACTGCAAGATGCTATCCGAGGCCGGAAACGCCAAGGATCTCGTTGAGCTTGTGAGTTCGCACGGGGCCCTGTTGCTTACCGTGAAAGTCGTTGGGCCTGATGGCAGGCCTCTGGGCAACTGCAGGGTCAGCGTGGATCTCGGAGGGCGTAAGGTGGAGGCCGTATCACGCAGCGACGGCCGTGCGATTTTCGTCGGGGCTCGTGACGGGCTCGCGGGAATTGCCGAAGCCTCTGTCACCGCGTACACGCAGGATGGCTGGTTCTCGGCCAGCAGGAAGATCAGCCTCAACGGAAGTGTAATCGAAGCTGAACTCTCCGTTGGTGAGGCAAGCGTGGGAGGACTTCCGGATTCGCTGGACCTTGCATTCGTAGTCGATTGCACGGGCAGCATGGCAGACGAACTCGAATACCTGAAGGTCGAGATGACGGCCATTGCCGCAGCCATCGCTGAGCGTTATCCTTATGTGCGCCAGCGTTACGCCCTTGTTGTCTATCGGGACCAGGGGGACGAGTACGTAACCCGGCGCTTCGACTTCAACGAATCGCTGGATGAATTCATCTCTGACATTTCGGCACAGCGGGCTGCTGGCGGAAACGACGCCCCGGAGGCAGTGCACGAGGCCCTGGAGGAAGCATGCGCTCTTTCCTGGAGCGGCGGGAACGCAGCACGCGTTCTGTTCCATATAGCCGATGCTCCGCCGCATGACGAGTTTGTGGCCCAGACCCTCTCGGCCCTTACCGTGCTCAGGCAGAAGGGCGTTGCCGTGTATCCCGTGGCTGGCAGTGGCGTGGACAAAACGGCTGAGTTCACGATGCGCACCTGCGCCCTGCTCACAGGGGGACGGTACATATTCCTTACAGATCACTCCGGAGTTGGCGGGACGCACGCCGAACCCAATGTGCCGGGATACAAGGTGGAGTACCTTGTCGACCTGATGATCCGGATGATCGCATCGGAGATTGCAGGGGAACCGATTGAAGCGCAGGAGATAATTGAAGAGAAATAGCCAATGATGAATGCAGAATGCTGAATCAGAATGAAAGCCCAGAACGGACAGAGCCCGAGGAAAGCGGACTGCGATCTGGCGAACCGCCTGACGGCAGCCCTGCTCCACGCAGGGGGATTTTCCGCCCGCGGGTCATTATCCTTGCCGTGGTTGTTGCCGGGTTCATCGCAGCCGACATCCTGTTCGTTGCCTGGTATTTGGATGCGCCTGACCTCGATGCGGAGTACAGCTTCCTTTATGAAGACCGGATCCCGCTGCCTACCGACCTCGGCCACGACACAGAGCCCGTGCGCACATTGGTGTCGGGAGAGGCTTTCTACAACGCCGTGGTGGCCGCTCTTGCTACGATTCACCCGAGCAGGCCCAGGGATGCTGCGAGCGAGGAGACCTTCGCCGCCTTCAGCGCCAAGAAGCGCAACCGGCCTTCGGCCAAGCGCAAGAACTTCTACATACAGCCGCTGGGTTCCTTCTCATCATCCGAATCGCGCATCGTTGCCTCCTCCACCGTATTCATGGAGAAGTGCTTCGGCTGTCCCTCTGTTCTGTTGCCCGTGAAGCCACTCGATGCCATTGATGCGAAGTACCGCCGTTCCGGGCCATATGGAGAACAGTTCTTCACCGGCCATCTGCTGGCGAAAGTCCTTTTTCCCGAGGTACCCGCTGATGCAGTCGGTCTGATGGGGGTCACCAGTGCTGACCTGTGGGCAGGCAGGGGCTGGAACTACGTCTTCGGCGAGGGCGCCTTTACTCTTCGCATTGGAGTCTCATCTCTGCGGAGAATGGTCGAGGGCTCGCCGATGCCCAGCGAGAGCCTCGCACTTATGCGCACCGTCAAGTTGCTCGCGCACGAGGCAGGGCATATGTTCTCTCTCTACCATTGCATGAATACACCGTGCATGATGGAGTTCGGCAATTCCCTGTCCGCGCACGATGCCTCCGTCGTTCACTTCTGCCCCGAATGCACGGCTAAGCTCTGCTGGTCGCTCCGCCTTTCGCCGACCGACCGGTTCGCCGCTCTGACCGAATGGTTCGAGGCAAATGGGTACAAGGAAGAGGCCGAATACTGCAAGAAGGCAAAAGCCGCGTTGGTGGAGGCGAAGATACCCACGTTCGGGAACGGAAAACCGAACAATGAATAATGGCACTGCTCCGCGCCGGAGCTTCTTCCGCTCGCGCGCCTTCGTCATTGCCGTGGCCGTGGCGGGATTCATCGCGGTCGACATCCTGTTCGTTGCCTGGTACTTGAATGGGCAGCGTCTGGACGATGAGTACAGATTCCTCGACCGATATGGCTCGCCGGATGCGCCGCCGGACATCCCCGAACCTGTTTCCAAGCTTAGCAAGGCAACTAACGGGGATTTCTACAATGCCGTTGTAGCGGCACTCGAACCACTGCTCCAGTACACCCCGAACAATGACGAGCCCGATGAGTCGTTTGCAGCCTTCCGCGCCAAGAGGCGAAACAAGCCTACCGACGAGCGCAAGATATTCTATGTGCAGCCCCTGGGCGAACTCACCGCATACGAGACGCGCATCCTCGACACTTCCGCCGAATTCGTGAAGAAGTACTTCGGCTTCACTGTCGTCCGGCTGCCGGTCAAGTCAATCTCTGCTGTCGCGGGCAAATATCGCCGCTCGGGAACATATGGCGAGCAGTTCTTCACCGGCCATCTGCTCGGGAAAGTGCTGCTGCCCGATGTCCCCGCCGATGCCGTTGCCGTGATGGGAATTACCGACTCCGACCTCTGGCCGGGCGGCAGCTTTAACTTCGTGTTCGGCGAGGCCACCTTCACTCTGCGGGTGGGAGTCTCATCGCTGAGGAGAATGGTAGAGGACTCGCCGAAGCCGGACGATCATCTTGTCCTGGCTCGCACGATCAAACTGTTCGCGCATGAAGGGGGGCATATGTTTTCTCTGTTGCATTGCTCGCTGACCCCATGCGCGATGGAATACCCCAATTCTCTTGCGGCGCACGACGCCGCAACCGTTCACCTGTGTCCCTGCTGCACGGCCAAGCTATGCTGGTCACTGAACTACGCGCCTGAGGACCGGTTTGCCGGGCTTGCGGAGTGGTTCGGGGCCAATGGGTTCAGGGAAGAAGCGGAGTTTTGCACCAAGGCGAAAGAGGCGCTGCTGGCTGCGAAGATCCCTGATCCGGGGAACGGAAAATAGGAGCACCCCTCGCTACGCGGGTTTCGAGCCCAGTTGCGCGATAGCAGTCTATTGCTTCGGAGCGGGCTTCGTCGACTCACGCAAAGTCAGCCTGAGCGAGCTGCCTGATTCTCCACCACAGTGTATGCGGACCTTTGCTGGATTCTTCCTCACTTCGAATCGCGGGCTGTTCGACCCCGAAACAACAAGACGAATTCTGTGCCCGATCTCGACCGTTTGGAGCAGAGGAAACATCTCGATCTTAAGCTTGTACGGTTCCCCGGGCTTCAGCGGCCTGAGCGCCCTGAAGTCGTCTGTGATGCCGACTCGACGCGCGCCCTCGCTGATTATTATTGAGCGGCCGTCCGGCATCACGTCGGTCAGCCGAAGTATGATGTCCGCATCCTCGCCCTCGACCTCCAAGACGATCTCCGCGAAAATCGAACCTGCCATGTGCATCGGTTGAACAACGGATTCTGTGGTGAATATCACAACATCCTCGCGCGACTCTACCTTCTGACGGAGATCCTGCGGCCCGCGCAGCATTGAGTAGTCGAGCACTCCGCCCCCAACCGTCGGCACCGGTGAAGTTGGATCGTGAGTGAACTCGACGGTCCCCGTTTCGGCTGCGGCAGAAGATAATGAACGATCCGGGCCAAAGAACAGCATTTGTTCTTTGGTCGCCTTGATGGGCCACTCGGGTTGGTCCTCCCAGCGGAGACTTCCACAGTCGTACAACCGCACACGGGGCAGAGGTGAAGGTGTTTTGGCCCCGCCAAGAAGGTGGTGATCGAAAAACGCTTTCGTGGCCGCCGCAGCGGCTCCTTCGGCAGCGGTGAACGAGAGAGCGCCAGCGGATGCCTCATCGACTCCGCTGTGAACCCACGGACCAATTAGCATTCTGTGGCAATCCCGCACTGACGGATCCGATTCATCCACCAGTTTGCGCCAGCTCTTGAAAACGCCTGTGGGGTAGAGATCGTACCAGCCCTCGATGATCAACACGGGAACAGCCACATCGGAAGCCTTGAGCCCTCCAGCTAAGATATTCCAGAATGCATCGCGCAGCGGGTGATCGAGAATGTACTCAAATCCCTTGAAGCCCAGTTTGAGCAGAGAATCGTAGTATTCCCTGCGAAACACTCCGCCCAGGAAGTTGTTTTCATAGTCGTATCCGAACGGGGCGACCGAAGGCACAATACAAACCAGATGCGGAGGCCTTGTTACCGCAGTCTCGAACTGAACATGGCCCAGCGCCGAGCCTCCCCACATCCCCACGCGCCCGTTGCTCCAGGACTGAACCGCGATCCACTCCACGCAACTGTATCCGTCCTTCGCCCTCCTGTTTGTCTTCGCTCCGCGCGAGGCATAGAAACCACGCCTGTCGACCATTACTACGGCATATTCCCTGGAATTCACCGGTGCACAGATAGACCCCATCCGAAACTTGCCGTAAGGGGTAATTACGAGGATCGCCGGGAATTTGCCCTCTGCGGCCGGAAGATAGATGTCTGCGGCAAGTTCCTCTCCGTCGGACATGGGGATCTTTACGCTTGATGGTTTGCCGAGAAGATCCTGCAGTTTGGGCGGCCGCCGTGTAGCTTCTTCCGGGAAGCACGGCATCATCACGACAGTCAGGCTTGTGAAAGCCACAAGGACGATCAAAGCATAACGCAGCACACGCGCCTCCTGGGTGCGGAGCCCTCTACAGTGAGTCTTCCAGATCTCATGCCATGCATACTTGAGACGGCCATCGACGCGTTGCGTTCCGCCATTCCTCACGAACTCAAGTGGATTCGCCGGTCAACCCGGCCTATTGCCCTTCTCGATGCTTTGCTTCTTCGAGTTTCCTGCGGCCAGCGTCGGTCAGGCGGTATTTCTGCTTGCTGCTGCGCGGTTTGTCGGGTATGGTCATTTCCACAAAACCCGCCTGAAGAGCAGGATGCAGATAATTGTCGCGTACTGTG
>JBAZOJ010000020.1:0-25982 GCA_041648755.1 Candidatus Brocadiia bacterium
TGACGCCGCGCTCGACCTGGCCTACTTCCTCGAATTCAATATGGATACTACGGCTGCGGCCAATATCCGGGGCGAGTGGAGCCCGGAATTCACCATTTCCTACCGCCCGTTCGCCGAGCGCCCCCGCTGGAAAACCGAGGGCTCGATGGGCGACATCAGTTTCGATCTCGTGTCCGATCTCGCCAAGGGTGACACAATGGTTCTGAATTTCGCCACTCGCGGAATCAGCAATGACTGGTTCTCGAGATTTCGCCTTCGCAGCGTGATTCAGACCGAAAAGGGCTTGTTGAGCGATTCGATGACGAAGGACATGTGGATGTACCCCAAGGTCCTGAATCGCTATGACACCGCCCCGCCCCAATTCCCCGGCCCTCCCGACGTGATCGGCATGAAGGACGAACTGGGCCTCATGATCGTCGGCCTGTTCGAATTCGTCCTCGGCGAGGAAAGAGGTGCCCTGGAGTTCACGCGGTCCGGAGGCAAATACTTCGCCCGGCTGATTTTCTACAGCGGCGAAATCTCCGAGAGCCCCCTTCTGATAACTCATATCTACGAGCCCCTCAAGAAGCTGCCGAACTACACCATCGCATCCGTGGACCTTTCGTTCCGGGCCTATCTTGGGGCCGATATCAACACAAAGACGCGCAGGCCCACCATTGTCAAGCTGCTCCGGTTCGACGGGACTATGAAGCACAAGACCACGCTTGACGTTGATACGTTTGCCTACGCCAAGGGAAATTTCCGGCGCGGGATCGAACGGATACCGTTCGAGATCGAGCGCATTGACCGCGAGCCCAATATCCTCCCTGACCGACGTGACTATATCAGGCGCCTCGACGAAGAGCGGCTTGTAAACTCAGCCGCATCCGCATTCAAAATCGCCCTTGGACTGTTCAACTGCATCAACTCGGAGGACTGGGGCCCCGGTCTTGAACTCAGCAAGATGCCCTCTTACGAGAACAAGCGTTTCATAGCGCGTCGCTGTGTGCGCATGTCGGGCATTGTGGACACGTTCCCGGAATGCAGCCGTGACACCCGCGAGCAGGCGCTGAACCTGCGCTTCCGACTGTTCACGGAGCCAGCCACTGTATTCCTGCTCAAGAACGAGGACCTTGCCTGTACAGTGCGCGTGCCGGTGCTCAATTACATCTTCATGAAGACCGAAGCCACGCTCGAGTATTACACGATGAAGACCGAGTTCACGAATGAGGAAATCGAACGGATAAAGAGCGGGCTCCTCAAGGGCGCCGCGCTGCTGTTCGACGAGACATACGGCTACTTCGCGCCGGAGTTCAGCTACTATCACGAACTGCCGGGCGCGAAGGAACTGCCTCCGGTAGCCGAACTCGGGAAGGGGATGCCGTTCCTGGGAAAGAAGACGGATGACGAGAATTTCTACCTGCTGCTCGAACAGATGATGCAGTACACAAGCTTTCCCAATATCTACACCGATGTTACCGACTACGTGGACCGGGATAAGTTCGAGGCGGGCTACTTCGATTACCCCGTGATATTTGTCTTCGGAAAGGTGGACACCAAGGATTTCCGGAAAATGGCGGCGACGCGCTCGGCCTCCGACCCGAAATTCAAAGACCCCAAGATTGTCACCGGCGTCGCATTCACGCGCGGGTATGACCGGGGCAAACCGGCCTACGCGCACATTGTGCTCGACGTGGGCTTTAAGGAAAGCGACCTGCTCGAAATCGTGCACTGGGCAATGACCCTGATCATGCTCGATGCCTTCAACCTCTGGAAAAAGCAGTTGCCCATGGAATACCTCAAGAACGGCGACGAGCTGTTTCCCGACCCCTGGAAGCCGATCGTAAAGTACAAGGCCGACCTTGGAAACGAACTCTGGTGGAACGTGTTCCTGAATGTGTACTGGAGCTACGGCCTCAAGAAGATGTTCTGCAATGGTCGCCGCCCCTACTACTTCAATACGGCGATGGCGAATCCGCAGTTGCTCGGGGACTTCTTTACATTGGGCACGGAAGAGCGATATCGAGCGATGCTGAAAGCGGCCGGCAAGTAGCCGCGAAGATCCCGCCGAAAACGTATTGCCCGGGGCAGCAACTCTCGCCCCTGTGCGCGAAATTCCGCACCTGCTTTTTTTGGTTCGGAGGAAAGGCGACCACGTACGTCTTTCTCGTAGATCCGAGCTATCCCATTTATGCGGGGCGGTTCGAAACTGAAGTCGCGATTCAACCGATAGTGAAGTGCGATTCAGAGGCCGTTCTCGATTACTCGTTCCGCCCCGCAGTTTTTCCTCTCATCGACCTGCCTTATCACAAGAGACCGGCAAGTCCGCAAAATCATGAGGCCCGCCTTCAGCCGAAACCCAGACAACCCAACTGGCAAGCCTCAACAACTTCCTTATCTTATGCAGCATTAACCGTTCGCTTCGGCTCTGGGCAAACAGAAAAAACCGCGGAAAATCCGCCTTCTCTGCAATAGGCCTGTGAGGCCAGTTGTAGCAAGACTCCCCAAAACGCCGAAGAACGACCGCGCTGCAAGGGCCTCAAAGGCTGCTCTCATGGCCATAAGGTGTATAAGCATTGAGCGCGCGGTCGAATTATACCATGTCGGCATGGCTTCTTCAAGTGAATTTCCGGCTGCGCGAATCCGCCGCTGTCTTAGGTATATCGCGCCTCGGACGCCATTCGCTAAAAAAAGCCGTGAATATTTTCCCGAAAGAAAAGGCCCGCGTTGGACGCGGACCTTCAGGTTCTGTACTGATTGCTATAGGGTGACTTTTGCGCCGCTTTCCCAGTAGCCGTGGATGTTGCAGTAGGACGATGCGATCAATTCCCCTGGCTTGTCCACCTTGATGAGGAATTTCGCGAATGGATTGGTGTGCATCACGATGGAGTCTGCTCCCTTCACGGATGAGCCGTGCGCGCCGAACTCAGCCCGCCCGAGGTCGTAAGGGGTTGGCTCTCCGTCTGCCTTGTAGGCGAGACCGATCCACGCTATGAAATGCGCGCTCGTGTTCGGATGCGGGATTTCCTTTCCAACGGATACTGTTACTTCGAAGAACTCGCCCGGCTTGATCGTTGTCGGCAATTCGATCACCGGAACGTGTTTCTCCGTCTTGAAGTCTGCGCTGCGATACAAGTCTCCGACCTTCGTCATTGTCGCCTCCTGATTGGGGTTGCCAAAACTCGACCGATAGTGTTCGCAAATAGTATACACTTGAACGTCCAACAACGTGAAAACACTCTCCCTGATTCCCGGTACCGGTTGCCTGAAGCTCAAATGTCCTTACACTCTTCGCAGCAAAGGAGCCCTATGAATAGCTATTCCCTTCGCTTTGCCCTCGTTCTGGTTGCCTGCCTGGCACTGACCGGCGCGGCATTTGCCGAAGCTTCCTATCCGCCGGGCCCGAAACCTCGGTCGGAGTCGTCTTACTGGACGACCAAGTCCAAGGCTTGCGATAACGTGTGGATAGATATGTCCGCCGCGATTGCCGCTGCCAAGCTGGATGCCGCTGTCATGGAAAAGGTCAACGTTGTTCTGCGCAACGGGGACGCTACCCGCACCAAGTCGATTTTCGACCTCTCCCGCGCTGCCTCGGCATACTTCTGCGCCACCCGCGGCAAGGATGTCTTTGACCGGTACGAAAAGTACGGCTCGACGATCAAGCTGCAGGATGTTCCCAACATGCAGGCTGGGCTTGACATCTATTGCGGTGTGAGCTCGAAACTGGCAAAGGGCGAGATAGACACTCTCGAGGCATACATCTCCGACGCGATGCCCCGCTTCCTCTATCTGAACAGCCTTCGCAGCAAGCTCTCTCCGGAGATTACCGAAAGATACCTTTCGCTTGCAACCACCATTTCCGCGGGACTTCTGGAACTCGTGAAGATTGGCCCGGATGCCGCTGCTCTTCGCAAGGCATGGGTGGAGATTTCGAAGTCGGCGGTCGCCTTTGCTGGCGAATTCTACGGTGCTTCCCCCTCTTCCTGCGACTACTACGTTTTCAAGGATGCCCAGGGCAGGGAGTGGTTCCAATTTGATTCCGCTCCGGTCAACCCCTTCGTAGATGCTGCCACGAAGATCGAGAACACCCGCGTCGAGCCCGATGTCGACAAGAAGAAAGTCGCCACGCTTCTGGAAGCGCTTGACGAGGCTGACTTGGCTTATATGGATGCAACGGGTGAGGCTGTCGCCAACGTAATTCCTCTTCTTCCTGCCGACTTGGGGAAGAAGGTGCGCGAAATCGTCATGAAACTCGGGGAGTTGCTGCCCCCGCCGCACAAGGGCTAAGGCTCAGGTTTTTCGTTCTTCAGCGCGGCCCATACATCTGCCATCCGGTAAAGACCGGGGGGAGCGGCAGCCGCGAATGCCGCGGCATGCAACGCGCCCGAGGCGAGTGCATTACGCGACAGGTTGAAATGCCGCAGTTCAATCATCTCTGTGGATGATATGAACATCACCTGGTGCTCGCCGACGATCCCTCCGCCCCGAACCGCGTGAATCCCTATCTCATCTCCACGCTTGGCGTTTCCGGATCGCCCATTGACAACTTCCCGTTTGGGAAGGCAGTCGAGGAGCGAAATGGCCGTGCCTGACGGGGAATCGAGCTTGTTCCTGTGATGCGCCTCGATGATCTCTACATCAAATCCGTGCTCCGCCAGAACTGACGCGCCCCTGACCAGTTCACGCAGAACCGCAACTCCGAGCGAGAAGTTGCTGTCGCGTACGACGGCAACTTCTCTGCTCGCCTCGGAGATCGCAGCAATGTCTTCATCGGTAAGGGCTGTTGTCCCTATCACGATGGGCTTCCCGAATTGTCGGGCGGCTCGGACATTTGCAGTCGCCGCGCTGGCGGCGGAAAAATCAAGATAGACATCTGCCTTGCCGTGCGCGGCGCCGTCGATCGCCACCCCGCACACGGGGTGTTTCTTCCCCGAATGCGATGGGGTTTCAATGCACTCGACGACCTGCGCGCCCTGACCGGGGGCCAGTTCGCACAAAGCCACGCCCATCCTGCCAAGAGCGCCGAATATGCCGATGTTCAGTGTCCCGGAGGGCATTACTTCGCTTTCTTGCGCAGTCCGCACTTGGATATCTTCAGCGGCTTCTTCGGCGTGCTGTCGTTCGGGCCCTTGTAGTTGTCGGTCCACATCTTGCCCAGCACTTCCTTGCCGGCGATGACATTGCCCCACACCGTGTAGCGCTTGTTGAGGCCGCCTACGTCATCAAGGCAGAAGTAGAATTGCGAGTTCGCCGAGTTGGGCTCGGAGGTTCTTGCCATGCCAATTGCCCACGGGTCGTGAGGGGCAACTGCCTCGAGGGGAACGGTCCGGCCGTCCTCGCATCCCGAGGATCCTCTTCCGTCGCCCGATCCTCCCTGCAGGATGCGGCCCTTGCCTTCGCCTGCCAGACAAGCCAACCGGTGGCAGATCTTGCCAACGTACCAGCCGCGCTCGAGGAGCGTCCGGAGCCTCATGCAGTGCTGAGGCGCGGCGGCAAAGTTGAACGTGAAGGCAATCTCGCCGTAGCCTTCCACCTCGAAAAATCCCTCGTTCTCGTCGAAGTACTTCTTGTTCTCGTCCATAACCTTCCTTATGTCTTTCTTTTCCTTGGGTTTCATCTCTTTCGCTTCGCAAGGAGTAGCCGTCAACAGCCCGTAACAAGAGGGGATGACCATCCCGTAGATGCTGACCTTGCCGCCTTCCAGGCTCCCGGCCCAGTCTATCACGTAGTCGCCCTTGTCTCCAAGGTTCCTGACAGCCTCAGGGGTTTCCGTCTGGTCTGACGGATCCAGCGCCATCAGTGTGCTCTTCTCAGTCCATGAGACAAACGGAAACGCAAGCATTCTGATGCTCCGCGCGGGGAGGAAGTTCGTGGCGGTCAGGTCATAGCTGACCACTTCCGTTCCCTTTTTCCCCTCCAACGGCTTTGCTATCATATCCACTTCGCCGCTGATCGAGTACTGGTGCTTGGGGGTCTTTCCGTTGATGGAGAAGTTCTTGATACCGTCCTTCGTGGCTTTGATCTTCACGGTTTCCCGTGCTTCGCCAAACTCCATTTCCTGTTCGTAGGTCATTGTTCCGGAAGCAGTCTTGTAGTCTATCTTCAGCCAGCCCATGTGGATCCAGCCGAATGAGAGCTTGTAGCATTCCGAGCCGACCCCCTTCGGATCCTCGTACGAAACATCGGCGAAACAAAGCCCGCCGAGAAAAGCCAAAAGAAGCACGGAAAGAAGCGTCATTCGGGATCCGGTCATCTCACACCTCACGATTATTATAGATGCGTGCGCTTGAGGGCAACGAAAACGTTTGCACGGACGGATACCGGGCTATAATGGATGTATGCACGTCCCGGTAGCTCAATTGGATAGAGCGTCGGCCTCCGGAGCCGAAGGTTGCGGGTTCGACTCCCGCCCGGGATACCACGCATAGCCAACTGCCGCATTGTGCGGCAGTTTTTTTATCCACCGAGGGGGAACGATGAGAGCACGCTACGGCCTCTCCTTCCTATGCATCGCGCTTCTGCTCGCGTCGGGCTGCGCCCAGTCCGCCGACGAGAGGGCAATTCAGAAAGCCATATCGCAGGTCTTCCCTGCTCTGGTCTTCGTGAAGCCCATCGTACAGGACCTTGCCGGAGGAGAAAAGGAAAACTACCAGATCTTCGGTAGCGGGTCGATTATCTCGCAAGACGGCTACATCGTCACCAACAACCACGTGGCCGAAAAGTCCAAGGAGATTACCTGCGTCCTCTTCAACAAGGAAGAGGTGAAGGCAAAGGTGATCGGATTGGACCCCGAGGCCGACCTGGCGGTTCTCAAGCTTGACCCCGATGATCTCGCTCGCATGATGAAGGAAAAAGGCCTGAAGGTCCTTCCTATGGCGAAATTCGGTGACTCGGACAAGCTCAAACAGGGGCAGGCTGTCCTCGCCCTTGGCTCTCCGTTCGGATTCACACGCTCGGTCACCCGCGGCATCGTCTGCAGCACCGAGCGTTTCTTCGAGGATTTTCCCCATCACCTCTGGATTCAGACTGACGCCTCGATCAACCCGGGCAACTCCGGCGGGCCGCTGGTGAATCTGCGCGGGGAAATTGTCGGAGTCAATACCCTCGGCATGTTCGGCTCGGGACTCGGATTCTCCATCCCGTCGAACGTGGTCAAAGACATCGTCGCGCGCATCATTAAGGATGGCCGGGTTATCAGGGCCTATTTCGGCCTGTCTTTCCAGGCGATCCACGACTTTACGCGCTCGATGCACATCAAGGCCGAAAAGGGCGGCCTGATAGCCAACGTCGAACTGAACTCTCCGGCACAGGCTGCCGGCATTGTTGCGGGCGATGTTCTCATCTCCGTCAACGGAGTGGAAGTCAACACTCTCTACGAGCCCGATATTCCCACTGTCGTCAGGCGGCTGGCTTTTATGCCCGTCGGAGTGGAAGCCACTCTGGTGATCCAGCACAAGGAAGAACTGAAGACCATCGTCATTACGCCGATCGAGAAGGCTAAGTACGACGGTGACGAATTCGAGTGCAAGGTCTGGAACATGGTCGTCAAGGAGATCACCAAGGAAAGCAGCCCCTATACGTTCTTCCTGAAGCCGAAGGGCGTGTACGTATTCGGTGTGAAGAGCAACGGCAACGCAGACGCATCCGGTTTCGGGCGCGGCGACATCATCGAGAGAATAGACAACAAGCCGATCACGAACCTCGCTGACCTGAAGGCGATCTACGAAGAGCTTGCCACCAGGCCCAAGGGCAAGCGCAAGGTGCCGGTTATGGTCAATCGCAACGGCCTCCTGATCCTTCTCGTCCTGGAGTACGAGACCAACGTCAAGAAGATCGAAGAAGAGGAACGGGAGTAACCGCCCGAAAGGGCACCAATAAGGCTCTAACAGGCGGTTGACCGCCTTGGAGGAAAAATGAAAGCATCCTTGAGGATGATGATCGCTGGAGCGGTGATGATCGCGCTTGCGTTCTGCTCGATCGCCTTCGCGGAGGACGCAAAGGATACCAAGGACGAGGATATCCTGCCAAAGGTGTCCGCCACAGCGCGCGACAGCCTCGTCGTTGTTCAGTTCAGGCTGCAGGATCCGAACTACGTTCTTCCCCCGATCTACGCAAATCTGCCGGAGATCGAACGGCTGAGGAACTTCTGGATCGAGGACGAACCCCTCGTCGGCTTGGGCGTACTGGTTGGCAATGACACAATCTATGTCGACGAACAGTACTTCTACCCGCAGATGATCAACAGCATTGATGTCGTGTTCTTCAACGGGGACAAAGTAACAGCCAGTGTCCAGGGAATGCTGATGGACGCTAACGCGTGGGTGCTCAAGCTCGATAAGCCGCGCGAGAAGCCGGGCGTGACCTTCAAGACAGACTATCGGCCAAAACTTGGCGACTCCATTCCCTATGCCGAGATGACGTATTCGTTCAAGAAATACACTTCCCTTTACTACTCATCGATGGATTGGCTTATCGAAGGAAATGCGCCATTCTACGCCTATTCGAACTGGGGTCGTGGTCTGGCGTTTGACCCCGATGGCAATCCCGTCGGTTTCCTTTTCAACTCCAATGCCACGTCCGATGATGGCAGAACCAACTGGTTGGCCGCCGATTTCCTCAAATCGCCCGTGCTGACGATGAAGGAGTTTGCCGATTCGATGACAAAGCTGGGTCGCAATATCGGCAAGGAGATACTCCCCGTCCGCTTCGAGGTCCGGAACAAGCAGGCCGGTACGGAAGACCCCGTCGAGTTCGGCATATTCGTTGACGGGAACGGCACTCTGCTCGTCCCTTGCGCTTTCCAGGCCGCATTTATCAAGAACATCAAGCGCATCATGGTTACTGTTGGCGGCTCGGAAAAGGAAGCGGTCTTCCTTGGCCAGCTCAAGCACTTCTCGGCGCTTTTCATTCACCTTCCGGGCTTCACCAAGCAGTCCCCCCTGATTTCCCTTGAAGGGAAGCCCGCCCTGATGAAGGCATTCCTTTGCCTGACGCCGTTTTCCATCGCCCGCAGGGCCGATTCCATCGTCCACCGGGGGCGAACGGAGAGATACGTCCTCGCTTACGATGACAAAATCTACGGCGTAACGCGCAATATTCCTCCCGGCACCTTCCTGTTCGACAAGGATGGTCGCTGCATCGGCGCTACGATGATCCAGTTCAGAGACTGGCGCAATGGCACCGTTTACGGTTCTTCCAGCTACGACGATTACGAGGACTACGGCGACTATGGTGACTACTCTTCGCGCAGGCAGACCACGCCCAGTTCCCTGGAGCGTCCCGTAATGTTCTCGGAAATCCTCGAAATCGCTGCCGCGCCCACCGCTCACCTCGTGCCGAATATCAAGCCGGTGAGCATCGAAGAGTCCAAGCGCTTTGTATGGCTTGGCGCCGAACTGCAGGGAATCGACAAGAACATCGCCGAGATGCTCGGAGTCCTTGACGACACCAAGATGGGCACTATCGGCGGCCGCATCGCGTTCATCTACCCCGGGTCGCCTGCGGAGAAGGCTGGCCTGAAGGTCGGCGATATCCTTCTCGTCATCTCCAAGAAGGGCACTCCTGGCGTTATCGAGCTGGCCGAGCGCTACTTCAGCAGCTACTGGTGGTACAGGCGTTTCCCCTGGCCGGATCAGCGTTCACGGCTAATCAATGAGCTGATGAAATACGGCGAGGGCTCGGATGTGGAAATCAAGTTCCTGCGCGACAAGGCCCGGCAGACAACCACGCTCAAGCTTGAGGCTGCCCCGCCCGACTTCGTTGCCGCGCCAAACTACAAGTGCTATGAACTCGGATTCCGGGCAAAGGATCTGACCTTCGAGGTCCGCAACTTCTTCCGGCTTGCCCCGGAATTCTCAGGCGTAATCCTTTACGCTGTGGAAAGCGGCTCCAAGGCCGAAGTTGCTCAGCTTGGCTACCTTGACATCATAGTCAGCATCAACAAGCAGGCTGTCAAGAACGTCAAGGATTGCGAGGCGGTAGTCCTGAATGCCCTGGAAGAGCAGGGCGAGACCATTACTTTCGAAATCCTGCGCCTCGGCGAGACACGGTTCTTCGAGGTGAAAAAGCCCTCCAAAGAGGAAATCCTGAAGATTCGCGAAGAACACAAATTCGACACCGAAGACGAAGAGAACCCCGAAAACGGGGGCGACGGCGAAGCTCCTCCCGAAGGAGAGTAGCCTGCAACAGACTGCCGGAGGCAAATGCACAGATCCGTCAATTGCTGATTTCGCCGGTCTCGATCTCCTGCAAAGCCAAGGGGTCGAGACCGGTTTCGTTGGTGCAGAACATGGGACAGGGAGTGACCTTTCGAGAGTTCGCTTTAACACATGAAGCGGCGGGGTCCGCATGGAGGGAACAGTGAGGAAATCGTTTGGATTATTGTTCGCCGGGGCGATGATGTTCGCGCTCGTGTTCTGCGCAATGGCGTCCGCTGAGGACGCAAATGGCAACTCGAAGGAAGCGGAAGTCCGACAGAGAGTGTCCGCGGTTGCGCGAGACGGTCTGGTCGTTGTCATCTTCAGGCTGCAGGATCCGAGCAGCGTTCTTCCTCCGCTCTATGCACAACTGTACGAAATCCAGCGATTGAAGGTCAACTGGACCGAGAACGAGCCCGTTATCACCCAGGGAGTGCTGGTGGGAAATGACACGGTTCTGGTCGGCGAGCCGGTTTTCTTCCCGCAGATGGTCGCCTCCATCGAGGTAGTGTTTTTCGGCGGCGAAAGGGCTTCCGCGAAGGTCCACGGTATCATGATGGATTCGAATGCCTGGGTTCTCAAGCTCGACAAGCCCCGTGAAAACCCCGGAGTCTCATTCAAGGTCGGCTTCGTGCCTAAGAACGGTGACGTTCTGCCCCTGGCCAACCTGGACTTCTCGTACAAGAGATATACCACTGACTATTTCTCCTCGTTCACCTGGCAGATGGAGGGAAACAGGCCATTCTACTCCTGGTCGAAGATGGGCGATTACCAACTCGTCTTCAATCCCGAAGGCGAACCTGTCGGCTTCTTCTTTGGCGCCAAGGCCACGTCCGACCACGGAAAGTCCAACTGGCTGGCAGGAGACTTCCTGAACTCGCCCGTCCTGACTGTGAGTGAGTATGCGGATTCGATGACGAAGCTCGGAGCGCACGTCGGCAAGGACATCCTTCGTGTCCGTTTCGAGGTCAGGAACAAACGGGCCGGCTCGGATGACCCAACCCGCTTCGGGTTGTTCGTGGACGGAAACGGTACGCTGCTCGTTCCCTGTGGCTTCTATGCCGATTTCATCAAGAATATCAAGCGCATCATGGTGTCCGTGGACGGGGTCGAGAAGGAGGCGACCTTCCTGGGTCAACTCAAGCACTTCTCGGCGATCTTCATACGCCTGAACGGCTTCACGAAGC
Source organism: Candidatus Brocadiia bacterium (assembly GCA_041648755.1). GTDB lineage: Bacteria > Planctomycetota > B143-G9 > B143-G9 > B143-G9 > JBAZOJ01. The sequence goes on from JBAZOJ010000020.1 coordinate 11,363, forward strand.
CGTCCCCCCTGATCTCCCTCGAAGGGAAGCCTTGCCTGATGAAGGCCTTCATCTGTCTCAGCCCGGTTTCCATCGCCGACCGCAACGATTCGCTTGTGCGATGCGCACGCCCCTTGAGCTACTCCCTGGGATACGACGACAACATCCACTTCGACGCAAACTATATCCCCTTCGGCTCTTACCTGTTCGACAAAGAAGGGCGATGCATCGGCTTGTGCCTGGAGCAGTTCAAGGAATGGCAGAATGGTTCCGTGTACGATTCATCGAAGACCAGCGACTTCAATGGGGCAAGCTCGTTCGATCGCCCCGTGTTGTTCTCTGAGATCCTCGAGATCGCCGCCGCGCCTACCGCTCACCTTGTTCCCAACGTCAAGCCCGTCAGCATCGAGGAGGCCAGGAAGGTCGTCTGGTTCGGCGCCGAACTGCAGGAAATCAACCGGGACATTGCCGAAGTGCTCGGGGTTCTCGACGAAACGCAGATTGGCTCCATTGGAGGACGTATCGCTTTTGTGTACGAGGGCTCGCCGGCTGAGAAAGCCGGCCTGAAGGTCGGCGATATCTTGCTCGTCATTTCCCAGAAGGGCACCACCAATGTCATCGAGGTCTCCAGGCGCTGGCTCTATACTTCTTGGTGGTACCGCAGTTATCCTTGGCCTGGCCAGCGCACTCGCATCACAGAGGAGTTGATGAAGTGGGGCGAGGGTTCGGAGATAGAGGTGAAGTACCTGCACGACAAAGTCAAAGCGACGGTATCCCTGAAGATCGAGTCCGCTCCCCCCGACTTCGTTGCCGCGTCCAACTGCAAATGCCACGAACTCGGCTTCCGTGTGAAGGATCTCACATACGAAGTCCGCAACTTTTTCCGCCTCGCCTCCGACTTCTCCGGCGTCATAGTCTATAGGGTCGAGAGTGGCTCCAAGGCCGAAGTCGCCCAACTCGGCCGCTTCGATATCGTCGTCAGCATCAACAAGCAGGCTGTCAAGAACGTCAAGGATTGCGAGGCCGTCATCCTGAAGGCCTTGGAAGAGCAGGGCGAGACCATTACTTTCGAAATCCTGCGCCTTGGGGAGACTCGCTTCCTCGAGGTGAAGAAGCCCTCCAAAGAGGAAATCCTGAAGATTCGCGAAGAACACAAATTCGACACAGAAGACGAAGAGAACCCCGAGAACGGGGAAGCGCCTGCCGACGGCGGAGGCAAGTAGTCTGTTCTTTTGACTGAAAAGGGCCCGCGAAGGCGGGCTCTTTGTGTAAAGGGGCGAAAGTCCGGTAATCTGGTGAGCACTTCGTCAGCTAAGGTTTCAGAGTGCCGTGTTTCGCGGAGGCAAGTGAGTGCAGGAAGAAGCTGACCGCAGTCATGTATTTGCCATTCCAAGCCTCATCCTGTCCGCAGGGAGCAGGAAGTGACCGTCAGGTTGCGTCTCCTGCTGGTAGCCATTCTGCTGCTTGCGGCCGTAGCAGCGATGTTTCTCAGCGTGCGGACTTCTTCTCCGGCGAAGCCCGCGGGCAGCGGCTCAGTCTCGCCAACAGCTTCCGCGAGTCCTATGGTCCGCCCGCTCGCTCCCGCAGACCGCGCGGCTCTGATCTCGGATCTGCCGGTCTTCGTCGAAGCCCGGATGCTCGCGGTGGCTGCCGATGGGGCGTCCTTTGCAGTGGCAGGCAGGACGGCTATGGTGGTCGAACTCGATCTGGCATCCAGCAGGTTCCGCGAGTCCTGGAGTCTTCCTGCTGAGCCTGACGCCTTATTCGTGGATGGCGACAGGTATCTTGCGGTTGTCGGCAAGCTCATATACGCCCTTCGCGACGGAGACCAGGAGATCGTCGGCGAAGTCCCCGACGTGTCGAACACGATCACGCAAATGCCTGAGGGGTGTGAACTGCTCAGCTCGGCCGAGCCGATTCTCTGCAATGCAGGACGGATCCTCTGGGTGGGGGACAACAGCCTGAAGGAGAGGCGCAAAGGCCGAAATACGTTCTCCGAAATGCTTGTTCTTTGGACGGATCTTTCCGGGAAGCTGCTCGAAACTATCAGCGGTGAGGAAGCAGAATCCTATCGTGATCTCCGGGCCATAGTTGGCGGCCAATGGGCTCTTGCCAGGGATGGGAAAGACCACTGGTTGGTTACTCACGGGCGCCGCGTGCCTATGCCTCAGGGCGGGGTCCCGGTCTCGATGGGGGAGAAGGGATTTGCCCTTGCTTTCGACGGGTACCGCTTCGAGTATGACGCCGCCACCGGAGAACTGGCCCGCAAGGAGGGCTCACTACCGGTACCTCTCGCTGCATCCTCCAGAAGGGATGCCGGTTTCTTCCTCACGGCGGCAGGCTATGTCATCAACGGTCTGGGCGCGATCATTCCGCCGGAAGGAAAGCCCGATCCGCGTACGCAATTCACCCTCGTCTCCCGCGACGCTCAGTGCCTCTATTTGGTGGACAGAGACGCCCCTGCATTCGTAAAGGCCTGCGTCGCGACCGATTCGCTTGAGCGTATCCCCTGCGATGGCGTCCCGCTCTATTTCGACGCCGATATCAAAGTGACATTCCGGGGTGGCAAGGTATTCGTGAATGAGCGCGAGGTGCCGGGGCTGCCGAAAGAAACACTGCCCCGCCTCGTGACCAGAAAAGGCGACCTGCTCTACATCGAGCAGAGCGAGATGACGCTTGCCGTGCTCGGGTCGCTCCGAAGCTTGGATCGCCGCGGAAGTTTCCTAGTTGGCGCTTTCGACGAGGCCATTATCCTGGGCCTGGTCTCCACGGGAGAACAGAATCCTGATACCTCGACGATTCTGTTTGTTGAAACCAGGGAGCCATTCCGCACCGCCTCGATCCCGCTATATGATCACCTTGGTAGCTTTCAGCAGATCGGCGCGGCGCTCTACGAGTGCTGCTGCGAACAACACACGGCTTGCCTCGATGAGTTGTACGAAGTCCTTCCGGATTTCAGCGCGGGAGTCGTGCGCTTCCGCCAATTGCCTGAAGACGCGACGGTGCCGCTTCCGGCCGGGTATTCGGTTAACCTGTGGGATTGGATCCCGACAGTCACCGACGGAAGGGGCGTGGAATACGTTTTGCCTCCGGCTGTTCGCGAAGGGTCTTTCCTGTTTGGTGGTTGGGGAAGAAACTTCGATGTCCCTGCTTTCGCTGAGTTCGGCGGCGCGCTCTTCCTTCAGTGCGGCGTGAACTTCATACGGCTCGAAGAAGCACAGGAATGACTCCGGGGTATCGGGGTTGTGTTGTTCTCGGTCCGCGAGAGCGGGCACTTTGCATAGGGGAGCTACCGTGAAACAAGTTCCAGTCGCCCTGATCCTGCTGCTCTTCTTCTCCGGCTGCGTCTCTCGGTCGTCCGACCTCCAGGGCGTCGTCGAGAACCGCTACGTTGGCGCCAACCTGCGCCTTGGGCGTATAGAGCTTGCTCAGGGAGCGAAATACGCCTTTGAGAAATGCCGAATCGTCCTCTACGAGCCCCTTGATATCCCCACGGGTTGCGAGGTCACTTTCCGCGACTGCAAGGTGGAAATCCGCGCGGCCATTGAGTGCGCGGCGGCCTCTACGCTCCTTCTCAAAGCATCAAGGGTCGTTCTGCGATCTCAGATCATCAGCGCGGGAAATCTTGTTTTCAGCGGAAGTTCCATCGTGATTGGGCAGAACGTGGTAGAGCGTCCGCGTGCTGAGGCCAGCCTTGCGCTATGTTCCGGGGGCTGCTTGACGTGGATGGACGCAATCCTGGACGCTCGCGGCGCACGAAATGTCGTAATTTCCTCCACCGGCGCTGAACTCCATCTCGCGAACATGAGGGTCTGCACCAACGCGAAGCTGATCGAGGCGAAGGACACGAGATTGGTGATGACTGGCTGTGATATCAGCGGTTCCGTGTTTGAAGAGGATCTGCTTGCCCAGAACGGCGGTGACCTCCAGATGTCCCGGGTCGCGTTCAGAGAGTGCAGAGAGACCGGTGTGATGCAAAAGCCTCCGCTCGTGGAGCTTGCCGGAAAGTACCAGCCTGTCCGATTTATGTTAGTTTCCGTCCACAATGTCCGATCCGCATGTCTGGCAAGATGCACCGTTTCCGAGTGCTTCTCTTTTGACTCCGAAAGCTATCACTTGGCCATTATGGGAGAGGAAGTGAGCATCTACGGGTGCTTGTTCGCTGGTGCTGACAATACTGCTTTGGTCTTAGCGAGGGGCAAGCGGAAGGTCTCCTTCATGGAAAACGTCATTGAAAACGCGTGCGGCACTTTCGCGGTGACGTTGGATGGGCAGTCAATTGAGGCGACTGGTAACAAGTTCGAAGGCGGAGAGACTTGGTTTGGGATGATTCGTGCCGACGGAGAAAAGATCCTCTTTGAGAGCAACGTGGTGATTGCTGCGAAAGGACTCGTGATTGTTGACATCACATGCAAGGAAGTTCTGCTTGTAGACAACACGTTTTCCAACTGCGTGGCTTTGCTCGCCCCGGATCCTCCCCTTAACGCGATCGTGTACCTTCCGGAATGCACGAAACTCAGGTTCGAGGGGAACAAGTTCGTCTCCTGCCGCGCACGATCCGCAGTATCGGCATCTCCCGAGTGTTCTCCTGGGGACATCTCGACTACAAATTCCTTCGAGAAATGTTCATTTTCGACGTTGCTCGTGAGATATCCCGAAGGGAAATAGTCTGGCCGTCGTTCTCCACTTGCGACATCAGCCTGCTCCATCGAGGACAAGGATTGTCTTTTGCGCATTTTGCTCGTGCTTCTCAGCCTCGCCGACGAAGCGTTGGCTCTCAGGGCTTCGCCGACGAAGCGTTTCGTGAAAAACTCTTGGCTGCCGCTTGCATGGTCGTCAACCGCTGACATAATACACTTGCTCATGGCCAGTCCTCCTTCTGGTGGGTTGAGGGAAATGTACGCTAAAACCTTGTACTTCCCTTGTTTGTATCCGGAGTGAGGCACTGGCCTTTTCTTTTCCAAGGCCTGGGCTCGACTACATGGTAATTCTGTGGTTGGATGTCTTTTCCGCCTCTTTGGCTTCGCAACTTCTGTCTCTTTTCGGCTTGGCGCCTTGGCGCCTTGGCGGTTAATGGCCCCTTCCGCTCTTATTCCTCATTGTGCATTGTTCATTGCTCATTGTTAATTGACGTCAAGCTGCTCATTCCCCGCCAGGCAGTCGCACAGCTTTCCATACGTCCGGGCGACGTTTGCCTTCGAATAGTCTCCCCCCAGCGCTCGCAGGATCCTCGTCGACAGCGTGCCCTTGCTCAATATTGTCTGCAGCGGCCCCATAGCCTCGTCGGAGATGAACCCTCTGTCACGTCCCATCTTGATGATCAGAGCCCATAATTCCGCAGCGCTCATCGGCTTCGGGGGCTGTCCCCACAGGGCCAGATACCTGGCGTCTGAGATAACCGCGTTCTCCCCGCGCTTCGCCGCGTCCAGCAGCATTTGAGCCAAAGCTTCCGTGGGCATCGCCGCTTGTGCGCCGGTCGTGGCAAAATCGCCCCCCGCCTGCATTCGGATCGCCGCGCAGACGGCCTGCAAAATGGCCAGATCGGCGGCCGGGCATTCCTGCACATCAAGCAGCCGGACCTCTATTGTGTTCCGGATGAATCGCGCAATTGCGCCGCGCGCGTTTGCGTACTCGTGCCGAAGTATCCCGTCCGGGTCGTATGGAGCCATATCCCGGTAGATTCGCTCCAGGATTTCGGCCTTGTATTCGGCGGGGGTCAGAATGGGCTCGGGGATAATGCTTCCGCAAACGGAGGGAATTCTCGCGGAATTGTTGCGGTAGAACTCGATTCGGTTGTCCAGCAGGCCGGTGCTGTGCAGTTCCACAATGGGTGAACTCGCGGCAAGTGCCGGAAGCAGCGGGAGCACGAGCCTGATAGCGCTGTGCAGCCTGCCGAACTCGTCGCGGCCCTTCCACGGCAGGTTGAGGTGCGCGCTCTGCAGGTTGGACCAGCCGTGTCCGCGACAGTCAAAGACCCGGTTGAATGCGCTGTAGATGACATTGCAGTCGTGCGGCCACAGGACAGTCTGAGTGGCGGGGTCCATCCACGGATGCATTGCGCCCGGCATCAGCCGCGCGCCGTGTGCAGCGACAATTCCATTGATGCGGTTCAGGCTGCGCGCAAATTCCGCCTGCAACCCGTTGAGGCTCGTGGCCGGGCCGGTGGTTTTGAGCTCGATAACGTGTAGAACAAGTTCGTTCGACCACGTTATCCCGCCGTCCTCGACATCGTAGTCATTCCCGGCGGAGGCCGCTTGCAGGGCCCTATCGGCAATGGGAAGCACATCCAGATTGTCCGCGCGCACTATCATGTATTCGAGTTCTACGCCGTAGCCCTCGAACATCCGCAAAGCGGGCCTGCTACACATGTGGGGATTGGACCTTCTTGCTGAGGATGATTCTCCGGAGGAAGCTCTTCATCACTTCGATGTACAGGTTGTCTTTCTGTGCGGCATCCTCCACGCCCGCGTCGATGCTGGGATTGTCGTTGACCTCGATGACGAACAGATCTCTTCCGACTTTCTTCACATCCACTCCGTACAGGCCGTCTCCGATGAGATTCGCCGCCTTGACAGCGGTGCTGACGATGGAACGCGGCGCGTCCTCGACCCTCAGCGTTTCGAACAGGCCGTAATCGTAGGCCCCGTCCTTTTCCTTCTTGATGATCTGCCAGTGGTTCTCCGCCATGTAGTACTTGCATACGTAAAGCGGCTTGCGGTCAAGGATTCCAACGCGCCAGTCGAACGCCGTCGGCATATATTCCTGGGCTATGATCAACGATGATTCATCGAACAGATTCTCGCAGTGCTTGATCAGTTCTGCTTCGGTGTCCGCACGGAAAACACCGCCGGAGAAAGAGCCGTCGGGCTGCTTCAGAACGCATGGGAAGCCGATCTTCTCGCGTACGTCCTTCACGTTTTCCCTGTGTACCACAAGTGTGCGGGGCATGGGGACTTCGTTGAGTTGCATCAACTCGGCCATATAGACCTTGTTCGAGCAGCGCAGGATCGAAAGCGGGTCGTCTATGACCACGAGCCCTTCGGCTTGGGCCCGCCGCGAGAAGCGATAAGTATGGTGGTTGACGTTGGTGGTTTCGCGGATGAACAGGGCGTCGAATTCCGACAACCTGCCGTAGTCATCCTTGGTGATGACTTCGCAGCCGAGCCCCACCTTCTTGGCGGCGGAAACAAACTTCTCCAGCGCCTTGGGGTTCGAGGGCTTGTGATGGTCGCCCTCATCGTAGAGTATCGCCAGGTTGTAGGCGGGGAGAGCAGGGCGCGGGTGGCTGAATCTGCCCTTTTCGAAGTACTCCGTGGTGACCTGCATCACGAAGTCGTGGTGACTCTCGGGGATTTCCACCGCTGAAATCGGGTGGATGCTTGTCAGGTGCCACTTGCCGTTATTGGTGAATTCCGCGTGCAAAAACGGCGCCTGGAACAGCTTGAAAAGATGCATGCTCAGTCGGTCATAGCGCTTGGCAACGTTCTTGCCAAAGTACACGCTCAGTGTGAATTCCCGGGATTGAATTGGCTTCAAGCTGCTCTGGATGATCTCATCCAGGTCGTCCGACACCATCCTCACGATAGTCAGGGACTTCATATCCTGAATCGCCGAAATGCTTGGAGATGGCTTGTGTCCACGGGCTTCGGCCAGCAGAGACACATAGTATCCCGTGGTCTGGTAGCGGTAGGATCTGCACAGGTTGAAGACCTTCACGCCGCGCGATTCGAGGAACCGCGGATCGGTGAGATACTGCTTGGCCGGGATTACCTCGGCGTTGCTGATCTTCAGAGGCCAGTACTTGGGGTTGCTGACAACTATCTGTACTTGCATATGGCCTCGCAGTCGGTACGGATGCTGTCGCTTGGCGATCCCGAAGTCTCTCGTTTCGGGGCAGAAGAACAAATGCCGTCAGTTGTGACGGAAGTCTCTTCGTCCCGGTTTTGGGAAAATGGCGACGCACCCGCTGCCCGCTCACGCAGGGCAGGGGCGTCTTCGATAGTACTCGGCGGCTCTTCGTCCTCTTGCAGGACAGTCTGTTCGAAGTAATCTTCCATATGTGTTTGTTGTGCAATCCTTCCAGAATGCATTATACTCCTTTGTACCACGGTTGTGCAAGGGGTTGTGCAGACGCTGCGCAACGGCCGTATCTGGCCGGTTCAGGGCGAAAAAAAGGTATTGCGCCGCATAACCCGCGCCTGGAAATCCGGGACTTCTCCCGCTAATAGGAACTGCCATTTTGGCTGTTCAGGAGGTTGCTATGAAGAAAACTCTCTTGCTCGTCTTGGTTGTCGCCTTTACCACCGGGCTGTTTGCCTTGGCCGAGGATGTCGTCAATCAGCCTGCGAAGCTCAGTCCTGATGCTCTTTTGACCATGTATTCCCCTTACGTCCTCTACATTCAGGACGGCCCCGCGGGAACCCCGGGACGCGACCCCAACAACCCGATGATGGGCAGAATGATGGGAGAGGGCCGGATGGGCGTAGTAGCAGGCGATAACCTGATCATGTACCCCCACCCGATGTATCGCCCCCCCAGGCGCGATCAGCAGAACCCCAACCAGCCCAACCAGCCCAACCAGCCCAATCAGCCGAATCAGCCGAATCAGCCGAACCAGATGCGCGAGGATGAACGGATTTCCGTGTACCTCCCGGATGGAAAGCTGGTCGAGGGCACGGATATGGGATTCGCCGCCGAACGAAACATCTCCTTTGGCGCCGTCGAATTCCCCCCCGATGTCAAAGTCCCCAGGCTCGATTTCTCCAAGGCCGCATCAGTAAAGGTTGGCGACGAAATCGTCGTCATCTCTCGGAGGGCGGAGGAATGGGGATATGCTCCATTTTACCTGCCTGGCGTAATCAACGGTGAACTGAAAGTCGGTGACCGCAAGCTGTACAGCCTCAACATGACCCAGATGCAACTCACCCAGGAGGCCCTTGGCGGGCTTGTCGTGAAAGTTGACGGCACCGTGGTCGGCATCTTACACAGGGTGATGCCGCGAATGTACAATTGCGTCGTGTTGACACCTCCCGACATGGCTGTTGCCATCGATACCGCTGAGAAGCATCCCGAAGATCTGAAAAAGGGCAACCAGCCGATGGGCCCGATGCAGCCGATGAATCCTCAACCTCAGCAGCCCCAGCCACAACCTCAGCCGCAACAGCCTCAGCAGCCCAACAGGCCGCAGGCCCGGCCCCAGCAGGCCCCTATCGGAATCGAACTCGTTAACATGACCGAGGACGAGGCCAAGAAGCTCGGTTTCCCCGCCCCCAGCGGGCTTGTGGTTCGCTCAGTCGTTACCGGGTCCATTGCCGAGAAATCGGGCATTGTGAAGGGCGACGTGATCCTCGAAGTGGACGGAAACAAAATCAACACGCTTGAGGATTTCGACATCGCTTTCTCCAAGCACAAGATTGGCGAGCAAGCGACGGTTGTTGTCTTCCATGAGGGCAAGGAAACTACTTTGACTGTCGCCATCGAAGCCCGCAAGTAGCTTTTTTCACCAAGGGACGGCCACTTTTGCGGGTGGCCGTCCTTTTCTTCGTCTGCTGCATCCGTGCTGACCGGCTGACTCCAGCCGATGTACTCAACATACACGGCCTGCAAGGCCACTTTTATGTTGTCCCCGGAATTATGGTGCCAGATGTGCTCGAATGTTGTACTATACTACGAGAGATGAGACACAAGTATTTCGACATCGTTTCCGGTAGAAAGCAGTCCCGGGTGTCCGCGGAGGACTTCCGGCGTGCCTTGCGGCAGGCCGGTTGCGAGCCCAACGGTCCCGGCGCTTTCGTGTGGAATTCAATTGGCGAATCCGACAAGGGAAGCAACTTCAATATTTACCTTCTGGCCTTTTCCGAACCGTGTGCCCTCTTCAGCAATACCCGTTCGTTGACAATCAAGTGCCCCAATTGCGGGACGCAAATGACTCCCTGCGAATGGCATGGTCTTCTCAACAACTGGCGCGCCTCAGGCAACACTGGTTCCAAGGTCGCCTTGAAGTGCTGTGGTGTCTCCGCTGACATCGCCGCGCTGCACTATGACCCTCCGGTGTACTTCACTGAGGCTGCAGTCACGCTGTGCGCCCCGGAATCGGCCCCGGCCCCGTTGGATTTCATCACAAGACTGCAGAACGCCGTTGGCGAGCCGCTTGCCTGCATCGAGCGAATCTGCTGATTTAACGCTCCAGGAATCTCCGGAGCAAAGCTCGAACCCCTGGATCCATATCAATCCTGCGCGCCAATGACGGCGATGCCCCATAGTAGGCCGCCAATAGAGCCGTCCCTTCCGAAGAAGATACAGCATAGCGATCTCTCGTCTCACATATGGACACAACTGATTTGCTGGCGCAACTGCCAAATGCTGCCGTGGCTATGAAGCAGCCCCCGCCGCCCGAGCCGCTTCCGCCGGTTGCCTTGTAGAAATCCCGCTGCACCTGCAGCCCTGATTCGCCGTCCGTTGTGGCGTACGAAACAACGGCGTGATCGTCTGTTGCTGTCAGGTCGAATCCAACCACATCCTTGCTCGTCTCGACAAGGCTCTGAAGCCAGCCGCCGTCAGTGCGGCTCACGAACTTCTCCAGGTACATCCTGCCTTCTGTCGGATCCTGCATCCATGCAACTATGATCTGATGTTGATACTCAAGAATCACTCTCGCCCGCAGCACCCGCGCGGCGATGACTTCCGGAACGTCCAGTTGCAGCGTCCCCGCGATGCTTCTGCCCTGAATCATCTTCAGGTCTCCCAGGTCGCTTCCCGGAAGCGTAACGCAGAAAATCGAAACCTCCTGGTCTATGATCGTCAGGCCGACCGACGCTACACCCTCCGCGCCGAATGCCGTGGATGAAACCACGGAGAACGGGCTCCATGCGCCTTGTCCGTTGCGGCTGAAGACACCGTACTCGATAACTGTCATCCCCCCCTTGAGTCGTGGCGCTGCAAGATGAAGGTTCCCGAACGAGTCGAATGAAATACTCGGCCTGTTCCCGTCGGTGTACCCGGACAGGTCGGAATCGAAAGCAATTCCCTGGAAAGAGAAGCTCGAACCGTTGTAGAAGGCCGCTCGGTACTCGCCTCCTATCGAATCGTAGTAGGCTACCGCGGCTTGCGAGCCCCATGTCACTGCGACCGAAGCAAAGGAATTGCCATATTCCGGGGAAAAGGGAATTTCCGGGTCAACGCCGTTGATCGTGCCGGACGCATTCAGGCGCAACGTGCGTCCATACAGCCGGTCGAGTGGCTCGTGGATTCTCTTGCGGTACGTGATGAGCAAGGAGCCGTCGGAAAGCGGGACAACGGCGTCAATCTCGTTGGGGGCTCCGGAAATGGCCAGATCTGACTGATTCCATGTCGTTGATGAAAACACGTCCCTGACAAACAGGCTCGCGCCGCCTGTGGCGCCGGTTGCGGATCCCTGGAATGCTCTGCCCCCCGAAAGCGAACCCGGGGCGCCGCGGTGATTTTCCGCTGGTGTCTGTTCCGGTGCCGTGACCACTGCCATGCCACCCCAGAGGATTCCTGACGTAAGCACTGTTCCGACCCGGTAGAAGGCCTCTTGATAGGGGAGCGGGTTCAGGTCAGTGTATTCGTCACCGTACATTTCAAGTGATAGCGTGTTCCATGTGACGGTATCGGAGGTCCTCTGGACAATGTGCTGGGTGCCCGCCGAATAATGATGCTCCCAGCGGAGTCGAACGGCGCTCATGGATGGGAATGCAGACAGCTTTCCAGGGGTTCCCGCAGGAATTGTGGAAACCAGGAAAGACCGCGTTGCCGACCATTCGCTTCTCGCGGATGGCGTTGTCGCCCGCATCCGCAGAAAATACTGGCCATCGGTCGGAAGCCACCAGTCATACTGCGTGGAGGTCGTCTCGCCCGAAAGGACTGACTGTGTGAAAGCCGCATCAGTGGCCACTTGCAGCTCGTACGATACATCCTCTCCCTCGCTGATTGGCTCCACGGGTTGCCAGGCAACGCTTAGTCGCGGGGTGTCGAGGGTGTCTGCCACAATCGGGCCGGGAACGGCAAGGGTGACCAGAAAAGAAGTGATCGTGGACCAGGGGCTCGCGGGAATGACAGAAGCATCGTCCGGCATTATAGCGCGGATCCTGAGATAGTAGGTGCCGGGAGCGGTGAGATTGAGGCTTGCGCTGTTTGTCCGGGCAAAAATCACAATGGCGTTCGAGAAAGACTGGGATGTGTCCACCTGAATCTCGTACCAGTAGCCCACAGAAGCGTCTATGCCGTATGAAGGCCAATCTATGATCGGAGATGACGTGAACACCGGCGCAAGCGTTGGTGGAGCCGGAGAGGCCCCGGAGTACTCTGCCACGAGCACGGCGCAGATGTTGGACCAGTCGCTGGTCTCTCCCGAGGTGACGGCCCGAACGCGATATTCGTATCTGCCGTCAGAGGCAATTCCTGAATAGGTGGGGGTCAAGGACGCGGCAACCGTTCCGACCAAAGTCCACTGACCGGCCGGAAGCCTCTTCTGGACCTCGTAGCTTGTTGCCTCCATGGACGAAGCCCAAGCAAAGAAAACATTTCCATCCGGGAATGTTCTGTTGCCTGGAAGCGCGGGAACTGCCAATCTCAGATCGAGGGGGAGGGGAGTTGGATCCAGAGTCCCGGCGCGCGCATCAGTGAGGCTGTAGGCCGCTTCCGTCGCATCCCATTCGTCAAACAGGGCAAAAACCTGCACGGCGTTGCCCGATCTTGGCAGAAAAAGCTCGCCAGCTACAAGAACGATGGACGGCGCGGTCTGGCCAAAAACCTGCCGTAATCCGCCGATTTCGGCGCTGACGGAATCCACGTCTCCTGAATACTGCACAGCCCGCCAGCACGACTCTTCACCGACGCCCACAAGCCTGATAAGCGCGAGCCCTTTGCCCGTCGGTAATGGCTGACCGAGGGCGGTGCGCACAGGGATCTGCACTCCGGCAATAGGCGTAGGAGCTTCTTCGGAGTCCGGAGGCTTGTAGCCGTACCAGACGCCCGCTGGATCCGATGAAACCCGGAAGTAGACAATTGTGCGGTTCAGGCTGAGGGACGACAACCGGATTCGCTGCCAGTGCACGCGTGAAGGCCCGGTGGGAAAGAGAGGCTCCCCCACGTTTTCCGGAGGCCAGAGATCTGGCGCAGCGTAAGAGCCCCATGTGACGAAAGAGGAGTCAGGACTTGCCGTAATCCATACGACATCGAAGGAACCGGCCTCGCAATTGGCCACGAATACGGCTCCGGCGGACGGAGGAGTGGCTGAGGCATAAGTGGCCTGAAAAGCCGATGCCAGGATGACTGCGATTGCGATTAGCGTACGCATGGGTTCCCATATAGTACCCGTTTTCGGTCGAGTGCGGCGGAAAAAGGCTTGACCGTACAGAAAAGAGTGTAGAATGCAATGCGTTGGTTGAGCGGCCGGTCGGAAGAGGCTTCTGACGGCCGCTTAAATATCCGGTTCCCATGACGCGAAAACAGCTTGACAAATGCTCCGCGCCGGATACACTTCTATGCCCGCTGAAAGGGTACCCCTCCAAGGGGTGGTTCTGACGGCGGCTGCTCTTTGGGAAACTTGAGGGAAAAACGCTTGACATGAAGATGTCGAGCGCTACAATACCCAGCCGCGATTGGATACCCCGGTCGTCGAGCGACGGCCGAGGCGAAGGTCGCGACTTTTTTTCTGCTCTTTGAAAACTGAATATCCACAGCACTCTATGGAGCGCACGGGAAGCATACAAGATCAAACCAGATCAGGCCCGTGCGCATGCATGAGCCTGTTCAATTCCAGAAATCAACCATGCGTTGATATAAAGAATGCAGGGTTTGATCCTGGCTCAGAGTGAACGCTGGCGGCGTGCCTAACACATGCAAGTCGTACGAACCGTAAGGTTAGTGGCGAAAGGGTGAGTAATGCGCAGATAACGTACCTCCGAAACGGGGACAACTCGGGGAAACCTGAGCTAATACCCGATATGACCACACCGTCGCATGACGGAGAGGTAAAAGTTGGCCTTAAAACCAACGCTTGGAGAGCGATCTGTGTCCTATCAGCTAGTTGGTGAGGTTACGGCCCACCAAGGCTATGACGGGTAGCAGGCCTGAGAGGGTGGTCTGCCACATTGGGACTGAGACACTGCCCAGACTCCTACGGGAGGCTGCAGTGGGGAATATTGGGCAATGGGCGAAAGCCTGACCCTGCGACGCCGCGTGGACGAAGAAGGCCTTCGGGTTGTAAAGTCCTGTCACGGGGTAAGAATTGCACGGAGAGGAAATGCTCTGTGCTTGACGTTCCCCCGAAAGGAAGCCCTGGCTAAACACGTGCCAGCAGCAGCGGTAATACGTGTAGGGCTAGCGTTGCTCGGATTCACTGGGCTTAAAGGGTGTGTAGGCGGCTCGCTAAGTATGGTGTGAAATCCCACGGCTTACCCGTGGAAGTGCGCCATATACTGGTGAGCTCGAGTGCCGGAGAGGTCAGCGGAACTCTAGGTGTAGCGGTGAAATGCGTAGATATCTAGGGGAACGCCGGAGGCGAAGGCGGCTGACTGGTCGGTAACTGACGCTGAAACACGAAAGCTAGGGGATCAAACGGGATTAGATACCCCGGTAGTCCTAGCCGTAAACGATGTGCACTAGGGGGTGGGACTCT
>JBAZOJ010000021.1:0-25330 GCA_041648755.1 Candidatus Brocadiia bacterium
CTTTTCGCATCGCTCGGATTCGCCCATTCCTGTGTCGCTGGTAATTTTTACCACGCAGCGGCATTTCTGGCGTTCTTCGCGGTTCCCGTTCTACTGCGATTGTTCATTGATTGGGCTCTTTCACCGTTCTTCGAATTCCACGAGTTGACGGCTGAAGACGGTCCCTTGGGGCGCTTCGAACAGTGGATCAGAAGGAAGTGGCGCCAGTCCGGCGACGCGACGAGAAATGAGCAATGAGCAATGCACAATGCACAATGAGCAATGAGCAATGAGGAATGAGGAATGAGGAATGAACAATGCCGAGGCCAGTCCGTCGTCTGTCGTCCCCTTCGACTCGCGATGCTCGCTCAGAGCAGGCGTCGTCTTTAGCTGATCCAGCAGCCGGGAAGGCGTTACGAGAAATGAGCAATGACGAATGAACAATGAGCAATAAGCGAGCGGCCTGGAAGGCTGAATCCACTTGGATGGCAATGTGAAACCACTACTACAGCGAAGCAAAAAAAGGGGCGCCTTGAGGCGCCCCTGTAGCAATCGTCACTGAGACAAGCTATCTCATGCCAAGCCCGAGTAGTTTCCCTACTGTTGGCGAGTAGGCGACCACCAGCCCGGCAAACACCACGCTGATCATACTCATTAACTTGATGAGGATGTTGAGGCTCGGGCCGGATGTATCCTTGAATGGGTCGCCGACAGTATCGCCAACAACGGCGGCCTTGTGTGGAAGAGAACCTTTCCCACCGTAATTTCCCTCTTCAATGTACTTCTTGGCGTTGTCCCATGCTCCGCCTGCGGAAGCCATGAAGATTGCAACTACGAAGCCTGTTGCGAGGGCGCCTGCCAGGAGGCCTATCACGCCGCAGACTCCGAGCACCACGCCAGTGAGAACGGGCACAATTATCGCAAGCAGGGAAGGAAGGATCATCTCACGTTGAGCGCCCTTTGTGGCGATAGCGACGCAACTTGCGTAGTCAGCCTTTACTCCGGGTTTTCCCTCGAGCAGGCCTGCAATTTCCCTGAACTGGCGTCGCACTTCCTCCACCATCTTGCCAGCAGCGCGGCCGACGGCTTCCATTGTCAGACTGCAGAAGAAGAACACCATCATCGAGCCGACGAACATTCCGACAAGCACTTTGGGGTTAAAGAGGGAGACGCCGTACATTTCCACGAAGTCGGTCAGCCCGAGGCCGTGAATCCAACTGCTGACGTTGCCAACCTTATCCGCGGGAACCGTAACGCCGATCTCCTTGAGTGCGGCGACTGCAGCAACCGGATCTGTGGCATTTCCGGTCACACGGATCAGGGCCACTTTGATCTCGTCGATGTACGCGGCCAACAGGGCCAGAGCGGTCAACGCGGCAGATCCTATGGCAAAGCCCTTGCCGGTCGCGGCGGTGGTGTTGCCGAGGGCGTCAAGAGCATCCGTTCTTTCGCGAACGTATGGTTCCTGATTGGTCATCTGTGCGTTTCCGCCCGCGTTGTCGGCGATGGGGCCGTAAGCGTCAGTTGCCAGAGTAATGCCGAGAGTGGCAAGCATACCGACTGCGGCGATGGAGACGCCGTAGAGGCCAAGAGACACAGCGCGCGGGTCTACGGAGAACCCGCCAGCGAAGGCGTACGACAGCACAATGGCGACGCCAACGGTCAGAACTGGGATGAGAGTCGCTTTCATGCCAACCGCCAATCCGGCGATGATGACAGTTGCAGGACCAAAGCGAGCCTGGTCTGCAATGCCTCTCGTCGGCTTGTACTGCTGGCTTGTGTAGTACTCCGTGCTCTTCCCGATTATCCAACCCGCAACAAGGCCCGTGATGACACTGCCGGCCATGCCCAGCCACGAAGTGGATGTCCCGGAGAAGAGCAGGTAGGTAATGCCAAAGGTGGCGATGGCGATGAAGATTACGGAAGCGTTGATGCCTCTCGATAGCGCCTTGAGAAGTTCGCCTTGCGTTGCCTTCTCTTCGGTACGCACCAGGAAGATTCCAAGTATCGAGGCGATAATTCCCACACCCGCGATTATCATTGGAGCGACGATACCGATTACCCCGAGTCCCGCTGGAATTGCGATGACTGCCGTGGCGAGAATCGCACCGCAGTAAGACTCGTACAGGTCGGCACCCATTCCCGCCACATCGCCAACATTGTCGCCGACATTATCCGCGATAGTGGCCGGATTGCGGGGATCGTCTTCGGGGATTCCCGCCTCGACCTTTCCAACCAAGTCAGCACCGACGTCTGCGGATTTCGTGAAAATGCCTCCACCGACGCGGGCGAACAGCGCCTGCGTGGAAGCGCCCATTCCAAAGGTAAGCATTGTGGTCGTGATCTGCCCGAGCTTCATGTCCTCGTACTCGGGCCCCTTGACCATGCCTGGTCCCATCATGGGCGTCGCCAATCCGAAGATGTTGTTGTCGTACACCCAGTTGAGCAACTGCCACCACAGGCAGATGTCGATAAGACCAAGCGCTACCACGATAAGCCCCATGACAGCCCCTGACCGGAATGCCACGGTCAGTGCCTTGTTGAGGCTCGTCTTGGCTCCTTCGGCCGTGCGGGACGAGGCCCACGTTGCCGTCTTCATGCCCAGCCAGCCGCACAGACCTGAGAAGAGTCCGCCCGTCAGGAAGGCAAAAGGCACAAAGACGTTCTGGACGCCCAGAACATATGCCATGAAGGCAAAAATGAGCGCCAGTATTACGAATACAATCGCTACAATCCGGTACTGCTGTCTCAGGTAGGCGTTTGCACCTTCCCGCACGTAAGCTGCGACCTCGATCATCTTCTGGTCGCCTTCCGGCGCGGCCATCATGGACTTGTAGAAAATCCATGCGAAAACAAGGGCAATCACTCCACCGATCGGCGCAATCCACCACAGCATGTTCGCGTTGGATAATGCCGATTCGGCGGTTGCCTCGGCCATCGCAGCCTGTGGCGCAGACAGGAGCGCCAGGGCGGAAGCCGTAACGGAAAGGACGACTCTCAAGAGGATGCGCTGCATTAATCCATCTCCTTCCAGTTCAGATAGATTTGCTTGTGTCTCAGAAAAGGTACGCTGCCGTCATAGGTGTAATCCTCGAAGCGGTTGCGGTACACCAGTCCTGCAACTTCCCATTCGGGGAAGCGGGTCAGGAGCGCGAAACAGAGCCTTTCAGCCTCATCAAAGCGCCACAACTGAACGAGGACATGGACTTGCTGGGTAAGGACGGGCGCAGGGGCGTCCTGTTGAGCACTGGCAAGTTGCCAATATTTTAGCGCCTCGACAAGAGGGTTCTCTCCTCTTTTCATAAAAGATGCCTTCATTTGTTCGTCGCGAAGGACCCTTATCGTGTAGATGTAGGCCATTTGCTGGTAGAGCCTGTAAGTATGAGGGTTGCGCTCGATGCCCTCGCGCAGGAACTCGATTCCCCGCCGTACCCAGAGTTCCTGTTCTTCCGGGGTGGGGCAACTGACCGAAACGTTGAAGGCCATGTTGTGCGAGTTGAACTCCCAGACAATCGGCAGATTCGGCTGAAGCAAGGCTATCGTGGTGTACGCGGCAAGCATCTTGTAGTATTCCTGCCTCTCCTGCAGTTTCAGCGCCTGAAGCCAGGCCATATCTATGGCAATATTTCGGAACCCCCCTAACAGGACAGTGCCCACGAACTCTCCGGGCTTCTTCCCGGCGAACGGAGAAGTGGATGAAAGACCGTATGTGTCTTTCAGTTGCAGCGTGCTCTCGGAAAGCAGGCCGACGAGCCCGAGAGCTGCGATGAAAACGGCGATCGAGAGAGCTTGTCTCATATTCCTCGCATCGGAATGCAAAGACCCGGTGATCCTGCCATCAGAATTCCCTGCGCCTCAAGAACAGCCAGCCAAGCGCAAGGAGGATAATCGCCCGCCATAGAAAGAGGCTGAAAAAGGCAGCCAAGGCATGACTCAGTGGTATATCCCGGCTGTCCGGGATGTATCGGCCGCCATCGTAAGTCCCGAAGTCCTCGATCCCTTTGGAGAGGGCCTCGTTGACCCAGCCAGCGCTATGCTGGATAAAGTCAGACACTTGCGTGATCATATCCCGTCCGCGGTGCGAGTCCACAACTTCAACGTTGAAAAGCGGGTTCTCGGAAGACGGGGCGATAATGTCACGCATTATACCAACCGTGCCGCCCCAGAAATACACGAACAGGCATAGAAGCAGGGCAACCGGGAACGAAAGAAAACAAGCTCCGAAAATGCCCACCGTGGCGAGAAAGGCGGCTATACACCAACTCATAAGCAGGGATTTTGCCAAATTGAGCACGAAGAGCGATGGCGCGGGATAGACTCCCAAAGCCGCTTTTCCGGAAATCGCAGATGAAGGGCCTTCGTGAACGAGGAGGGTCAGTGAGAAAGGCATGTCGGGGTCCGGAAGACCGGATGTGAACCGGAACTCCTTGATCCCATCGGCCCGGCCCGTAAAAGCTATTGAAGCGCTGCCCTTCGCGCTCGATAGAACGATCTCCATGTTTGCGTAATCCGCCTTGCGAGTGCCAATGTTCGGATACAGTGAAAATTGCAGGTTGCCCGCGAGCCCCGTCTTCAGGCTCTCTCTGGAAAGCCCTCGAAAATCCCATCTTAGGTGGCGACCCTCAACGGCTGCCGGAATATCCACGTTTTCGTCCGGATCGGCCGGGCGATGCCCCCATGACGGGTTCTTCGTGAAGAAGTCATTCCACGCCGAAGGCGAACCGCCAAGCCGGTGACCGGTAAGTTGGGTGAGGACATCTTCAAGCACGATTTTCAGCTTAGCCGGGGATATTCCCGGGTACGCAGCGCGAATCTGGTCATCGCTCATCGCGAACGCATCCCGGATGCTTTGGAGACGCCATTCGCCGGGGATCATTTCAGCATCGTACAGCTTCCTTGCCGTCGTGAGTATCCTCTCGTATTCCTGCAAGTCGCTACGGTACTTGATTTGTCTCTCAGTTCGCTGGTAGTACTCGACATTGTCGCAGGATACTGGTGTGTTCCCCGCGAGGACCGAACTCGTTTCGGAAGCGGTAAGCGTGGCCCGGCTTGTCACATGGACAAGAACGAATGAGAATGCGCCCAGGGCAAGGAGCAACGAGGCAATGACGAGGTAGATTCCGGCGGCCTTCCCGATGACATATTTCAGTCTCCCTACGGGACGGCTGAAGACGGTGAGCACTCTGTTGTCAGTGATTTCCCGTGCAATCGTTGAGGTCGAGGTAAATATCGCAACGACCCCAACCAGCAGTGTGATGGAGGCGGTTATCACAGACAGCATTACGCGAATTCTGTCAACGGGGCTGAAGGCAGGCGTAAAGGGCGTGGTCGCAAGCACGACCACCCCGAATGCGAGGGGAACTACGAGCCCTCGGCTGCGTAGCGACTCACGAAATGTGATTAGAGCTATTGCTGCTATCTGACGCATTCCGGGCGTGCTCCGCTACCACTTCCAGAAAGAGTTCCTCGAGCTTGCGTCTCTGCTTTCCTACAGCAAGAATCTTGTGGCCATGGCTCTGTGCGTATACTGTCAAGTCGCTGATTTCCTCAGGCGACATGCTGTTGAACACAACCTCGAGCCTGTCGGTTCGGGCAAGTAATTCGCTGACGGGCCCGAGCGCCGCCAGTTTTCCACGTGCCATGATGGCAATTCGGTCACACACATCCTCTACATCCGCCAGAAGATGCGAAGACAAAAGAACCGTTCTTCCCCGGGCTTTCAGTTCCAGGATCAGGTCTTTGATCTCTCTTGTCCCGATGGGGTCAAGCCCCGAAGTGGGCTCGTCAAGGATGACCAACTCGGGATCGCCAATAAGGCAGGCTGCAAGGCCCATTCGACGGGCCATTCCCTTCGAGAACTCACGGAGGGGTCTTGTCGCTGCATCGGAGAGTCCCACCTTCGAGATAAGCTCCTCAGAGCGTTTGGTGCGCTCGGAGCGGGTCAAGCCACTCAGTGCACCATAGAAGTCCAGGGTTTCGCGCGCGTTGAGGAACCTGTACAAGTACGATTCCTCAGGAAGGAATCCGAGCCGACGCTTGACTTCGACATCGGACGGGGGTTTGTCGAATATCGTGCAAGTTCCCGCAGTGGGAAACAGGAGCCCGAGCAACACCTTGATGGTCGTTGTCTTGCCGGAGCCGTTAGGTCCCAACAGACCGAAGACTTCACCTTTTCGAATGTCATATGAGACGGAATCAAGGGCTTTCACCTGGCGAGCCCTGAAGCCGCTACGGTAGATCTTCGTCAGGTTGGATATGCGGATTACCTGCTCTGTTGACATGGCGGCATTGTACTCAGGTTGCCTGTCCCGACAACCGTAATGACGCAAGACCTGTTTTTTTGGGGTGCATCGCGTCGATTGAGTCGCAATTTCAGACAGTATCGGATCTGGCGATATAGCAGACCGGATCCTCCGCGAGCGGATCACCGGTCCGGGCAAACGCTTTCGCCCTGCAGCCACCGCACTGACCTCGGTTGGCGCAACGGCCGCATTTGCCCTTCAGGTTG
Source organism: Candidatus Brocadiia bacterium (assembly GCA_041648755.1). Taxonomy (GTDB): domain Bacteria; phylum Planctomycetota; class B143-G9; order B143-G9; family B143-G9; genus JBAZOJ01. The sequence goes on from JBAZOJ010000021.1 coordinate 6,488, forward strand.
TCCCTATCACGCAGAGCCTGGAAAATCTCTCCGTGCGCCCATATATCGCGCAGCCGGGTCTTTCTCACATTCCCACCGATAATCGGAACGAACGGACAGGGCCATACATCGCCGTTTGGCTTGATGTATACCAATCCCCAGCCTGCCGCACAGCCGTGGAAAGCTCTTGGTCCGGTGGCTTTCCCCTCCGGAAATTCCAAGTCCCGTCCGAGCAAGTGAGGCCAATACTGGGGAGCAGCAACGGGTTCAATGACAGTAAAGGAGTCCCGTTGGCACTTCGCGACGGTGGCCACTAATTCACGATTTTGCTCCATGTGAGTGCGGAATCGGCGATACCCTCTCCTCTGCCCATCGGGACGAGTTGGTAGCACAGCAGAATATCCGCTCGAATCGAGTGGGCAAAACGGGCGACCTCCGGAAGCGAGTCGAGGTTCTCGGCCATTGCGGTGAAGTTCAGTTGCACGGCAAGCCCTGCCTTTTTGCAGGATTCGATGCCTATCATTGCGCGCTCAAAGGCAGTGTCGTTGGCCCGAATGTGGTTGTGAACGGATGGGACGGTCGAATCGAAACTGACCGCCACACCCCGCACGCCCAGTCGGTGCAGTTCGCGTGCTCTGGCTTCATCGATCAGTGTCCCGTTGGTCGCTATTACGTTTACGAGCCCGACCTTCTTGCTGTAGCTGAGCAGGCTGTTGATATCCGGCCTGACAAGGGGTTCGCCTCCGGTGTAGACGAGCATCTGGAATTTGCCGCACTCGCGCACCTGTCGGATGAGGTCGAATCCCTCTTCAGTATTCAACTCATCGGGCCCCGGAAGTCCGGACGTCGCATGGCAGTGACGACAGCGGAGGTTACACGCCTCGGTTATCTCCCATACCGGGTGGTATCCGTAGCCGATGCACCCCATTCCAACGGCTCCCGCGGCGACAGGTATGGACCGCAGGGCGCCTGTGGAAAGCCAGGGGAGGAAATAGCGCCAGCCTGTTGACTTCTTCAGCAGCAGGGCAGCTCTGAATTGTCGCAGGAGGTTCCCGGGAGACATGTATGGTCGGAGAGACATCGGGCTACTTATACGCTTCTTTCATCATCTGGCGAACGTCAGGTGTACGCGATTATCGCGATTGTGACAGAGCACAGGTGGTTCAGGGCAATGCCGAGGCCGCAAAGGGGGGTAATAGTCTTGATTTCGGTCCAGTCCCCCTTGATGGTGACGCGATACGCGAGCCACAAGCTCAGTGCTATCGCCGGAATGACAGCAAGGAGATACAGAGGCTGATGGGGTCTGTAAACCATCCACAGGAGGAATACCGATACCGCTGTTCCGAAGTTCACAGTGCCATAAATCCAAGTTCCGGTAGCGGGACCGAATCGCACGACGAGGTTCTTCTTCCCAACGTATTTGTCGGGCTGGTAGTCGGGATACTCATTCAGGAAAATGACGTTGAAGATAGTACACATCAGAGGGAGACCGACAAGCTGAAGGGCAAGTGGTTCGAATCGTCCCGTTGCAGTGGCATATCCGGTGACCAGCGTCAGCCATCCGTAACAGAACGCGATGAGAATTTCGCCCAACCCTCTGTACGCTAACCGAATTGGGGGGGTTGAGTACAGAATGGCAGACAATACCCCGATTCCGCCCAGACAAAGCAAAGTCCAGTTGCGGGTTGGCAGTGTGATCAGCGCTCCGAGCAAAACTGCAACCACAAGGAACGTCCCTGCGACGATCAGCGCTGTCGACGGTCTTACCTCTTTGTTCGCGACCAGAAGAGTGCCGCCGGAGAATGGTGTGCGTCCGGTCTCGAGGGTCAGCAGGTCTCCCTGGGCATCGAACACCTCTCCGATCAAATGGCAGGCCATCGTTATGAGCAGCACGCAGAAAGCGCCAATCAGCACGGAAGACCAAGCGACTGCATGCCCGCCCCGGAAGGCCAGAAATCCTCCCAGGACGAAGGGAACCACAGCCACGGACGAGAAGGGCATCCGAGTGACGGTGAACCATCTTCTGATGAACGCTATCATGCGGCTACTCGAATACCTCAAGCTCGCCAATGTCATCGATGGCCACGCTCGGAATCTCCTTCCAGATCATTGCCTCCTCCAAAGGGCCATTCTCGCGAGAGAAGACGTGCGACCACAAGTTCTTGAAGACTTGTCCATTCTTGACGGTCAGATACTTGTAGTTCAGCGCCCGGGTTCTCCCGGTGGTGACGTTCTCGAAATGGTACATCTCCACGTCCGGCCTGTACGCAAGCTTGAAGCCCTTCTCCTTGATCCTGTAGCAGTAATCGATGTCCTCAAACTGAACCGGATGATATTCCATGTTCAGAGTGCCGACCATCTCAACCACTTGTCGCGGGAAAACGATGCATGCCGAGATCAAGGCCTGTACGTCACGCGGTTCGGTGAAGCCGGGCGTCTCACGTGGTTCGCCTCTGCCGCGAAAATCCACGCGTCCCGTTGGCGCAACGTCGCAGCCCGCGCATTGAATGAGATGCGGATGGTTCGGGTAGACCAGCTTGGGGCCAACTGCTCCATAGGAGGGTTCGGACCGCAAGAACTCCTTGAGTCGGTACAACCATCCAAGGTTCCGGACAACCACGTCGTTGTCCATGAAGACGATGTAGTCGCCCCGGCAGTAGGGAAGGGCTTCGTTTCGTCCCCGGACAGCCCCGACGTTCTCCGGGAAGATTATCATCGTAACGTTGATATTGCGCAACTGGCATTCGCTCAGGAAGACCGTCATCCCTTCCTTCAACTCGTATTCCGTCGAACCGTTGTCCACAAGCAACAGCTCGAATCTCACGTCCCTGGTCGCGAGCAACCCATACAGGCATCTCTTCGTAAACTGCCACTTGTTGTGCATCAGGATGATGATCGATACTTCGGGAGGCGCGGCCTCGGTTGTCCTGGCCATAGAGATGGTTTTCTGAAGTTTTTCCGTTTGCAGGTCGCCAACCACTTCCTTGATCCTTTCCATGGTTTCGTCGCCCAACAGTTCTTCCTCGCTCGCCCCCGAATGCAGACGCGCTTCCGGATGTTTCTGCATGCTTCGGGCCTTTTTTGTCAGCAGGGATTCCTGTGCCGCCGGCTCTGTTCCGTCTGCGACAAACATGATATCCCATGCCCCGGTATCCCAATGTCTCAGATACTGGGTTGCTTGCTGCACATCCGGCGGAGCGACCAGGATACGCCACAGAGGAGGCCGGAATCGTTCGTCGGGTTCGATAATGACGACAAGGCCTTGCTCATCGAGCAGATTGCATCGGAGCATCTCCGCAGCGCCCTTTTCCCGGCAGCAGGCGAGAATGACAAGGTCGTTCATAACTTGCGAGTGAACGCCGCCTGCCATCGGCGAGTAACGCCCCCGAGGGAACAGAAGAGCTCTGCGGTCAGCAGAAGCGCGAGCAGAAAGCCGATCAGCGGAAGAGCGGACTTCCAGCCGGGAAACGTACTGGTGAGTTTCAAGGGGCCATCCAGAATTCTCGCGTCAAGAGATTTCGCGAGAGCCGCAATCCTGAATGGATTGCCCACAACATCTCCCCATTGCTCCCCGACTGTCTCGGAAACCGGGAAGTCGCCAATGGAAAGGCCGTCAACGAGAAGAACAGCAGATGATGCAGGGGCTTTTTCCAGTGATGTGCCCTCATATCTGCCGGGTCCTACGGAGTGAAGGGGTACTGTTGCGGCTCCAACTCTCGCTTCTACTGACCGATTCAGTGAGGGCGAGCCCGCTTCGTCATAGACCTCAGCTTTGAATAGCAGCCTGCTCCCGTCGCTTTGTACTGAAAGCACGGCATTCCCTTGCCTTGCCGGGGCTATGGCGTAGCGGGCGAGTTTCGTCAGGAACGCTCTGCCTTCGGGGGAATCCCATCCTCCGGCCCAGCCTGTTCTGAGGGATGACGCAAAGGCAGCGGCTCTGCCAAGGCCATTAGTAGCCACAGCAGCCAATGGCGCCCTTTCCGCTCCGACTGTGGCCAGAATGGTTGCCCCGGGGATTGCCTTTGCGAAGTTCCTTGTAAACAACGGAGGAGGTGGTGCAGTTATCTCCAGTGTTGCAGTGCCAGCCGCAGTCATTTCGACTTCTGATTGACCTTCCTTGATGAAATCGCCCCTGAACTCATCCATACGGCTCTTCAGGATCTCAGGAATACGGGGCCAGTCTGAGGACGATATCTTTTGCACAACTCCGCCCGCAGCCAATGCTATGGCAGCGAGTGTCTCATTGTTGCCTTCCCCGACGCCGACTATTATGACTTTGGCTCCCGTCTCCCCGATGTGACGGGCTGCTTCGACATAGGCCCCTGGCTCAGTGACGCCGTCGTGGAACACAAGAACATGTTTCTTTTCGGCGGTGGAACTCGACAGAACGTCAAGGACCTTCTCAAGGCCCTTGGCAAGATCCGTCCCGCCGGACGCACTTAGCGCGGCAATCTTTGTTCTTGCCTCATTGCGTGAGGCGGTATCGTCATAGGATGCGAGAGGGAGGACTACGTTTGCCTCCCTGGCGAAGGAAACAAGGCCAAAGCGTACCTGATTGCCCGATAGCATCAACATTGCCAAAGCGGCCCTCTTGGCGAATTCGAATTTCTCCAGCGTGGTTCCTTCCGCTCGCCCCGACAAGCTTCCGCTCGAATCGAGAAGCACTACTACGTCGGTCGGCCTGCCGTCGCCGGTGCCTCGCTCCAGGGGTGAGAGCGCTCCGGGAAGTCCCCGTGCATAGTCCGAGTCGAAAGCAGATTTCCCACCTACTACCAAAAGGCCGCCGCCGTTGTTGACAAATCCGGTCAAGCCGTCCGGGAACGACGCCCCGGGCAGGTCAACGAGGATCGCGCCCGCGAAATCACCCCAGGGAATCTTCTCTCCAGGATGGAAATACACTGGTTCGCCTCCTGCGATCCTTGCCCACTCCCGGGCTTCGGCCATTCCTGCTTCATCGACCGCTACTATGGCAACTCGTTGGATGCCGCTGACGATGACCATTCCACTGGCAGTATCATTGCCTGGGATGGAGTCAGGCGCTCCCGTGGATATAGTGGCGGAGATTCTCCGGATTCCACTTGCGGTGAAAGTGATCGGCAGAACGAAATCCCTCCGGCCGGGCTGCAAGTCGAACGGCAGGGATACGGTTTTTATCCCCTCGCCGGACAAGGACAGCGTTCCTTTGGCGGGGAAATTCGCCCGCAGGGCTACTCGCGCAGAGCAGGTTTCCCCGGACCTTGCAATTGCCGGAAGACCGAGAGACACTATCCCGGCATCCACGATATCAGCGAAGGGCAGGGGCACGAAGAAAAGGCTGACTCCTTGTGGGATTGACTGCGCGAGCGGGGCATCGAATTCGCCATCAGTGTATACGAGAATCACGCCCCCGCTGTCGCGAGGGAACAGCCCGAATGCTCCGGTCAGCCCCATCTTGAAATCGCTTGAGCCGTTGTTGCGCACGGAGAATGCTATCGTGGCGTCTTCCCCTCCGCGTAATCCAACACCGATGGGGCGCATTTCCTCAGAGAAGGCGCACACATCAGCGCGTACATCAGCGGGAAGAGCCTTAATGGATTTGGAGACATCGGCCGCAATTGCTCGCAAATATGGCGCCATTGAAGGCGATTCGTCAACCAGGAATACAACCTTCGGGCTTGCAGATGAGCCCCAGAACATCGGAGAACCGGCGGCAACCGCCGCAATGACAAGAACAAGAACTCGAAACGCAGCAGATGGCATAGGCCCGAGAAAGCGGCGAAAACCTGTCAGAAGTGCCGTCACTACAAGCAGGAGAAGAACTGCCCCTGTTATCGTCGGAAGGGAAAGGAAGGCGGGCATGATTCAGCGTGCGCTCTCGTCTGATCTGCGCATCGCCTCAAGGAGAAGGGCCATTACGTCGGTGGTTATCACGGGCTCGCATTGTACAGGCACGTTGTCGAACTGGAAATCTCCCTGCTGCCAGGTTGCGATTTGGAAAAACGCCTCCTCCCCATTCTTCTGCGAGTATCGGGCATCGAGCAGCCTGCCCTCGCGGAAGTACAGCATCGCCCGCTTGCCGCCCGATGTAAGCCGCAGAACTCCCGAGCGAACATTCATCTTGATGATCTGGATGAGCTCGGACAGTCCAAGTGTGGTCAATTTGCCAGTAACTCCACCGTCGAGAAGAGCGAGAATCTGTTTGTTGCTCGCCCGAAGGCGCTCGGCGAGCAATCTGGTGAAATAGAGGCTGACGGAGGGGTACTTCATCACCACGCCGGTGAAGTTGCGTTGTGGTATCTCGAGAATGCGACATTCATCCCCGGCGAGTACTGTTGCCGATGTCGGTTCGCCTGTCAGGACAGACATTTCACCGATGCTGTCTCCTTTTCCGAGGAATGCGATGGCATGATCGGCATCATCTTCCTGCTTGCCCATAACCGTTGCGGCGCCGTCCAAGATGATACTCAGGCTCTGACCCTTCTCGCCGCGTTTGATTATCTCCTCGCCGGGCTCAAAAATCTTGACCATGCAGTTGTTCGCTATCTGCGCCAAGGCGTCGCTCTCAAGGCGCGCGAAAATTGGAAGCTCAGACATCTCGATCACAAGTTCCTCGACTTCGCGCGACTCCAGTCTCTCTGTCTTGCCGATTGTGTCAGCATCCTCAAATCGGATCTTAAGCCGACAATCCGCGGCTCTGCAGCGGACAGAATACACATTGCCGGGGATCCTCCCGGTCGAAGAACGAAGCACCTCTTCCATGACCGGCTGCAAAGCCGCCATGAACCGGGCGCATACCTTGTCGCTCGTGCTCTTGACTACCTCGGGCCAACGAACAACCACCTGCTCGCCAGGCAAGTAGCAATCGCAGGATTCCGCTTCGACGATCACGATGCGGAGCAGTTCGGGCAACGAAGAGTCAGGCATCTTTTACTCGTATTTTACGACATCGGGCTCGGGAATCGCTTCGATGAGTTTCCTGACAAGGTCGTTAGGCTTTACCCCTTCAGCCTGTGCCTGGAAATTCAAACCGAGTCTGTGGCGCAGCACCGGCAGGGACATCTTCCGGATATCAGAGTAGGTCAGCGCGAGCCGGCCTTCCATCGCAGCCATAGCCTTGGCTCCGAGAATCAGGAACTGTCCCGCTCTTGGCCCTGCACCCCACTCGACAAATTCCTTGACGAATGCCGGGGAGTCTTTGATAGTAGGTCTCGTGGCACGCACGAGACGCGTAGCGTACTTGATAACGCTGTCGGTGGCGACAACCCTGTCAACGAGCGCCTGGCCGGAGATGATGTCCTCGGCGGACATAATCCTGTTGACAGTCGGCATAGTCCCGACCGTGGTTCTCATCAGGACTTTCTCTTCCTCACTCTCGGAAGGATAGTCGATCTCCAGCATGAACATGAATCTGTCGAGTTGCGCCTCTGGCAACGGATATGTTCCTTCCTGCTCGATCGGATTCTGTGTGGCGATAACGAAGAACGGGCGGGGCAGGTGGTAGGATTCCTTGCCAACGGTTACCTGTCGTTCCTGCATGCTCTCGAGCAGGGCCGCCTGCGTCTTGGGCGGAGTTCTGTTGATTTCATCGGCGAGAACGATGTTCGCGAAAATCGGACCGGGCTGGAATCGGAATTCCCTGTGACCGTTCTCGTCCTCCTCGAGCACTTGCGTACCAGTGATGTCCGATGGCATCAAGTCAGGCGTAAACTGGATTCGCTTGAAGCTCAGATCCATCAACTTGGAGGATGTTGAGACCAACAGGGTCTTGGCGAGGCCCGGGACGCCGACCATAAGACCGTGCCCGCGAGCGAAGAACACAGCAAGCAGATGCTCGATGACCGAGTCTTGCCCGACAATAACCTTGGCGATTTCCGCCTTCATCCGGGTGACATCGGCGCGAAAGTGCTCAAGATGCTCGAACAGATTATCGTTTGCGTCAGGCATTACGTCCTCAGAACTTCACGGTGAATTGAATGGTTACAAGTTCGTGGTAAGTCTCCGGGGCGAAGTAGCTGTCGTCACCCCAATCACGACGGTATTCCAGCGCGATGTTCATATTTGTGAGAGGGTGAAATCTGACCGCGACTGCAAAGCTATAGAGACTCGGTCCTACACTCGGGCTGATTTCGCCCAGACGTGCCCCGCCATCCCGGTCATTTGCATATTCGACTCTCAACGAAGCGTCGAGTGCTCTGGAGAAGGTGTAGTTGAAGATGCCCTGTGCGCTCCACCAACTTGCGTTCCCGCCGGTCTTCTGCTCCTCGGTGCCCCACTGGGCTTCGGCTCCGACGTAGAAGAACCCCTGAATGGCGTGCTGGAAGTCCACATCCACTGTCCACCTGTAGTCGCGATTGTCGCCGTCATGTTCCGGGCCTGCGACTACATTCAACCCGAGTGCACTTGCGTCCGAAGGCCTGTATTCCAGCCTTATTGTGTACGTCTTGTCGAAGTTGTTGTCGGTGGAAATCATCTGACCGAGGTCGTTGTATCCGAACGAGTTCGTAATGGCGGTAAAGATTCTGAACTTTCCGAGCGCGTAAGCCGCAAGGACACCCGTCTGATCCCCGGGATCAAAGCTCTGGCGCATAATTGACCTGGAGGGAAGAAACACGAGAACCGGGTCGGGTTTCTCGATGCCCACAATGCTGTTGAATCGCCCGAGGGTCAGTTCGACCTTTCCGCCATAGGGTGCCCAGGCAATGAATGCCTGCTCCACGTAGAAGTTGTCTGTCGTGGGATCCGACTCGGTAAAATGCAGGTCAACGCCTACCTGCAATTCGTCGAAGAGGTTGAATCTGGGGTCTATCTCCAGGCCCTCGAACGTGAATTGACCACGTTTCAAGGAGTTCGAATACCTGAAGGCAACGGAAATGTTCCCGGAAAGATCCAAAGATGGAACCGTCTCCGATTCCTCCCCGAAGAGCCCCAGGAATTTCATCGGAGGCTCGACAGTTACCGGGGATTCCTCATCGGCAGGCTTAGCCTCTTCCTGCGCCTTGTCGAGGCGGTCCTTTATCTGTTTGAGTTCTTTCTCGACATTCTTCAGCCTGTCGATTTCCTTCTCCATCTCGGCAATGCGCTTCAGGAGCTTCTGATAGTCCTCCTTCGAGAGCGCAACAGCACTATCCTCCCCACGAGCCAAGCCCTGGCAGAACAAGAGGGAAGCGACAAGGACAAGAAGAAGTACGGGCAAGGATGTCTTCACAATATCCCTTTGTGCCAGCCTATTCTAATGCCTTCATCGTTGCGCGCCACTATGCAAGATTTCCGTCGCCGATCCATCGGGAACCGTTCGGTCATCTGACAAGGTAAATGCGGCTGTTGCCAGGACGACTTTTCTTGCTCCCGCAGCACGGAGAACGGTCGCGCAAGCCTGAGCTGTGGCACCAGTCGTAATAACGTCATCCAAAAGAAGAATGGAACGTCCACTCACCAGCGATTCCTTGGCCGAAAAGCAGCCATCAAGGTTCCTCAGCCGGTACAACCTTGACAAAGATGCCTGGTCAGGAGTGCTACGGACCTTCTTAAGCGCGCGCGGCTTGAAATCAAGACCCAATTTCTTTGCCAGGGAATCCCCGATGAGTTCCGCCTGATTGAAGCCCCTACCCGCGAGAGTGTCGGCAGAAACGGGAACGGGGACGACGATCTCGTCTCCCGCGAGCCTCCCGTCCATTCGGATGGCCTCGGCCATCAGTTCGGCGATTGGGATAGCCAGGGAGGTTGCTTTCACAGCCTTAAGGGCGATGATCATCTTCCTGAGCCTGCCCTTGTAGGGACCTGCGGATATGGCGTAAACGTAGGCCCGTCTTTTCGAAGAACACTCCGGGCAAACGGCATTTGAGCCTAATGGCAGCCCACGGCCACATTTATGGCAGCGGAAACTCCCCCAAAGCACTATATTTTCGAGGCAGTTATCGCAGATTGGGGCTGTCGCGTCGAAGATGGCCGATCCGCAGAGACTGCAGTTCGTGGGCACAATGATCGCCGTCAGGTTGGAGACCGCATGCGCAAGCCATCCCATAAAAGGGATTGTACCAGAGCGGAACGAAGAGTCAACGCGGTTCGCGCCGAAAATCCTGTCGCGCGAAAAGGTGCTTGCATTTGCCGGTCACCGGGCTATACTTTAAAAACCAACACTTTGTGAAGAGGTGACAGATGAAGGGCCTCCAGCTACTCCTCGCTTCCTTGGTTGTCGCAGTCGCGCTGATGATCCTTCCCTCAGCGGCTCAGGCCGCGTCAGCCTGGGATTTCTCCCAGAATTGGGACTCCGGTTACTCCAACGGATACATCCTCTATTCCTCCTATACCCCGTGGGCAACGTACTCCAGCTACTACGGGATGACCAACTACGGCGGAGATACTAGCCAATACAACTACTCTTCATACTACTATTCCGCTCACATGGGCGTTGCTCCGTACGGGAGTTACCCCTATGCGAGTTCCTACTACGACTACTACTTGACCTATACTTGGCCGTCAGTTACCGCCGGGCCTGGCAACCTGAGTTTCTGGTGGTACGTCTACAGCGCGACTCTCGACATGCAGTACACCACTGATGGCAGCACATGGGTCACACTCAGTACACTTGTCGCAAGCGCGACAAGCACATCCGGCAACGCATCGAACATCAGGGTGCCGGCTGGAACGAAGAAGATTCGCTGGCACACCAACTCCTATAGCTATGCATACTATTACGGCGCCTACATAGACAATGTCGTTTACGCCATGGATGACCCCTACGTCTCTTCCGTAACCGGTTTTGACCCGGTCAACCCCAATGCCGGCATTCTCAATCTCACCGCGACGGCCGGCACTACGTATGTGAGCGGGATAACCAGGATCGACTTCCTGTACAAGGGAGCCGGGAACACCAGTTTTGTCCTCCTCAATTCTGACACGACACCTGCCGACGGCTTCAAGGCCACCTGGGACACGGATGTCATCTTTGACGACACGATGATCCTGAGGGTCATAGCATATGCGAATTCGGTCGCTTCGAATCCCTGGGACAAGACCGTTAACATCGCCAATCCCCAGTTCTCATCATTTGGCAGCCTGGCTGCGGTTGATGGCCAGAACATAGCAGTTACCGCAAACTACACGAAACCAGCGTCCTCGTACGTGTGGCCTGACAATCCTTGGGTTGGTACGGGATCCGGTGCTTACAACTATACGATCTGGAATTACGCCATTCCGTCCCCCATCGCTGGAACTTACAGCGGGTACAAGACCTACTTCAACTACGTCAGTTCGAACCCGACCCATAAGTTCAAGATCTTCCAGCAGGTGAGCGGCAACACGTTTACGTGCATCGCCACGGGTCCATCGACCACCACAGTTGTCGGCGAGCAGACCTACACGCTTCCGTCCGGCACTGAATGGACGAACGTGGCTGCAGGATCGTACATTGGCTGTTACATGTACTACTGCAACATGCAGGGATACACCGGCAATACGGCCACGAACTATTACTACTCCGGCGAAGCCACCGGAACGGTTTCTGCCAGTGGGCCCCTTACAGGCTATGCGCCTCCGGTTCGTGCGGTGATGTCAAAGGCATCTGCGTATCCTACTCAAGTGCAACTCGGATATTCATACGACAAGAGCAGCGTTACCTCCATTGGCACATCCACTGGCAATGGCTCCGGCGGTTACACCGTCAATTGGCAATCGCTGGGCGTCATTGACGATGGCAGCGTATGGATGGCCGCGCGTGGGTACAACGGATTCGCTTACGGCAAGTGGTATTACTCGCCCGCGAAGATTCGTGTGCTCAATAAGGTCAATGTCACCTTGAACACTACGATGGGTGAAGGCGTAATCCTGTTCGATGGAGTCAGCACAACGGTTCCCTTTGTGAAGAACGTAACGGTAAGCTGGGAAAACACCTATACGTACAGCGTTGATGCTCCACAGTATCAGTTCGACTCGAACGCCAAACGTTGGCGCTGGGATTCCTGGAGCGATGGTGGCGCACGTGCACACTCGATGTCCATTACAGGCACCATGGCCGCAGCCAATCAGCCCATCGTCGCAAATTACGTTCGCCAGTATTCGTACGCTATCGACAGCGTTCGTCCGGTGACCTCGACTCTGGCAGCCGGTTGGTACGACTATGGCACCGAGGTGACCTGCTCCGCAGAGATTTTCAGCGTCGCTGATCCCGGTCGTGAGCGCTTCCAATGCGGCGGATTCGAAATCGTCGCTCAGAATCGCAGAGAAAACGCGTTCTCCGCAACCTTCAACATTGACAGAGACCTCATCCTGCACTGGTTCTGGAATGCGCAGCATTATTTCTTCTCGGTGAATGACCTCAACTCGCGCACAGGGGATATGCCGGGCTGGTACGGTGACGGAGCGCAGATTACCAGCGTCGTTGCGGTTGACATTGCCAACGGCGTGAATGCCCGCCAGCACTGTCTTGGCTACACAATCAACGGCACGTGGGTTCCTGGCTCGAATGTTGCCTCGTTCATTATCCTTGCAGCCACGACCGTTGAATGGTCATGGTCTCAACAGTTCATGCTGACAACAATCGCCAATGTCGGTACAATTGAGCCGCCGACCGGCTGGTACGACGAAGGCGCCGAAATCGATGTGACAGCGACTCCACCTGCGTCGGACAACCTGACTCGCTACTCATTCACTGAGTGGAAGGGCGCTGGCGCCGGATCTGTTAAGAGAGTTGGCGGGGCTCCAACCGCTTCCGTCACGGTCAATTCGCCCATTACAGAAACCGCAGTCTGGAAGGTCGAGCATCATCTCATCCTTTCTTCTGATCTGGGCTCCTATTCTCCCGACGCTTCCGGATGGTATCTGCCTGGAACCCAGGTTGCTATCAATGCCGTAAGCCCGGACGCATCAACAGGACTCAGGTATCTGCCGGACTGGAACAGCGTTGATCCCGACGGCATCAATGAAGCCGCCACTCCGGATACTCCCCTTGCGTTCCCGGTGACAATGAACGGTCCTGTGCGGCAGAACATTGACTGGATGAATCAGTATCTGTTGACGATCTTGAACCCTGATGGACTCGGCCTGCAGATGCCTGCGGTCGGAGAGTACTGGTTCTTCGCTGGCGAACTCATCTACGGCGTGAGCCAGTATGTTTCCGGTGAGAAGGTGTGCTCCGGCTTCACCGGGACGGGCTCTGTGGAATCATCGAGCCTTCCTTACTTCACAGGCGAAATCGGTGCCCCGACCACAATTACATGGTTGTGGCGCGACAGAGTCGTCGCTCCTTACTTCGGAGTTGATCCTCCGGCCGACATGCCGGGAGAAGGGGCCGTTGCTCTTTCCCGGACGTCAACCGGTTCCCCCTGCGCAGTTTACCGCAAGGCAAACAGCAACCTGGTCTATGGTGTCTGGGGAGGCACAAGCTGGACCGAAACGATCCTTGAAACCAATGTTCCGGAAGTCAACTATGTAGCCTTCGCTTTCGATGAGTCAAACAATCCTGTGGTCGTCTACCAGGACTCGGTTACGCTGAACCTGGTTCTCCTGATGACCGGCGTGGATACTGCTCCCGCAAGCAGCATTTACAGGCAAGAGATAGACCGGCCCGGCAACGACGGGATCAACTGCCACATTGCTGTCGCCGGCAATGGGGAGATATTCATCTCGGCATACTCCGCAGAGGGGTACTTGTACATGATCGAAGTGACTCCCTACGGCTCAGTTGTCGCTGACCAGACTGTGGATTCTGAAGGCAACCCCGGCTTCTACAACGCGATTGGAACGAACCCCCTGAGCAACGAGCCCATGGTGGTTTATTACGATGCATTCAGCCGAGTGTTGTCATGTGCGTGGCGCAATGGCGATGAATGGACGTTCGAGACTGTTGACAATTTAGGAGCAGTGGGCTCGGACGTTGCCATGGCAGTGGGCAAGAGCGGTGACTTGTATGTTGGGTACCGCGACATCACCAATGCCGATGCAACATCCGTGAAGTACGCTTACCGAACTATAAACGGATGGCACATCAGCTCCGTTGACAAATACGGGAGCGTCGGACGTGGATTGAGCATCTCTTTGAGCGGGGATGAGTATCCAAACCTGGCCTACTTCAGTCCGGATTCGATCCGTATGTCTCGCAACACGGGCTCACAGTGGGAAATGTACACGCTTGCACGCGGGATTTCCCCGCCCGGTACTACGGCGATCACCAGCGGCGCAGATGCCCGCGCGTTTGTCGCCATCAACGATGGCGGACAGATGAAGGTCATCGTTGCCAAGGAAGGCGCAATGGCTCCTGATAATGTCAGCGACGGCGGCGGCGGATATGTTCCCGGTGGCTCTACCAGCAGCGGTGGTGGCGGCGGGTGCTTCATCGCTACTGCTGCTTTTGGCTCCTTGGCTTGCGGCGAAGTGTCGGCTTTGACCTCGATGAGGGACGGGCTGGCCTATGCTTCAAGTTATTCCGGGGCACTGGTGGGCGCTTACTATGCGGTTTCACCCGCTTTGGCTTCGCGTGAAAGCGACGCGATCAGGGCTGTTATCAGATCACTTCTTTCTCGGTAGATAACTTGCGTTCATACGCCCCGCCTCCTCCAGGCGGGGCGTTTTTTTTCGAGTTACGTGGCTTCGGGTATAATGCTTTCAGTTCAGAAGAACAAAGGAGAAAACATGGCCGTTACGGAAAAGGAAGCTCTGGCCGGGCTCAGAATTCTCATCGCAGTTGCCAAAGCCGATGGAGTCCTGCATCCTGCCGAGGAAGAGCAGCTTACGTTCGCATTTGCGGGAGTGCAACTCCCCGAGAATCTTACAATCGAGAAGTTGCTCGCCGAGGACAACACCATTGAGACTCTCGCCGCCGAAGTAACCTCAAAGGAAGCTCGTGAGCAAATCTTCGCCTCCGCGTATGGGATGTCCTTCGCCGACGGCGAATGCACCTTGGATGAGAAGAAACTCCTGGACTACATTCACAAGTCCTGGAACCTCGATGACAAAAAGACCTCGATTTTGTCACGCTTCTATCAGGAGACGAAGGACACGGTGCTGCCCAGCAACATCATGCCGATCGCAGACCCGAAGAAGCGTGCAGCCGAGATTCGCGAAGACATGATCAAGTACTCGGTGTTCAGCGCTGTGCTTGGCGCCTTCCCGGTTCCCGGGCTGGCCATCATCACGGACCTTGGTGTCGTAGCTGTGCAGGTCAAGATGGCTCGCGACATCGGCCTCTACTGGGGGCACAAGGTTGATGATAAGGCGATCAAGTCGCTGATGGGCGCCCTCGGAATTGGCACCGGAGCGAGGATCGCAGTGTCCAACCTCTGCAAGCTCGTGCCGATTTGGGGCAGTGTTGTGGGTGCTTCTACCTCGTTTGCCACTACTTGGGCTCTTGGCGTTATCGCCGACAAGTACTTTGCGGCCGGCATGAAGGTGAAGCCTGAAGACCTGAAGAAGGAATTCAACAAGGCCAAGAAGGATGGAGAAAAGGTCTACGAAGAGAACAAGGCCAGAATCGAACAGGATCGGAAGGTCAAGGAAGCGAAGCTGAAGAAGCTGGCCGAGGATCTCAAGAGCGAGAAGATTACCCGCGAGGACTACGAGCGCAAGGTGCAGGAACTCGCATAGAAGGCTCTTTCCCCGGACCGGGTTCAAATATCGCGGTATTTCAGGGCGGACGTCACGGCGTCCGCCCTTTTTTCGGAGCCGGGGCAGTCCTTCCTTGACAAATGCCTTTACCCGTGTATCCTTTCCTCATGCTTGAAGAAGGCAATAGTTTCCACAGCGCCAACCGACTGCGCATCGTGAAAAAGATCGCTCAGGGCGGCATGGGGTCGATATTCCTCGCCGCGCAAGATGGGGAAGAAGGCTTTTCCAAGATCGTAGCTCTCAAGGTCATCAATGCAGAGCATACGTCCAACCCGCACAACCTCAAGCTGTTCATTGACGAGGCAAAGCTCGTCGCTGACTTGGTGCATCAGAGCATCGTTCAGGTGTACAACCTGAGCCGGTGGGGAGACCACTACTACATCCAGATGGAGTACATTCACGGCAAGAACCTGAAAGAGATCATGAAGCGGCACGCCGAACTCAACGTGCGAATGCCGGTCGAGATGTGCACCTTCATCATCAGCCGGGTGTGTCGCGGTCTGCACTATGCGCATATCAAGCGCGATCCGACGGGCCGTCATCTGGGTATTGTTCACAGGGACATCACACCCACGAACATTCTTGTCGACGTGAACGGGATTGTCAAAATCACCGATTTCGGCATTGCAAAGGCCCTGACGATGGGCATCCCGGACGAGCGCAAAGTAGTCATGGGCAAGTTGCCATATATGTCGCCCGAGCAGGCGATGGCTGTGGGCACGGACTTCAGGTCGGATATCTTCTCGACCGGGCTGGTGCTTTATGAACTTCTCACCGGGATGAAGCTGTTCCCGGTGGTTGAGCGTAAGGAACTTCTCGAGGCGATAAAGAAATACGCGCCGAAGGCGCCCAGCGCCGTCAACCAGCGTGTACCCAAGGAACTCGACCCAATCGTCATGAGGGCCCTCGAGTTGGATCCCGCGCGGCGGTTTACCTCTGCGATGGACTTCTTCGTCGAGCTGGAGAAGTACATGTACTCCGACAAGTACGGTCCCACCAACGAAAAGCTTGGCGTGTACTTCCACAGGCTATTCCCTGAAATTGACAAAAACAAGATCATCTGAAAGCCAACTGATAGAGACGTCGGTTCTGAACCATGACCTTGGGCTTGGCGCAAGACGAGGTATCGGTTTCAGTCGTTTGTTGACGCCCTGTCAATCCGTGAACGCGGCCGGAACCGCTGCAGAAGGAAACATGTGATGCCAGATTTCTCAGGAACCAGAACGGCGGCTGGAATGCGTCCCGTGAAATTCACCAGGGGATTCATCAAGACTGCCCCCGGTTCGGTGCTTGTTGAGTTCGGCGAGACCCGGCTCATCTGCACTGTCAGCGCGGTGGAGTCGGTTCCACAGTTTCTCGAGCCGGCCAAGTCCGGCTGGCTCACCGCCGAGTACGCGATGCTTCCGGCCTCGACACACACCAGAAAAAGCAGAGAGCGAGACAGAGTTGACAGCCGCTCGCTGGAAATTCAGCGGCTGATTGGCCGGTCTTTGCGAGCCGCCGTCGATATGACGGCTTTCACGGCCATGACTTTGTACGTGGACTGCGATGTTATTTCTGCGGACGGTGGGACGAGGACTGCCGGAGTGACAGGTGGCTGGGTGGCAATGTGCGACGCCCTCAAGTGGCTCAAACGCGAAGAGAGGCTTATCCGTTGTCCCTTGCGCGATCAGATCGCTGCCGTCAGCGTAGGCGTGGTCGGTGGAAAGCCAACCGTTGATCTTGACTACAAGCTGGACTCGGCAGCAGACTTCGATCTGAATTTGATTCTCAATTCCTCGAAGGAGATCGTCGAGATTCAGGGCACAGGTGAAAAGAACTCCGTTGACTTCGCCCGGTTGAACGAACTCATCGGCCTGGGCTCGAAAGCGATTGATGAGCTGTTCTTTGCGCAGCTTTCCTCGCTGGGAGTGGATTCCCTTCAATCACTGAAGGAGAGCCTGTTTTGAGGCTGGTTGTTGCGTCGAAGAACCGGCACAAGACTGAGGAGATTGCAGCAATTCTCGACATGCGCTCGCTCCAGTGCGTCTCAATCGCGGAACTCGCAGACTGTCAGGACGTCCAAGAGACCGGAGCAACCTTCGAGGAGAATGCACTGATAAAGGGCAGGGCGGCAGCGCAGATATGCGGTTTGCCAGCGGTGTCCGACGACTCAGGCATCGAGGTCGATTTTCTCGGAGGCGCGCCCGGAATCTTCTCTGCAAGATTTGCCGGGGAGAATGCCGGTGACGAGGAACGAAATCGTCTGTTACTCAGCAAACTTCTCGGTGTCCCGGCAAAGGAGCGACGTGCTCGTTTTGTCTGTGTTGCCGCTTTGTGTTCACCGTCAGGTACTTGTTTATCGTTCAGAGGCACGGTTGAGGGGTATATTTCAGTAGAACCGCGCGGCGCGAGCGGCTTCGGGTATGACCCGGTTTTCTTCTTTCCGCCGTTCGGCAGAACTTTCGGTGAAGTCCCGAGATGCAGGAAGAACCTCGTCTCGCATCGGGCTCGCGCGTTCGGCTTACTGGCCGACTTTGTGCATTCAGCCGCAGGAACTGTGTTTTCAAGCAATGGAAGACCGAAATGAGGAAAGCAGTATTCCTTGTCTTGTGCGCCTCGCTGTTCGTCCTGGCTTTTGGGGCGCGTGTCGGCGCCGATGTCGTCGTCATGAAAAATGGGCTTGAGCACAAGTGCAAGGTCATCACGGATGATCCCGACTTCGACTACATCGTTGTTCGCATCACCATGGCTAACGGAAGTACCGGCACAGTCTCCATCCCTCGAAGGCAAATCGCGAGGATTGATTACGACTACACCTCGCGCAAAGCCAGGCTTGCGGGAAATGACTACAAGGGTCACTACGACCTTGCGCTTTTCTGCATTGACCATAGCCTGACCGATGAAGCTATAACGGAGTTGAAGTTGTGCGTCGGTCAGCAGGGAGTACCTGATGACGCATATCTGCAGTTGGCGAAGCTTCTTGAGAAGAAGGGCGACCTGGCGGGAGCCCTCGTGGCGTATTCGGAATACTACAAGCGAAACCCCAAGGACGATGGCGTCTACAAGCAGATCGAGCGCCTGAAGAAGGCTCTCGAACCCAAGGTGACGCCAAGCGCTACTCCAGCTCCGACGGAA
Source organism: Candidatus Brocadiia bacterium (assembly GCA_041648755.1). GTDB lineage: Bacteria > Planctomycetota > B143-G9 > B143-G9 > B143-G9 > JBAZOJ01. The sequence continues at coordinate 25,160 of JBAZOJ010000021.1, forward strand.
ACAAATTCGCCTGTTGCCAGCGCACCTCCGCCTGTCGCCACACCCGCGCCACCCGGGATTACCGTAGTGGAGGGGCTTGAGGCCAGGGCTGGATGGACGGTAGCGGCGTGGGCGGGTAAAGGAACGATTACCCAGGGATTGCTTGGCCAGGATAAAATCCTCCAGTTTGCC
>JBAZOJ010000022.1:0-24920 GCA_041648755.1 Candidatus Brocadiia bacterium
TGAAACTGTAGAGAGAAGGGCGCCGATGGAACTGGATGTTTCCTGCGTGCGTAACTCGTCGAGCGGATCCTAAGTGCATTGACTTCGGCGAGCCACCTCTCGCGGGCCGGACTGCGTGGCTCGCTCAGCAGAGGCGACGCAGACGAATACAGCGATATTGACATCGCGTGGGAGGTGCCGGGCCGGGAGTTCACGGGCAGTGTCGGCAGGCTGGCCGAAATCCTGTCCCTCGCGGGGCGGGTGGAGTCCCTGCGGTGGGACCCGGACTTCAGGGGTGCGCGTGGCAGACGGGTTGCGTTCGTGCGCTTCGCGATGGTGCCTTTGTTCTGGCGGGTGGATATTGACATCCGGGCCGGCGGGCAGGGCGAGCCGGGGGATGTGGAGCAGGACCGGCAGGAATGGTCCCCGGCAGAGAGCGCCCTGATGAACGCCGTGGCTGCGATCAAGGCTGTCGTTCGCGGTGACCGTGCAGCCGCAGGCCCGCTTCTTGAGAGGGGATTTGCCCGTTTGGATGCTCCGGCCCCAATGGGCGACACAAGGACGGCTGTCGGGAAACTGCTGGACTTCGCGGTCAGCCGAGACAACAGGCAAGCCGTGCTCGCGCAAAGAATTCGGGATGAGCTTGTCCCCAACCTGCCTGTGGCCGACGCGACTGAGCACAAAGCCGACGAGCCCGTATAACTGCATGGCTGGGCACGGATATGGAGAACTGGCTCTGCAGGCCCCTGGATATTGAGTGGGCGTTGACCGGAGGCCAGTTCTCCGTCCTGCAGGACCGTCCGATTCCGCAAGCTCCCAAGCGCAGCCTGCGGATCGGCAAATCTGGACGCATCAACGCTACCGAGGTCATGCGGACGTAATGACTCTCGCAATGTGGTCGGCTTCCTGCATGGCATCTTCAAGGAATCCCCCAAAGTGGTGGTGCCGCGCAAGAGCGGCTATATCACCGACGCAGCCGTTATGGAGAGCCATCGCCGAGGGGGGCTCGGAAAGCGTCTTCTGGCCGCAGCGGAAAAGTGGTACTCTTTGCATGGTGCCGATGATATCTATCTTGCGGCGGCCGTCCGCAATGACATCGGCCTGGGATTCTGGACTTCGCAGGGATTCGAGTCGATCACTGTCAGTATGTGGAAGCCGTTGAAAGTCGCGAAATCACCCGCCAAGCCTGCGGTCCGCCGGAGGCGGAAATGACCAACCCGATCGACCGTGTCAGGCAGAACTGGGACACAAAGGCTGAGGGCTGGGACATTCAGGTCTTACGGCACCTTTTTGTCGTTTGCCCCATCGCCGCCAAGGGGTTTGAGTTCGTTCTTCCCAGTCGCTGCGGCATACTTTAGCCACACCGCATAGACCTCATCGTCGCTGAGTGGTGTGACTATGCCGCTCGCATTCGCCTTTCTCCTCGATACAGCCTGTGCGTACGACAGCAACAAAGCGCTGTCAGCCTGAGCAGGAGCCGGGGACCACATAAGCAGGCCAAAATTGGCAGCAGCATAGAGAACGCCGGAATCGTTCCTGAGAAGCTCGTACACGTGTCCCGGGCAAACGATGTCAGGCGCGACCTGAATTCCAAGCGCTATGTCCCAAATACGGACTTTTGAACCCGTGGAAACGGCAAGATACCTGTCGTTGTTCAAAAAACACGCGACCGGGAAATTGCCCTCGGTCCAAACTTCAAAAGCAAGTCGACCGGTTGCCAATTCGAACACGCGCACAAACCCATCAAAAGCGCAAGCACAGACATACCGGGAATCATCACTGTAACAGGTCTTCCAGGAACCCGGGAGCATCAGGGATCCAAACGAGCTGATGCAAATGGGTTCACCGACGACCTCCCAATTGGCCGTCCGACGAATTCTCGCGACACAACCGCCCTCGGCTGACGATTCCTCGAGCGTCACGGCAAACATGCCATCAGGGGCGATCTCCAGGGAAACAATCTTGACATTGTGCAAGGTGACAACGGCATCCTCGTATCGCTTACCTGCGACACTCCATTGCTTTACGGATGTGCTCGAGTCAGCATACTCCATAAGAATCAGCTCTTTGGAATTACTCGAAAAAGCATAGCAAGACACATCATTTACCGGAACGGTCGCATAGGGCTGCAGGTCAGCACACGTCAGAAGTTCCACCTGACGAGCATATGCACTCACGTCTTCCATTGTCTGGCACTGATAGGCAAAACACCGGCTGTCAGGGCTGAATACCATACGATCGCGATCTACTGACAACGGAAGCGTTACGTGCTTTCTGGTGGCAACGTTCAGGAGAACGCTATGAGACTTCTTGATATACCAGCTATCATTGGCCTCGTAAGCAATGTACTTCTGGCCATCATCGCTGAATTTGCCGGACACCAAACTATAGGGCAAGACCTCGCTATCAATTACGGCTCCGCCATTCGGTACGACCGGGACGACACTGAGCGTCTTCTTGCTCAGTATGCCTACTTGCCTGCAATCAGGCGCAAGCGAAACGTGAGAGAATGGGCTGCCGTAAAGAAGCTGTGCGAGTGAGTGCGAGCAGTCCCAGCGGTACAAATATCCGGTTGTCGATGCCAGAGTGGCAACGCAATCGGGCGAAAAGGAAGAATCTACAATATGGTTGCCGATATTGGCGGAAAACACTTCACTGAGAGGTAACCAGCGCCTGGGTGAAAGCCGTTCCACTACGAGCTTATAATTCATAGTATAATATGCAAGGGAAAGTGTTGCGCGTTCGGATGGAATAACTGGCTGAGCGCCAACGCTTGTGTCTGTAAAGGTAAGAAACGAAATGTTGTCGTGTGGCTGTAGACGATAGCCATAACTGCGGTTGAAGGAGGTAGTCAGCGCGATGAGAGTGTCAAGAGATGATGGACTGAGTACAGATACGCCCTTATCGGTAAAATGAACAAGCAGCACAGCGTCAAGGGGCTGCAACTGCGATACTTTGCTGGGCAGCGATTGTCGGTTTCCACGTGTGAACACGTTCCCGGCAGGGCGTAGAGCCTCAATAGTCGGCGGTTCGGAGGTGGACACGACCGCATCGCCATTTGCCAGAAAGCACCCCGCTGTGACCTCGCCATTAGTCGAGTAGTCAATTGCCTGCGGCGGCGCCTCGAGCTTTTGCAGATCGTAGAACAACAGCGTTCGCTTGGGCGGATCGCCCGCTTCGTTCAGCGCGACCGCAAGATACTGCATATTGCCGAAAGTGCAGGTTACCCGCCGTTCCGGCAGATATGTCAGTGCCAATAGCTTCTTGGAGGTCGCGATGTTCCAGAGCTCCACCGACTGTGCAGAAGAGACGTAGAGAAGAGTGTCGTTGATCAGGTGTGCGCGAAGGTATTGCGTTGCAGTTATGGTGTCAAGAAGCTGTTTACGAGAGGACAGAGAAAACACTCGCAAGGTCGTCCATCTATCACTAAATACCAGCAAAGTGTTACTGGAGTCCGAGAACTCCAAGTACATGGCGTCACCTACCACAGCAGATGGTATTTCGTATATGAGGTTCCAATCGCTGATGCTGCGTATCTCGACATTGCCTGACTGGGCGACAAACGCGACTTGTTTCGCAGCCCAATCGGTACAATACGTCGAGCCCTTATCCATCTTCCGCATGTAGGTGAGTTCCGGCATTGCACGCTGCAACTCTCCGATCGCGGTACGCAGAGCGAGTGTGTAGGGGGACTTGTTGCGAAGAGCATACGACGGTGACTCGACGGAGTGAAGCAGAGTGGCAAAATTCAGCAGGGCGGCGCTGCTATCGCCTTTTTCCTGAAGTGTCCAGAAATACGCAATCTGCTTTTTCAGAAGTGCTTCGGTTGCACGCTCTCTCTGAACATTGGCTTCGTCCCGTTCCTTCTGTGCATCCAACGCTGCCTGCTGAGCGTTTTTCTCTTGTGTCTGAGCAACGAATTTGGCCGCATCGGCCTCGTGCCGCAGCGAATTTGCGGCTACTGCCGCAAAGGTGGCAATCAGGGCAAGAACCGCAAGAGCGGCAACGGCTGCGCGCTTGATATTGTTGGTGCGCTTGAACCTTCTCTGCGAGGCCCGAATATGGTCAATTTCCTCCTGCTGAAGATAGAAACCTGACTCGAACAAGTGTTCGGCTTCTTCAAGCGGTTTCCCAGAAGGAAGAAGCAGGTCGCTACTGCGATTCTCCTTGGCCCAGCGGGCTGCCGAAGCTGACACCCGAGCGCTCACGACAAGCAGTTCCCTGTCGCGTGAAAGCCAGTCCTGGGCCTGCTTCCAACGCAATATCAGGGCTTCGTGTGTTATACACACAAGTGGAGTGCCGTCATTGGCAATATCTGAAGCAAACAACCGTGCCTCGACGAATGAATTCACAAGAGCGAGGGCTGGTGCATCTTCCCTGAAACGGGCAAGTGAAGCGACCTTTCGTGCGGGTCTGCTTTCATGACTACCGGCCGTGACGAGCGCCCTGAGAACTCTCGGCAGAGCCTTCTGGGCTTCCATGTCAAGTGACCGAAAGACTTCGTCAGCTCTGTTGGCGAGAGAGCCCTCCACGCCGCCAAGCTCCTCATATGCAGCAAAGGTAAGCAACCCTCCGACCTGACGCTTCTTGTACAGTTCTTCGAGTGTGAACTCCAAAAGAGGCAAGCTGGCAGGATCGGAAGACGCTGCAGCGAGAATGACTTCATCAAGGCTCTCGTGCGTCTTTGGGTGCTTTTCGAACAGTAGACCGGCGGACAAAGCCGGTCTGCGGATCATCTGCGCTATTTCGGCAGGGGATGGAGGAAGCACATCGTATTGACCGCTTCCTTCCTTCAGTGCTGAAAGCGTTTGCACTTCTGAGCAGCGCGGGTAGTAATCACTTCTCATTATGCCGATCACCCACGCTCTTCCGCTTCTCACCAATGAGTTGATTGACTCGAAGAAGCGTGCCCGTTGTTCGGGGGTTACGTCTGTGCGGGTGAAGACCTCTTCCAACTGGTCAAGCACAAGGGCAAAGCGTGCTTCTGGAGGCTTGCCCGATCCCTTCGCAGACAAGGCTGCCTGTGCAAGAGCGCCTTTGACAAGGGGATAAGCAGACGCCGGATTCTCTCTGAGAGTTGCGGCAAGCTGGGAAGCTGTTGTTCCGTCGCAAGCAAGCTCCGGTAAGGCGGTGTCTTTCAGCAGGGCAGAAGCAAGCCCGTCAAAGAGATCTCCCGTTGTCTCAGATGGCTTCATGGCAGCGTAGCGCCAGAGTCCGATGCCTTCAATTACACCCGGTTGCGTAAGCAAAGGCAGAATTCCCGCGCGGACAAGTGATGATTTTCCGCAACCGCTCATTCCCAGCAGGAGAATGAACGGGCAGCCGTCAATTGCACGCTTTCTGAGGGTGTTTATCACCTCGCTGGTCGCCCGGGAGCGCCCGTAGAATATTGCGGCATGTTCGTATTCAAATGCGGAGAGCCCCCTGAATGGCGAGCCCTCTGTCCAAGTGATTGACAATGTGCTTTCCCTTGCATCGCCGAACGTGACGCCGCGCTCCTTCAGGCGACGTTCAATAAGCTTTTTCAGGTGTTCTTCGAGAAGATCCTCAAACCTGCCGGAATCCTCGAATGAATGGTATGCAAGTACGATCGTACCTTCCTGACCGTGGAACCATCTCTGCACAAACTCTTCCAGAGCTTCCTTCTGACTGAATCGTTCGATAATCTCGGTCTTGTCCTTGAGAGGCACGACGGGCTCGCCAAGTTTCCTGTAAACCAGCAGATCCGGTGTCCTTCTTTTGCGATAGCTGTCAATCGCGCGTTCGATCTCATATTCCGTTCCGGAAGAGTACTGTGATCCATCCGTTCTGTGTATTTGCGGGGGAAGCCTTGTGCCAAGGCGGGACCAAAGGATCGCAACGACAATGTCCGTTTCTGCTGGATCCGGGATCTGCGTCTGAAATGTGTCAACCGCGAGAATTGGCTCGTGTTCCCAGAACAGCGGCTCGAGTTTCACCACTTCTGCAAATGTCTTGGAGAGACGGGAAATGACTCTTCTGGCCATTTCCCGCTCCTCGGCAACGTCTCCAGGAGACGAAATGAAGATTCGAAGGGTGTTCTGGGTCATAAGCCTCCAGTTGGTAAACGGACCGCAGGCGCTTGCGTATAGCTATTATGCGTGAGGTCAATACTTGTCAATAGCCCGGATCATGCAGCCATTTGATGGCGAGAGCGGGGTGGAAGGAGATCAAGGCGCGACGGTGGAAGGGGCAGGCCGGAGGCTAACGTTCGCGGTTTGCCGAGCACGCTCTGCCGGAGAACGAACAAGGTCCGCGCAGGTGTCCGAAGCCGCTTCGCGCAAGCCCGAAGCCGCGGGCTGGCAGGGAGTATCAAAGAACACTGTCGCTGCCACCTGCGAGCAAAATACATAGTTGCGGCAATCCGGCGGGCCCGTAAGATAGGTGATATGAATGGCTTTCTGGTTCTGCTGCCGACAACACTCCCGCAGGAGAAATGGACTCCCATCCTTGGCGGCAAGGGCAGAGGACTGCAGGAGCTTGCATCGATCGGTGCGCCAGTGCCTTCGACAGTTGTCCTGAAGGCGGATGCCTACCGTGCACATATTGCACTGCCCATAATCTCCGCGACGATGCCGAAGAAGTACCCGCTACCCGAGCCCCTTACCTCCGAACAGGCCGCGCGAATCAGAGCAGCAATCGACTCCGCTCCGCTTCCAGAGGAAGTGGAATCCGCCATTGCTGATGTCGCAACACTGCTGCCTGCACAGTGTTACGCTGTGCGGTCATCCTCTGTGGATGAGGATTCACCCTTTGCCTCGCACGCTGGTCAGCACGACAGCTTTCTGAAAGTGGCTCCGACCGGGCTGTCTGAAGCAGTTCGCCATGTTTACGCCTCTCTGTGGTCTGACCGCGCTCTTGCGTATCGGTCGGCAGTGTCCCGCGGTTCTCGCGAGCCCGCCATGGCTGTTGTGATTCAGCCGATGGTCGCTGCCGATGCAGCGGGTGTTTTGTTTACCCGCGACCCGATCAATGGGGATTCGCAGATGCTGATCGAGGCCGTGCAGGGACTTGGCGATGCCCTTGTCTCCGGACGGGTAACTCCCGCGAGGTATGCGGTTGACTCAGCGGACTATCGTTTGCTGGGCACGGCCGTTCCAGTCGGAGGCACCGCCCCGCTCAACGAGGACGATGTGTCGCGACTTGCCTGGCTGGGCGCTGATATGGAAAACCGTCTCGGCAGGCCCCTGGACATCGAATGGGCATTGGCGGGGGGCGAGTTCTTCATCCTGCAGGCGCGGCCGATCACGGCTACTCCCGCGGCTCTGCCTGCGGATCGGCAAATCTGGACTCGCATCAACGCTGCCGAGGTTATGCCTGACGTTGTGACTCCCGCGACCTGGTCGCTTGTTGATCGGGTTGTGCGCGAGATGTTCACACACTTTCTCCGCGATCTTGGCTTCGAGTTGGGCGACAATCCAGTGGCTGGACGGCAATACGGTCGGGTCTATCTGAATCTGAACACCTTTACTGCTTGCGCGAAGCGCATCCCCGGACTCGGAGAGGATGGCCTTGCCGACATGTTCGGCGGCGACCCCGCAGCCGCCAAAGCACTCGCCCGGATCCACGTTCCTGACGGCGATCTGCCCGAACTGGAGGGCGGAAAACTGGGTTTCTACCTTCGCATGCCGGGGTCGCTGCTTAAGTTCCTGTTCTTTGGCGAGAAGAAGGGCCGGGCAATTCTGGCTCGCCTGAAGGAGAAGATGGACGCCGAGGTCTCAGAGCCCATTGATGGCCTCACCACGCGTGAGCTGGCGTTAAAAATCGCCGACCTTGGGGTCAACCTGCGCATGGACAAGGAGACCCTCGACTTGCTGGGACTCGGGCGGGCGACCGACGGGATGTTCTACGGCGCCTGCAAGCGCTGGTTCGGCGCGGAGGGACATTCCATTGCCAGTTCGCTGCTGGCGGGGCTTGGCGGCAACGACAACGCGCGCGCGGGGGTCGAGTTGTACAGGCTCGCGAAGATGACGGTCGGCGACACCGACCTGCGCCGGGCTGTGCTTGCGGCTCGCTCATTCGCGGAGTTCGCCAGGGAATGGGCGAATCTGGATTCCGGCAAGGCGTTTGTACGCGCGTTTGACATATTCCTGATGAAGTACGGCCATCATTGCCGGGGCGAACTGGAATTGATGAATCCCCGGTGGTCAGAGACGCCGGACTATGTGCTGTCAATGATCCAGTCGTACGTGCAGGGCCTTCCCGAAAATGACTTTATCGCACGTTACTCCAAGGCCGGAGAGCGACGGCTGGTGCGCGAGCGGTCTGCAAAGGCAAAGTTGCGCAACCCATTCAAGCGATTAGTGTTCGTGTTCCTGCTGCGCAAGGCCCAGAAGCTTGCCCCGATGCGAGAGAGCGCCAAGAGCGAGTTGGTGCGGCTTGCTGCGCGCCTGCGCGAGATAATGATAGCGCTTGGTGACAGGCTCGTGGCTGAGGGTAAGCTCTCTGCGCGCGACGACGTGTTCTTCCTGACTCTTGAGGAAGGCTGCCAGGCTGCATGGGGCGAAATGAGCGTACCCGCAGCGCAGAAGCTCATTTCCGGGCGCCGGGCCGAGTACGAGGGATTCCTGGAGGTGTCGCCTCCTGATTTCATAGTCTGCGGACGCGTCCCCGGCGGCGAGCCCACGGAAACCGGGACCGGAGACGGCCTGCTGCGAGGGGTGGCGATCAATCCGGGCGTTGTTACAGGCGTCGCCCGCGTGATAATGCGGGAAAGCTCAGAGCGACTGCGGTCGGGGGAGATACTGGTGATGCCGTTCGCCGATCCAGGCTGGACGCCGTATTTCCTTAACGCCTCGGCGATCGTGATGGAGCAGGGCGGAATCCTCAGCCACGGCAGCGTAGTGGCGAGGGAGTTCGGCATTCCGGCCGTCGCCAACGTCCCCGGAGCCACAACGATTATACGCTCCGGGCAGTTCCTTCGCGTTGACGGCTCGGCGGGCACCGTGGAAATCCTTCCAAAAGGATGGTATGGCGGATAGGAATCGCTCCGCTCGTCGCCCAACCGCCAGCGGTCAGATTACAGAGCCCTTCAGAGCAGACTCGCGATGCGATGCGCGAAATTTTCGCAAAGTATTCCGGCGCGTGTATACTACATCATACGGAGGAACAGATGGCCAACCCGATCATCACAATTCTGAGCGCCCGGTATGCAAGCAGGTCCTTCTCACCCAAGCCGCTTCCGGATGATGTTCTTGCCGAGATCATCGAGGCGGCCCGGCTGACGCCGTCGTGCTACAACAAGCAGCCGTGGCGATTTTTGTTTTTGCAGACGCCCGATGCGCTCAAAAAAGGCCGTTCCTGCTTAGTGGACGCCAACCGGGTATGGGCGGATCGCGCACCCCTGATAATCGTTGGATACGCTCGAAAGGGCGACGACTGCCAGTTACCGGATGGCCGCAACTACTATCACTTCGATCTCGGTATGGCCTCGATGGACATCATGCTGTGCGCCACGCACCACAATCTGGTTGCGCGCCCGATGGCGGGATACGATGCGGCGAAAATCCGCGAATTGTTCAACCTGACACCGGAGGACGAGCCCATGGTAGTGATGGCGCTCGGGTATTACGACCCTGACGAGAGCCACCTGCCTGACAGGCTGAAAGGGGCCAACAAAGTGCCGCGCGTTCGCAAGAACGTTGACGAGATTGTAAAGAAGCTGTAGAAGCGCTACTGAAAAATCGTTGAAAAAGGGGCGCGCGAGCGCCCCTTTTCAATTGGCTGTCTCGGCGGGGTCGAGCAAAACTGCCTCTTGACATCGTGTCGTTGCGTTCTACAATGAGGCTGGAGGTTTGCATGGCGAAAGAACCCTCTGGTGTTGTATCGGTCAGCCTGATTCTACGAATTGCCTTCATCGTGCTCGCGGCTGCCTTCGCAGTCTGCGCGGCCTTGAACGTCGGCACAGGGAAGCCGAAATTCGAACCTGTGCTGAAGGTCAAACCCAAGGTCATGTCCGCCCTTTACAAGGTGTACGCAAATGCGGCCTTCGATGACGGTGCAATGTGGGTCGCAAAGGCCATTATCAAGAACGAGGGGACGTCTCCCATCCGGAACCTCAAGCTGTCCTACCGCATCCCGACGATTGTGGAGTGGAGCACGCCGGAAACGTATGATGTTGTCTATCCGGGACAGACTGTAGTCTCGGCCTATTACCCGGTTCTTCCGGACTCCCTGGCGAAACTGAAATCCCCCCGCACCGTGAACCTCGAGTTCAAGTACTCTCAGCTCGGTGCAGGCGGGGATGAGGAAGAGATCATGCAGCAGCCGCTGGAACTCCTCAGCGTGCATGAGATTATGTACTCCCGCCTGCTGAAGGAGGAATCCACCGGCAGTTGGTTCGACGCATTCGAGTCCAGCCACCTGGCTTCGGCATGGGTAACACCGTCCGATCCGGTCATTATTTCCTTTGCTGGCAAGGCCAATGTCGTCGGAGTCGGCGCCAATACCGGGCAGCAGAATCAATTGCTGGTGATGGAGCAGATTTGGGAGATGTACCGCGTCAACGACATTCTGTATATGTCACCTGCGAACGCGCTCAGTCCTGAGGCGAGCTTCGTCGGCCAGAGCCTGAAGTTTCCCCGCGAGGTGATCGAGGCCCGGCAGGGCACATGCATCGAACTGGCCCTGTTATACGCGTCAACGCTTGAGGCCGCCGGTATCGAGTCGATGCTGGTCATGTTGCCCGGACACTGCTTCCCGATGGGAATTATGAAAGAAGGCGGCGCGTACGTTCCGCTGGAGACGACCTGCCTGCGCGAGGGAAGCAAGAAGCAGAAAAGCTTCAAGGATGCTGTGGCTGAAGGCCAGAAAGAAATGGCGGAACTCCAGAAGAGCGGTCAGTTCATCTTGGTAAAGCCGCGAGTCAACTGGACGAAGGGCTGCACCGCGCCGGAGTTGCCCGAGCTTCCCGCTGACATCCTGGAGAAGTGGAACGTCAAGAGCCTCAAGGATGCCGTAGGCAACCGGCCGGACATCGGAACACCCAACCAGCCCAACGCAAATGCACCAAAGGCCCAAGTCGGGACCTATACTTCTCCAACGGGGATGTTCTCCATAGACGTTCCGAAGAACTGGACAACGGACACCACGCCCGTCGGAGTGGGTGAAAAGGAATACTTCAAGTGCGCCGGCACTAACAACACTGAGGCCGAGGTCACCTACTTCGCAAGCATCGGTGCTCTGGGCGCCAGGGATCTGCCCTCGTTTGTGATTGTCTGCAAGGGCTTTGTTTCGGCGATAGGCGGGACCATCCTCGGCGAGCAGCAGGGCTCCGTGGGCACGACACCCACCTGGGCCATTGTCACGTCATGGGACCAGGATGGGGTTGATATGGTCACCGTGCTGCATTGTGTCGTCAAAGGCAGTCGGGGATACGTCGTCGCCTTCACATGCAAAAAGGCGAATGTGCAGGCAGAGAATGAGACGTTCGCCAAGATTAACCAATCCATCGTTCTCAAGTAAGGTGGGAGGCGAAATGAAAAACACGATAACTGTACTCCTTGCGATGGCATTCATCAGCCTGTCATTCTGCGGCACAGCGTGTGCCGAGCAAAAGGTAATTGCATCGATGGACTTGGCCATTTCGGTTATGGGCGATTCATCCTCAACAGTCACGATGAAGTTCTCAGCCCTCGCGGACTACACTCAGACAAAGGGAATGTACGCGAGCAATCCGATGCTCTTAGTCAGGCAACTGGTCGGAAATCGGGGCAAATCGCAGTTTGTGAACCCGCGGGTGTCCTTCGACGATCCCGCAATGACCCTCACTGTGACAGCCACGGAGCTTGCCGCCGCCAAGAACAAGGGCGACTCCTGGACACTTGACGCCCAAGATGCACGCCTCAGGATTCAGCAGGGAAACATGTTTATGTTCGACCTCGATGTTCCGCTCCAGAACGGCATCGGAGAGACGGCAGGATTCTTCACTGTCGCTGTCAAGCTGACTGTCCCTGCCTCGGCAAAAGAGGCGACGTTCAACGCCGCGCGCAAACGCGTCGAGTACAAGCTTGACCCGTCCTCGAACGCAATGCGGTTCGTCTGGATAGGGCTCGCGGCCATTTTCCTTGTTCTGGCGGTCGGGATGTCTTTCCTTCCCGGAATGACCAAGCCAGCGGCTGCAGCACCTGGGGCCGCTCCTCCGGCTCCGTCCGGCCCGACTCAGTAGGGCACTCTTAGATGGTAAAACAAAGGGGCGCGCAAGCGCCCCTTTGTTGTTCTGTGGTCGAATCCGCAACGCGGGCTATTTCAGCAAAACGCCGTCCTTCATCGCCTGAAGGCGCGCCAGTGCGCGGGCGTATCGGGGTGACTGGGCGGCCCACTGCCCCAGCATCGCGCAGGGAAATTCCGCGCACTGATGGCAGTGCTTGACGTGCTTGTCCGTGGCGCATGCCAGAATGCCGCAGTCGGCTGACCAATGGTCTGCCTTCGCGCCATGACAGGTGCCGCAGCGCAGACCGGCCGGGTCGATATCCTCGCGCTTGCACCCTTCAGAAACGAACCAGTCGATGTGGTTTTGAAGGATCTCGGGGTCTTCAGGGCAGCGATAGATGCCGCACTCGTTGGCGCAATCAAGCCCGCAGGTCGCGATGATGGGTGTCTTTTTCGGCTCCATAGTGCCTCCCATGATGCTTTACTGTGTCTTTGCGTCGCGCACGCAACGCGCAAAGTTGTAGATCAGGATCACGTCGCCCTGAGGCCCTCTGCCCCGGGGAAATTGCGCGGGGTCGCCGCTCTTGGGGTCGCTGCGCTGCGCTCCGGCGCCATGCACATCCAGCAGAGACCAACGGCCTGACCGGGGCGGAAACTCCATGAAGCCCTGTGCCTTGCCGAATGCGACATAGACCGCGCCCGATCCCGGGGTCGGGCCGTCCAGGTGGCTCGTGCCGGTCCAGTAGCAGGGGTAGTTGGGCCTGCCAGCGGGGTCGGCGATCATCGTCGCGCCAAACATCGGGTCAATCGCGGCGGAGTTGGTCGTGGCGGGCGAGCGGGTGTAGTCAACGATGCTCTGCAGTTCCTTGGCGTTGGGCAGCCGCCAGTCCTTGTGACCCGCGTAATCGAGGTTCTCGGCCCACTTCAGCGCCTGGCGCCAATTGAGCCGCCCGTCCTCCTTTTCGCCTGCCTTCTGCGGTCCGCTGTCTGTCTTCATCCACATCAGGCCGGTCGCGGAATCGGTTATTGTGCCGTCGCCGTTGTCGGTGAACTTATTCTTGCCGTATTCGGGATTCCCTCGCACGTACCTGACGAAGAGCTTGTTGGGAGTCTCCCGGTCGCGCGGCGACGATATAGGATAGGCCTTGATCCGGCCGTCGGCAAAGTTGACGCCGAACACGGACTGGTCGCCATTCATCGTGGTGCTGACATACCTGGTCGTTGTCCAGTACTGAGCGTCTATCAGCCGTTCACCGGCGTCGCCGTATCGAAAATCAAAGTACCTGGTCTGAATGTACGGGACGGAGGATCTCTCGTCCCTGCCAGCCATCCCGTTGAAGTCAATCAGCGAGTACAGTTCCTTGATCGAGGGCAGCCGCCAGTCAGTCTTCCCGCCGAAGTTTATCCTGACCGCGTTGGCCTTTGCGTCTTCCCACGATACCTTGACTCCAACGGCCTTCTGCCACACGAGCCCCGTGTTGAGGTCAGACACAGTGCCGTCGCCGTTGTCCTGAAACCTCATTTGCGTGCCGGGATACTGGGCGTCCTGGCCGTGGAAGGATTTTTCCGAGGGAGGAGGGGGAATCACCTTACCCGCGTCGTCGTAGCATTTGTCCTGGCCGGTATCGTTGATTACGTAAGTCAACGCGGCTGCTTCCTCGCCCCGCGCACGCGGCTGGGAACTGAGCAAAGGCATCACGGCCATCAGGCACAATATGCTGACCGCCGCGAGCCTCCTGGGAACTACGACAAACGTTCGACGCAAGTGACTCTCCTGTTGCCGGGTGAAACAGTGCCAGAGAGGTTTGTAGCCATTTATCGGGATTGTGCAAACTTGCGTTGAGTAGACTCGGTGAATGGACGAGTTAGGTGGTCACGCTGTGCCCGGGAGGTTCCACCAATGAAAAGGCCCGCCAGAGGCGGGCCTTGTAAAGCGCACGAGAAAAGGGAAAGGCTATCCCGCTGCCTGGATCCCGATAGTCTTGGCGAATTGATCGATGTTCGAAATGCGGCGGCCGAATGAGGGATAGGTTGCCTGCTGCTTCAGCAGCCAGCCTGCCAGCCCGGAGTAGATGTACTCGGCCTCTTTTTCCAGGTGCTTGTCCTTAATGCGAGTGTAGAGCTCATTGCCAACAGCCAAACGCTTCAGGGCCTGCTTTGCCATGGAAATGTCATCGGCGGCGGCAAGTCCGCAGTTGTCACAAGTCATCTCCCGCGCAGCCTTATAGGCAGGAGAAGTGTAAATCTCAAAAGTGCCTCTCCAACCGTGATTGAGGACATTGTGCGCCAACTCGTGTCCGAGCAGGAATCTCAACTCGGCCGGATTGTCAATTATCCCTTCGAGTGTGCGAGACAGCAGTACAATGACTCTCTTGCGGGCGAACTTCAGGGCAAAAGCGTTCATCTCTCCCGAGTTGATTACGATAATCCGGGGAAGTTCCTCGACGCCCAGCTTTGTACACGCCTCGCGGGCGGCGGTGTATACCTCGGGGAACTGCTCGGGGGATACAGAAGTGCCCAGCAACTGAAGTTTCCGCACGTTCAACTCGCTCAGAAGCCAGTTGGTGAACCACACAATGAAGATCACCACGAGGAAAATCCCGAGGGTGGCAGCGGTGCTGATTGTGAGAAGAAGCCACACTATTGAGTTTACGATCGTAATGGACGTGCGCTGCTTTTTCTCCTCGTCGGAGATACAGTCGCTGACTGAATTGACCCTGTTCATTGCGCCTTCCTTTCGTGGAACCTAATAGGCGCAGATGTTAACTGCGGCGGTCTGCTTGTCAAGTACTTCGTCAATGTGATTGGTGGGAGATCCCTGCAACTTGCGCGCCGATGGGGCAGGGGTGTCCGATCCGGGGGGACGGCGTGGCGATGGCCTTGACAACTATCTTTGCAGCAGTATCATCAAGTAACCATATTCAGGAAAGGCAAAGATGCCACAGGAGAATTTGGATCCCGCCAAGGTGAAGGTTCCCGGTTGGCCGATTGCTGACGGGCCTCGCGTCCATCTCGACAGGGCAATAAAGCGGCTGCAGAGGGGACGCAGGGACTGGATAGTTTCTTTCGGTTTTCTGGGAGGGATGTTTTCACTGGTTCCCTTCGCGCGCGGGACGGAGCTGGTTAGCACCAGTTCTTATCTCGTAATCATGCTCCTTTGCTTTGCTATTGCAGCGGTCCTTGGCATGTTCATTGGCCATAATTTGAGCAAATGGATGCTTGCTGCACAGGACTACCTTGAGTACTGCCTTGCGGTCGAGGATGAGCGAATGGCCCGCAAGACCGGGAAAATTGGCACGTTCTGCTCTATGTGCCACAAGGAGTGCGATCCCAGAGATGGTTGTGTCGTAGGTGACAAGTTTCTGTGCAATGAATGTATGATCAAGGAGGGCGACGCGCTTCCCAAGAAGAAGAGCAGGACCCCGACAAGCTGACGCGCGACCTATTTGGGGAGCTTCGGTCCCAGCACTACGCGGAAACCGAAGTTATCGTCCATTCCCTCGGGCGGGCATTCGTCGCGGGCGGATGATCGGCAGAATACCGCTTCGTTGAGCCACGAGCCGCCGCGCAACCCTCGATAAGCCCCGGTCGAGGAGCCAACCGGATCCACCATCTCGGCCGCCTTCTCGTCTCCCGCGAACAAGTCCAGACACCATTCGCAGACATTGCCGTGCATATCGTACAAGCCCCAGGCATTGGGCTTCCTGGTGCCGACAGGATGCGGGCCTTTCTCCGAATTGGCGGAGAACCAGGCGAAGTCTCCGAGCTTCTTCACATCATCGCCAAAGCTGTACTCCGTGGCCCCGCCAGCCCGGCAGCAGTATTCCCATTCGGCTTCAGTGGGCAGGCGATACACCATTCCGTCGGGCAGTCGTTTCGCTGCACGCTCGAGTTCCGTTAGTTTGTGGCAGAACTCCATCGCATATTCCCAGTTCACCGAATCCACCGGCAGGCTGTCGCCCATGCACTTGCTTGGGTTGGCCGCCATCACCGTGCGGAACTGAGCCTGCGTCACCTCCGTTTCGCCCATCGAAAACGCGTAGGTCAATTTGACCCGGTATGTCGGCATTTCAGCGCCGTCTTCTTCATCATCGGCCTTCGAGCCCATGACAAAGCTGCCGGGGGAAATGGCGACGAAACGCAGTGGCACGTACTTGCCACGGTTTCTCAATTCCTCTGCTTTGCGTGCCTCTTCTTTCATGTGCTCCTCAACCTTCTTGCGCATTTTCTCTCTCACCAGTCCGGACGCGACAACGATGCGGAAGCCGTAGTGGTTGCCTGCGAAGTCTGGAAAGACCCCGCACCGGCAGGCAGAGCGGCATTGCTCATCCAACGAACGGAAATCGCCGCCGCGTACTACGCGTGTGTCCCCCGTCGGCGGGCCGACAGGATCAACCGAAACATCCCCGTCAGGGCGATAGAAGCCCTCGTACCAGTCGAGGCACCACTCAGAGACGTTGCCGATGGTGTCATAAAGCCCCCAGGCGTTTGGGACCCTGTCTGCAACTGCATGCGGCGCTTCGTTGGAACTACCAGCGATCCAACCGTGGAAGATGATCTTATTGGGTTTGTCGCTGAAGTAATAATCGGTGGTAGTTCCAGCGCGGCAGCAATATTCCCATTCCGCTTCAGTAGGAAGCCGGTATTCTAAGCCGGGCGGGATGTTGCCGATTTCCCGTTCCAGCGCGGTGAGACGTCGGCAGAATTCGACTGCGTCCGCCCACTTGACACGGGTTACCGGAAGATCCACGCCGGCGAATGCGCTCGGGTCAAAGTCCATTATCGTGCGGTATTGTTCAGCGGTAATCTCGGTTGCGGAGATATAAAAGGGCTCTGAGAACTGGACCAGGTGGGCGGGTTTCTCGGAGAAAGAGGCGTCCGAGCCCATCACGAAGGTTCCTGCGGGGATTGAAACCAGCTTGATCGGTGCCGTGGCGGGGAAATCCGCCCAGGGAGGCCGGGATGGGGAAGGCGGAGCCGGGGAATCCATGGCAGACGGGAGCGAAGGTGAGGTGGAGGCTGAGGAGGGAATGGTGGCGGGGGGGTGACCGATACCGAGTAAGAAGACGAGGCAGCCGCCAGCGGCAAAGGATAGTACGGCGACGAGGACGAGTTTTCTCATAGGGCTACCACTTTTCGTTGCATCCGCGCTGACCGGAGAACGCTACCGCTCAAGTTGGAGGAGAAGCACGCGGGATGTGCCGTCAAACACGTAGCCAACCGACCGAATGCCCGCGCCGCGGAACTCGAGAATCCTGCGCCAGTGGTTGTAGGCGGTAAGGGGCGTTTGGACATCGTTGCCATTCTGCCGGGCGACCTTCATTTCCTTGAGACGGGCCTCAAGCACCACGAGGTCAATGGTCGTCTTGTCATCGTCGTTTCCGCACTTGATGAAAACATGAGTGCCTAAGCTGAGGTTCTTGATCACGGGATCGTAAGCGCGGGCGAAGGTGGCGATGAGACCCTCCTGGTCGGCGACGTAAGGTTGCGTGGAGCCACCGAGTAACTGTGCGGTATGGCCGGGCAGCGCGGTCGTCCGCGTGATCCACTCGAGCGCAAATCCCTTTTCCTTGAGCACGGCGAGGGCGGCGTCAAGCGACATCTGCGGGTCGAGGGTCGGTGGAGTCTGGGCTTCGTTCTTGACGGCAAGAGCAACTGTCAGGTCGTGGATGTAGTTGTGTGGGAAGAGCATCTCGACGGCTCGCTCGATATCGCGGATCTTGGAGGGATAGGCCCGCACGACGAGGCGGAAGTCGAAGGTCAGGTACATCGAGCCCTCGCCCTTGCCGGCCTTCCAGTCGGCGAACTGAACTATGCGATCGAGCAGTGTGTCTATGTTGGGGATGGTGTCGGGCACCTCGACGGCACGGCCCGGATCATCGATCCTCGGGGCGGTAAAGGAGAGTGCCGGGGAGAGGAACTCCGAAAGGTCAAACGTCCGAGTCACAAGGGGCTCGATCACCTCATCCTCGGCAGTGGAGTTATCGGCCATGAGAAAGCAGATCGCGAGAAGGAAGAGCGGGACAAGCGCAAGGGACTTCATGTTTCCTCACTTCCGCCGGAGGCGGGTAGTAATGGCGAGGCCGGTCGCGACGCCGAATGGGGCTCACTGAACAAGGGCATCAGTCCTCCAACTCGATCAGCAGCACGCAGGCTGTCCCGTCGAACAGGTAACCGATGGTCTGCGTGCCCGGACGGGAGAAGACGATCTGCCTGCGCCAGTCGTTGTAGGCAATCACGGGCAACTGGATTTCGTTGCCGTTCTGGATCGAAGACTTCATCTCCTTCAGACGTGCCTCCTGCACGACAAGATCGAGGGTAGTGACGTTCTCGAAATCGCGGTACTTCAGGTGGACACTGGCGCCGAAGCCCGCCATCTTGACCACGGGGTCAAACCCTCGCGCGAAGGTTGCAATCAGGCCTTCCTGGTCCGAGACATAGGAAACGGTATTCCCATTGAACAACCTCGTCACCCGGCCTGCGCAGAGCGTTACCTGGGTGAACCATTTGCAGGAGAATCCTTGTCCCTTCAAGAACGCGAGCCCGTCTTTCATCGCAAGCCCTGCATCCACGGCGGGAGGTGCGTCGCCTCCCTCCTTCACTGCGAGGGCGACGGTCAGGTTGTGCGACCAGGGCTTGGGGAAGAGGGTCTCGATGGCGCGGTCGAAATCGCGGATTTTGGCGGGCGTCACTCTAACCAGGAACCTGTAGCCGTAAGTGAACTGCGCCAGTTCGTCCTTGTTCTCGTCGGGCCAGCCAGCCAGATCCCGAATCAGATCGGCGGCGTGCTCCGGGTCCATGGCGCCGTCGGTCAGCCCATGATCATCATCCCGGTCGGTAATATCGATGTTCGGGCCAGGAAAACCTACCGGAGTTCTGAAGAATGCCGACAGGTCGTAGAACTTCGTGACCATCGCAGCCTTGACATCCTCCTGCTCGGCCCCCGAGGTGGCGGTCATCAGGAATACTACTGCAACGAGCGTCAGGGCGGAAAGCGAGGCGTATTTCATCTTATCACCATTTCCGTAAAGCGACTACTGTAGCTCGATCAGGAGGACGCAGGAGGTTTTCTCGAACGAATAGGCCAGTGAACGGGTTCCGGGCTTGTCGAAGGCCAATCTTCTGGTCAGGGTGCACCTTGGGATAACGGGCAATTGGATCTCGTTGCCGTTCTGTTTTGAGGTTTTCATTTCCTTGAGTATTTTCTCCCGCAGTGAGCAGTCCAGGGCCAGGCCGTTTTCCGCTTCGGTGGCCTGCAGAGTCAGCGACACGCCAGCGTGGAGAATCTCTACGACAGGGACAAAGCCGGTGGCCAGTTCGGCTATAAGTCCTTCCTGTTCCGACACGTAGGGCACTCCTATCCACGTGGTCAGGCGGCACTTCCGGCCGGGAGCGAGCGTCGTCTGTGTAATCCACTTGGGTGCGTATCCGGCGGCTTTCAGGACGCGCAGGCCGTCGTCGAGGGTGCCCTGAACGGGACCGAATTCCGGGAGGTCGGTGGCGTCCTTCGACGCGAGCGCGATGCGGACATGGTAACGTGCGGCCCTGGGCAGGAGGCTCGCGATGGCGCGGTCGAGTTCGGCGATCTTCTCGGGGGTGTTGGTGACGATGAGCCTGCTGTCGTACGAGAAGAGACATTTCACCTTCCCGTTCAAATCCCAATGCGCGAGTTCCAGCGCAGCGTTGAGGAAAGAATCGGGATCCTCCCGGGGCTCCATCATCCCGAGGTGCGAGGTGTCGGGGTCCTCTTCCGAATCGAGCCTGGGATCGCCTTCCCCGCTCCGGGAGAAGAACTGCGAGAGGTCATAGACCTTGGTGACCATTGCAGGCTTGACATCCTCCTGCTCGGCTCCGGTTGACCGGGTCATCAGGAAGACCGCTGCCGCCAGCGCAAGAACAAGGAACAGCACGTATTTCGTCTCAACTCCTTGTGCGTGATACAAGGCCTGTTATAGGACTGGGTATTGGCAGCTACTCCTCCAACTCAATCAGCAGCACGCCGACAGTCCCGTCAGACGCGTATGTCAGGGCCTGTGTGCCTGGCTCGGCGAACGTTACTTGCCTGCGGAATGAGTTGAATGTGACGTCGGGCAACTGGATTTCGTTGCCGTTCTGCATTGTGGTTTTCATGCCTTTGAACCTGGCCTCGCGCAGCGAGCAGTCAATTAAGACTGCCTCGCCGGTCTCACTCGCTTTCAGTGAGATCACCATCCCAGTGCGCAGGGAACTGGTGACAGGATCATAAGCCCGCGCGAATGTCGCTATCAGGCCCTCTTGATCTGATATGTACGAGATCGATCGACCTGAGGTGAACCGGGCGGCCACTCCAGTTTTCAACGAAGCAGGGGTCATCCACTTGAGTTCAAAGCCCTGTCCCTTGAGCGATACCAACCGATCCTCCAGGCTTTTGGCTGCCGGGCCGAAAGGGGGCACCTCATTGGTCTCTTTCGTGGCAAGGGCAATTCGAACCTGGTAGCAATCGGACTTGGGTAGGACAACTGCGACCGCACGATCAAAGTCACGGATCTTCTCGGGTGTGTTCTGTACAATCAGCCGCCAGTCTTGAGTCAGGACCATCTCACCTGGATCGTCCAAGTCCCAACCGACCAGTCTCTTGATGTCCTCCAGGGCGGCATAGACTGGAGCGACATCGGGCTCGTCTGCCAAAAAGACCGCAGGCTGCTCAATTATCTCGAGAAGCTGATAGGGCGGTTCTTCCCTGGAAAAGTAGCGGGAGAGATAGTACACCTTGGTGACCATTGCAGGCTTGACATCCTCCTGCTCGGCTCCGGTTGACCGGGTCATCAGGAAGACCGCTGCCGCCAGAACAAGAACAAGGAACAGCACGTATCTCATTCTTACCCCTTCGATTCGATATTCGTTTGCAGCGGGGGCTGTGGGAGGCAAGCAGGCATTCAAGGTGATTCCCCGCTGGAAATCATCCCGCAGTTTGACCCCACGTCAAGGGATTGCGATCAGATTGCTCCGGGTGCTTCTACTCCTCCAACTCTATCAGCAGCACGCAGGCTGTGCCGTCGAAGTAATACCCGATGGTCTGAATGCCCGGCCGGGAGAAGACAAGCTGCCTGCGCCAGTCGTTGTAGGCAATCACGGGCAACTGGATTTCGTTGCCGTTCTGGATCGAAGACTTCATCTCCTTCAGACGTGCCTCGCGGTAATACACATCGATTGTTGTGGCCTTGTCTAAATCGTGATACTTCAGTTGAATGAGAGACCCAAAACCCCTGTACTTGACGATGGGGCTGAAACTGCGGGAGAAGGTGGCAATGAGGGCTTCCTGCCCCGCGACGTACGAGATGTCGCGGCCATTCCAGAGCACCGAGGTTCTGCCGGGCAGGAGGCTAAGCTGGCCGAACCAGCGGGTGGAAAATCCCTGCTTCTTAAGAGAGGTGAGGGCGTCGGTGAAGCCGAGGGCCGGGTCCATGGCAGGGGGGGCAGCGCCGTCGTCCCTCGTGGCGAGCAGGAGGGTGACATTGTGGGACCAGGGCTTGGGGAAGAGGGTCTCGATGGCTCGGTCGAAGTCTCGGATCCTAGCCGGGGAGGTACAGACCGTGAGCTTGTAGTCATAGATGAACTCGACTGCATCGGGGTCGTCGGCTTCTGTCCAGCCCGCCAGCGTCTTGATCTGAGTAAGCGCGTCCTCGGGTTTGGGAAGCTCGACCGGCGGCTCAGGGGGATTGTCGGTAATGTCTATGTTCGGGCCGGGGAAACCGACCGGCTTGATGAAAAAGACGGAGAGGTCGTAGATCTTGGTTACTGTCTGCCCGTCATCCTCCTGCTCGGCGACGGATCTTCCTGAAAAAAGGAAGAAAGCGACAGCCAGCGCGAGCGCCGCTAAAATGGCCTTCTTCATTTTTGCTCCTGTTCCCCGCCGAAAAGCGGCAGTTCGAAGCCCTCGAAAGCGAAAAGCAGTATGAAGGTGGAGCCGTGTAACTCAAAGGGTAAGGATCGAGTTGCCGGTGCGTCAAAGATCAAACGCTTCGTGAAGGCCACATTGGGTATGTCGAAGAGGCTCAGTTCGCTTCCGTTCTGGACTGTAGTTCGCACTTCCTCCGGAAGCGCTTCTTCGAAGGTGAGGAGAAGCGCGAGGCAGTCGCCGTCCAGGGAGGCGTGGATGGAGAGCACCGAACCGGTTGAGCAGTACTTGGTAATTGGATTGCTGCTGGAGGCAAAGTCAGCAATATATCCCTCCTGAGCAGTAACGAAACCCGCCATCCGTCCCGTGAAAAGCCTGTAGCTCCCGCCCGGGACACAAGAGCCCCAAGTGCTCCAGATGACGCCGAAGCCTGAGGCGCGAAGGGACGCGAGCGCATTGTCGAATGTAAGCGCTTTCCCGGGAGGCTCGGGGAATTCCACGCCGTCGGCCGAGAGCAGGGCGACACGGAACTGGCAGGATGAATAGCGCGGATAGAGGGAGCGGAGGGCTGCATCGAACGCAGCAATCTTGGCGGGGGTGTTGCGGACGATCAGTTTCTGGCCGCGCGCGACGATGGCGTCGTTCTTGTCGGCGGGATCCCAGCCGGCGACACGTCTTGCAGTCTCGATGATATCTCCTACCCAGTTCCCCGAGTCGTCGATTTCCTCGTATCCATGTGGGAAGAGACCGGCATCCATGA
This sequence comes from Candidatus Brocadiia bacterium, assembly GCA_041648755.1. Lineage (GTDB taxonomy): Bacteria > Planctomycetota > B143-G9 > B143-G9 > B143-G9 > JBAZOJ01. The sequence continues at coordinate 22,785 of JBAZOJ010000022.1, forward strand.
TGGGTAAGTACCAGGGCTGGCCCCCAAACAGCGGGGAGAAATCATAGGTGCGGAAGACCATCGTATCGCGCGCCGGGATGTCCTCGGCGTCCGGTCGGCCGGCAGCCAGGAGGAGGAAAGCTGCAAAAAGGACGGGTGCGGCCAGCATGTACTTCATCTGACCTCCCTTCCGATCTCGCCTATGACGGTCTTGCCGGAGTACTCGACGAGCAGCGCGCGGGGAGAGCCATCGAGTATATAAGGAACCAATTGGGTGCCGGGCCCGCGGAAGAAGAGGGACCTGTCGAGGCTTCCCATAGAGGCATCGGGCAAATCGAGGGGAAATGAGTTCTGGGGATAGGTGCGCCAGCCCTTGAGATGGAGTTCGCGCACGGCGCACTTGATACAAGTGGTTCCACGCCACTCGGACGCGGTGAGGTTGATGACCAACCCGTGGGTAAATGCGCGTACGTAGGGGTCCTGGCAGGCGGCAAGAGTGGCTATCAGGCCCTCGCCTTGCCGAATGTATGAAGTGGAGAAGGCACCCACGAGGCGGGAGGTGCTTTCGGACGCGAGGGAAACCTGTGTAATCCATTCGACCGCGCACTTGCGGTCCCTAAGCAGGGCAAGCGATGCATCGAATCCCAGATCGGCAGGAACCGCGGCAGCGCAGCCTTCTCCCGAAACAAAGGCGAGCCGAAGATCGCGATATACCGGGGCGAGTTTCAGGGCGGTGATCGCTTTGTCCACCTGCCTTATCATCGCGGGCGTGTTCCTAACGATGAGCTTCAGGTCGCCCGTGAGGATCATCTGTCCCGGAGCGTGTTCGCGCCAGCCCACAAGATCCCTGATGTCATAAAGCACCTGGTCGGGCGCTTCATAGCCCGACTGAAAGACCGGGACAACACTTTCGAGGGGGGACAGGAAGTCGCCTGGCTCGCAGTTGGTGGGAAAGAGCAGGGAGAGGTCGTATACTTTGGTGACCATGCCGGGCGCTTCATCCTCCTGTTCGGCCGAGGAGTGGCGGGCGAGGAAGAAGACGGCCGTCCCGAGGATGAGCGCGGCGAGGAGGAGCAGTCTGGCTTTGTTATGCATATTTTCTCCACACTCACTCGAGGGTGACCAGAAGGACCATGCGTCTGCCGTCGGCAAGCCAGGTCATCGGGGTGGTGCCGGGGCTGGGGAACGGAAGCTGCCGGTGGAGCGTGCTGAAGGCGTAATCCGGGAGATGGAGTTGCACGCCTCCGAAGGCGACCGTTCGGATTCCTTTGAGAGTTACATCCGTGACCGCGCAGGCAAGCGTCATAGCCTCTCCGACTTCAGTTGCGCGCAGCGTGAGCACCGTTCCCGGCTTGGCGTCGCGCACCACCGGCTGGAAGGCAGTGGCCGCTGTGGCGACAAAGCCCTCGAGGTCCGCAACATGCGCAGTGGGCTTGAGCGTTGCGAGCCTGAACGTCCTTGAAGGGACGACCGAGCAGTGAACCATCCACTGAAGAGAGAAGCCTCGGTCAGTAAGCGTGCGGACAGAGTCATCAAGCGAATTGGGGAGCGCCGCAATCGAGGGGAGGGCGGGGGAAGTGGAGGAGAGGAGGGCAAAGCCGAGTTGAAAGCGCTCGTGGCGTGGGAGCAGGGCGTCCACGGCACGGTCGATCTTCCTGATCCTCTCTGGGGTGTCGCGGGCGATGAGCCTTTGATCGGAAGCGAAGACCAACTCGCCGGGGTCGTCGTCCTTCCAGTCGATCAGGTCGCGGATGTGCTCTTTCAGCGTCGGTGGGTCGGGATTGTTCTCGATGTAGGCGATGAAGAGCTCCTCGATGTCATCGGCGAAATCGAGGCGGTAAGCGCCTTTGAGCGAAGGCGCGAAGAGGCGGGACAGGTCATAGACCTTGGTGACCATTGCAGGCTTGACTTCCTCCTGCTCGGCCCCGGTTGACCGGGTCATCAGGAAGACTGCTGCCGTCAGCGCAAGAACAAGGAACAGCACGTATTTCATTCTTACCCCTTCGATTCGATATTCGTTTGCAGCGGGGGCTGATGGGAGGCAAGCAGGCATTCAAGGTGATTCCCCGCTGGAAATCATCCCGCAGTTTGACCCCACGTCAAGGGATTGCGCGCAAGGCTTGCTCCGGGTGCTTCTATTCCTCCAACTCAATAAGC
>JBAZOJ010000023.1:0-23788 GCA_041648755.1 Candidatus Brocadiia bacterium
GGTTACGGGGTATGCCGCAGGGATGTGGTCGAACTGGTCGTTCGCGAAGGCCCTGCGCGGATTCGCGAGTTGGTCAAGCTGGGCACGCACTTCGACATGGTCGGCAACGGAGACTTCAACCTGACGCGCGAGGGCGGCCATTCCTCCAGGCGCATCCTGCACGCGCTGGGCGACAGGACAGGCAGCGAAATAGAACGCTCGCTCTGCGACGCGGTGCGCTCCAACAGCCGGATCACGGTTATGGAGAGCACGTTTGCCATAGACCTGCTGGTCGAGGGCGGCAACTGCCTTGGCGCACTTGTCCTCACCCCCGACCGCAAATTTGCCGTGGTCTCCGCCCGCTCGACGATTATCTCCACCGGCGGCTTCTGCCAGGTGTATCGCGAGACAAGCAACCCGGAAACCGCAACCGGCGACGGCATCGCGATGGCATACCGCGCAGGCGCCCGCATCGAGGATATGGAATTCGTCCAGTTCCATCCCACCACGCTCTATATGGCAGGCGCTCCCAGATTCCTGATTACCGAGGCAGCGCGCGGCGAAGGCGCCTTCCTGCTCAACGTACACCTTGAACGCTTTATGCCCCGCTATTCGCCCCAGGCCGAGCTTGCCCCGCGCGACGTGGTCTCGCGAGCCATACTCGCCGAGGCCGAGCGCACCCGGTCCTCTTCGGTATTCCTTGACATGCGCCACCTTGGCCCAATGAAGGTACGCGAGAGATTCCCGCAGGTTACGCGCGTCCTTGCCGACTACGGCCTTGACATCGGCACCGACCTGATACCCGTTTTCCCAAGCGCGCACTACTCCATAGGCGGAATCAAGGTCGACACTACAACGCGCACAACCGTCGGCAGGCTGTTCTCCTGCGGAGAGGCGGCTGCGACTGGTTTCCACGGCGCCAACCGCCTGGGTTCGAACTCGCTGCTGGAAAGCCTTGTCTTTGGCGAAATCGCCGGACAGAACGCTGCCGTCGAGGCGCTGGAATCCGCGCACTCCCCTGCCCCGATGATCCTTGCCGTGTGCGAAAGCGGTGAAAAGGTCGACAGTGCTTTTCCCGACGTGGAAATGGACATCGCCGACGCACGCAATTCCCTGAAGAGCCTTATGTGGCGCCACTGCGGCATCGTTAGGGAAGAGGCCGGTCTCGAAGAAGCACTGTCCAAGATCAAACAGTGGGCCCGGTACATGGTGTACCGCCGGTTCACTACGCTGAATGGCTGGGAACTGCAGAACCTGCTGATGGTGGCGCGGCTTGTCGTCGATGCCGCCCTCACGCGGACCGAGTCGCGCGGAGTACATTTCCGTCGCGAATATCAGAAACCGGATCCGGACTGGCAGAGGCACATTTACCTGGAGAGGTAATGGCTGGCAAAATAGTCACCATCGACGGGCCGGCGGGTGCGGGAAAGAGCACCCTCGCCCGTATGCTCGCGGCCGAACTCGGGTTCGTGCATTTCGACAGTGGTGCACTGTACCGGGCCATCGCCCTGTACTATATCCGCATGGAATATTTCGACCCCGGGCTATGGGAGTCGCAGGCCCATGAAGCCCCACTCAAGGCGGTGGGATGCGACGGCAAGACATCGGTGTATCTTGGCGATGAATGCGTTGACGGGCTCATCCGCTCAACCGAAGTATCCCGCGCCGTATCGCCCGTATCGTCTGCAATCGGCGTCCGGGTCGAGGTAAATGCACGTGCTGCCGCCATGGCGCAGGGGTTCGACCTTGTGGCGGACGGCCGTGATATGGGCTCCGTAGTATTCCCCAATGCGCAGGTGAAGTTCTTTCTCGACGCCTCCCCGATCGAGCGGGCGCGCCGCCGTCTGGCTGAAGAACTCGCGCGGGGCCGGGAGACTTACCTGGAGCAGGTGCTTGCCGAACAGCAGGCTCGCGACGCGAACGACCGGAAAAAGCCCTGGGGCGCGCTGAAGGTGCCCGAGGGCGGGATCGTGATTGACACTACCGGGCTTTCCATTCCTGAAGTGCTGGCGATTCTCATAAAGGACTCGAAGGTTGTCCTCGCAGGAAACGCTTAAACGCAAAAGCCCCGGGCTGTTCAGGCCCTCGCTTTCGCCGGTGCCTTTCACCGTCAGGTTTCTGTCTCGGCTGGCCTGCTACGTCTATTTCCGCTTCTTCCCGCGCCGCAAGGGCGCGCCGATGCCCTCCAAGGGCCCCGTCATTGTCGTGATGAACCATCAGTCCTATCTCGATCCCATCCTCGCGGAGGTTTCCTGTCCCCGGATGCTGCGCTTTCTGGCGCGTTCGACGCTGTTTCGGAACAGGTTGTTCGGGGGGTTCATCAGTATCCTGGGAGCTGTTCCCATTGACCGGGAAGGCTCGGGGCTCGGGGGGCTGAAGAAGGCGGTGGAATTGCTCGAAGGCGGAAGCGCGATATTGATTTTTCCGGAGTCAACGCGGTCGAAGGACGGGACGATCGCCGATTTCAAGGCTGGATTTGTGTGGCTGGCAAGGCGCACGGGCGCCACAATTCTCCCAATCGCTGTCTCAGGGGCCTGTCGTGCCTGGCCTCGCAGCAATCGACTCCCCCGGCCCTACAAGATTCGCGCCACGGTGCTCGATCCGATTCGCCCGGAGGAACTTGCCCCCCGCGAAGGCGAGACCGAACGCGACGCCGAACAGCGGGCCGTGCGCGAGATACGGGATATGATCATCGCGGCGAAAGCCGGGATGGAAGCGCCAAAGAAGTAACCCGCTACTTCCCCTTACAGCACTCCCCTTTGCGCATCATCATGCTCTACCCCGATCACTTCGGCTGCAAAGGCTGATTCCCTCTACCGGACCTCGGCAAGCCTCTTCTTGTACTCCGAGCGCCGGATTCTGCGCCCGAGCGACGAAAACAGAATGGAGCAGTCGGAATATGGGATGCCATACCTGTGGCACTCCCTGGCGATCGAGAATACCGAAATCCGACTCCTCACTGCTATGGCGACAACCGCGGAGAAGAAGCAGTCTCTCTCGCCAATTACATTAATGAATTTCTTATCTTCAGTGGTGTGAAACACAGTCTTGGACAGGCCAGCGAGAATAGGTGAAATGGCGCGCTCATCTCCAAGCGTGGCAAGCGCCGAGATTACATCTCCATCGTATTTGTAATAGTTGCGGGTAAGCAACTCCACCAATAGAGGCGTTTCTTCCGGGCCTCCAATTTCAGCGAGCGCCCAAAGAACTCCCTCGCAATGGAAGTAGCAGTGTTCCTCCAAGTACCTGCGAATGTATGGGAGCCCTTCCCGAAACCCCATTCTCCCGAGCGCCTCTGCCGCAGCGTCTTTGACCCAGGTATGCGGATCGTCCAGGGCTCTGATCACCGGATTGAAAGCCTCCCTGATGCGAAAGTATCCGAAAGCGGCAACGGCAGAGGAGCGGACACTGGGCTCCGGGTCTTCAAGACATCCGAGCAGGGCCGGCAACGCTTCCAGAGCTCTCATCTCTCCGAGTGCCTCGGCGGAGTACGACCGCACCTCGGGGTCGTGGTCATTGAGGCATTCCATCAGGTCGGGAATCGCCTCCCTGTACCCGATGATGCCAAGCGCGAGCGCGTCCTGCCATCGGAGTTCGTGGTCGCCGTTCATCAGATGATCAACCAGGATTGGTCCTGCCTTCGGAGAGCCGATGGCCTCGAGCGCCCAAGCAGGACCGCTTTCCTCACCAATGAGATCGGACTCCATAAATTCGATGATGGCCGGGACCGCCTCTTCAGCCTTGAGCGCTGCGAGCGCCTCGACACAGCAATTCGGCAGCTCGATCTGGGGGATCGCCGTATATGCGATCAAAGCGGGTATTGCCGTCCGGTCCCCAATATCCCCAAGGGCCCATGCTGCTGACGCACTTGCGGAGTAGTCCCCTCTCTGCAGACATTTTATCAGGGCAGGGACAGCCTCTTTGTCTCCTATCTCCGCAAGAGCCAATGCCGCTCGGTCCCGCACGCCGTCGTCAGGGTCGTCGAGCCACCCGATGAGAGTGCGGACGGCTTCTTTCGACCCGATGGCGCGCAGCGCTCTGGCTGCATTTTCGAGCACATGGACGCCTATGTGCTCCCTTTTCAGCAGTTCGAGAAGGGCGGGAACGGCTTCGCGCGCCCCGAGGTCGCCAAGCGCCCTGGCAGATGCTTCTTGCGCTTCAGCGGCGGGATCCTGGAGGAACTCCATCAAAATCGGCACGGCCTTGGGATCTCCGGTCTTTCCGAGCAGGTCGGCCTGGTCCCGCCTGTAGCAGCCATCCGCGGACAGATTGCCTATGGCCCTCTTCATCGAACCGCGCGTTTTCCCCTCGAGGATGCTCAGAGCCTGTGCGAGTGCGTCGTCGAGGCGTTCGATGCGGAAACAACGCCAGATCTCCTCCTCGTATGCCCGGTCGTCCTTTGTCCGATCGAGCCTCTCTGCGACGCGGATGGCGGCGAGGTGCTCGCCAAGCTGCCTGTGGAAGGTCCTGACCGTGCGTTCCTCCTCGTTCTCCACCACGAGCGACGCTTTCCGGAGTACCGCGAGCCTTTTTTCCAGGGCTTCAGAATCGCAAGCGGGAGCGTCGGCCGATGGGGGCACGCGCCGGAGGATCCCCTCTGCCCAGCAGGCGCATTCTGTAAGCGACTCACCACCGGCAACTGCAGTCCAGAACAGCGGGTCAACCGACTCCCGCCCCGGCATCCGGCAGGTCTCGAGTTCCTCAGAGGTCACGAGCCCTTCTTTTGCCCCGCGGTCCAGGGCGAACTCGACGAAGGAATGCAACATACCCGCGCGGCCGCCGAAGGGGCTCGCCGGAATGGAACCGGCGTCGTTCAGCATCTCGATCGCAATGGAGAAGTAGAGTGGCAGACGGAGGAGCCGAGCCTGGAACGGATCGTCGCGCTCGAAGGCGACCAGCATATCCGACGATTGCGGGAGGTGCAAAGCCGCCCATTGAGCCCGCCACTCGCGGCTCAGGGGAAACATCCTGACCAGCACCCGGTGCTCTATCGAGCCGAATTGGTTAAGGAGCCTGCCGTCGGGCGTAGAGGAAAACACGAAGGAGTTGTCCGGCCCTTGGAGGCGCCGGGAGCCCTCAATGAAGAACGTAGCGGTCCTTGTCCCCGAATCCGACAGAAGGTCGAGGCCGTCCAGAAACCAGACGATGGGCGCGCCATCCGGTATTGCCCGCGGGCGCATACGACCAATGACCTGCTCGAACGGCAGGGAGTCCTCGGATGAGTCCCGGTATGTTCCGAGGTCCACGCAGACCGGCGCGAAGCATCCAGTGGTCTGCGCGCTCTCTATGTTTCGCGCGAGCCTGCGCGCGGCCTCCTGCATCGCCACGGTCTTGCCGGAGCCGGACTCGCCGACGAGGATAATCGGAACGCCGTACTTCAGAGCGGATTCGATGGCCTCGAACGCGGACGGATGAGTCGCGTCACGCTGCTGGGGCTCGTGCCAGGGATGCGAGACCCGCGATTCGAGTATTACTGGCACGGAATATGGCCCGTGGGCGAATGCGCACCGCACGGGCAGAGCGCTCCAGTCGGCCTCGACGCGGGCCGCAAGCTGCGTGCAATAATCCAGAAATACGGGGCCGTCAGCTTTCATCTTCCGCCCATCCTGCTCTTAAGACGCAGTTCTGTTCATCTTGCCGCGTGCAAGATTCTGTGCGATGCTCGTCCCAGGCACTTATTCCTTTTGTTGTATCCCGGACTTGATTATACTGATAACCATTCCATGGTCAAGCCTCCCGGTCTCATTGCAGGCAGGCGGCGTGTCCGGGAGCCGACTGGTGCGTGCGTGGCTACGCACAGTCGAAGGACCCGATTATTGGCCGTCGCTTGACAGATAACGAGCCGGGATAGAATTGACGGTCGCGCATGTGCGCGATGGAAACGGAATGGGTAAGAGGAGAAGGAGCCGATAGTGTTCCGATTCTGGAAAAAACCCACGATTGCAGACCTCATCAAACGCCTGAAAGCCGAAAAGTACCCTGATGCAGGCAAGGCGGCCGAGGCTCTTGGAAAACTCCATGATCCTGCCGCCGTGTCGGCATTGTTCGAGTTCATTTCGACAAGCTTCATACTCCCTGATCTGCGGGCGGCCATTGAGGCCCTGCTCGAGATCGAGGGCCCCAGGGCCACTCAGACGTTCCGCGATTGGCTGAAGGACAAGGACGAACCTGGCCGGGAAAAGTTTCTCAGGGCTTTTCAACTCGTAAAAGACCGGAGGGCGGTCCCGTTTCTCGTTGAGTGCCTGCGGGACGCGGATCACAACATTCGCGACTGGGCTGCAATTGGCCTCGGCAGTATTGGGGACCCTGAAAGCGCTCCTGCCCTGATCGAGTGCCTGTGGGGCGATGACCGCGACTTGGGAACGCGAGCCGCATCATCTCTCGGGTGCATCCCCGATCATCGGGCGGCTGAGGCGCTTGCGCCGACACTGAAGGACAAGGACATAATGATCCGGCGGCATGCAGCCGACCTCCTTTGCAGGGTCCGTGACGAGGCGGCCCTGGCGCCTCTTGTGGAAGGCCTGAAGGACCCTGACGCCATCGTGCGCAGGAATTGCGCCGAGGCACTTGGGTGTATTGGCGATCCTGCTGCACAGTCGGCCCTGATTCCACTCCTCAGGGATGAGAGCCCTTTTGTTCGGATGATCGCATCAAGAGTCCTGGGGCACATCGGCGATGGGGACGCCATCCGGCAGCCCCTCAATTGGCTCAAGTGGGAGGATGTCGAGGCGCGGCGGTGCGCGGCCGAGGTTCTCGGCACTATGAAGAACTGGACGGTGGTTCCCGCACTGATCGAGAGCCTGAAAGACCCCGACGAATTAGTGCGGCAGAATGCGGCCCGCTCGCTCGAGGAACTGAAGGACGACACCGCAGTTCCTGCTTTACGGGCAAGCCTGTCGGATAGCAGCTTTCGCGTGCGCAGATGCGTTGCCAGGGCCCTGGCGAGAATGGGCGACCGAAGTTCCCTGCAGGCCGCGATCGAAGTGCGGTTTGATCAGTTGCCGGAGTTCCCGGACCGGGTTGGTTCATGTGCCGATATAGCGGATCCTGCCGCAACGTCAGCCATTATCGAATACCTGGGCGATCCGGATTGGAGCGTTCGCTGCTGGGCCGCCGAATGGCTCGGGTTTGTCGGCCGTCAAAGCGCTATTCCTGCAATTGAAAGGCTCCTGACAGACCAGGATGCCCACGTCAGATGCACCGCCGCAGGTGTGCTTGTTATGTTGGAGCGCGCAGGGATGGTGCCGATCCTCCTCGAATGCCTCAAGGAAAGGCTCGGCATTACGCGCAAACGCGCCGCAGATGCGCTTGGGACGGCCGGGGACAAGAGCGCGGTGCCTGCCCTGATCGAATGCCTGAAAGATGATGACTCCTCTGTTCGGAATGCGGCGGAGCTGTCTCTTACTGCATTGAAGGATCCTCGCGCACCGTCGGACTTCATCGCGAGCCTCAAGGGCGAGACAGACCGGAAGAGGAATGCCATCTCCGAAGCGGATTGGGACCGCAGGAACGCCGCCCTGAAGGGAGATGCGCAAGCACCTGCGAGGGAGCCGGTGTACGTTACCGCCAAGGTCTCGCTCCGCTTTTTGCCCCTGCTTCAGGAGGACCTGATGCTGCACCACCCGCATCTCGTGTCCGGGCTCTCCCCCAACGGAGACCTCGTGCTCGATGAGGATGATATGTGGAGCGTGGCTGATTCACTCTCAGATGAGATGCTCTCGGCCACTTTCGATGGGTCATGGAACACCGACCTGAGAGGGTTGTCATTCGAGCACACGATGGATATGCTCCGCGTAGCCTTGATGCCGCGTCAATAGGAAACGCGCTTCCGGCGGACCCTCTTCCGCTGGCTGAACGACAACCGGCCTACGTCGGTACTACGCGGCTGCCTTGTCGGGCTTGCCTGTCATCATGCTCACCACCGGAACCACAGCCAGGGAAGTCAACATTCCCAGCGAGCCAGCCTGAGCCACGAACGCCTCGCCCCGCCAGACAAACAAGCTGATGCAAACTGCCAAACCCACCACGGATCCTGCTATCGCGCCGGTCCGCGTGGTGCCCTTCCAGAACAATCCCCACATAAAGGGGCCAAGGAAGACGGAGGCAATGGCGCCCCACGAAATGGCCAGAATCGTCACGATCACCGCGGGCCTTGTGAGGGCGAGGATCATCGACAGTACGATGAAGAACGCGCTGGCGGCACGGATCATGAATACCTGCGCTTTGTCGGATGCGTCCTTCTTCAGGAATCCTGCATACAGGTCCTTGGCGATGGTTGCGCCGGAGATCAGCACAAGGGAGGCCAGCGTGGACATCGAGGCAGCCAGGATCAGCAACAGGATTACCAGGAAGAACGCCGGGGGGATGATGTTGGACAGCATCTCGGGCATAAGGGCATCGTAGACCGGTTTTCCGTCAGCGAATGCGTTGGGATTTGTCTGGGGCGTGACGAAGAGCCTGCCGGTCGCACCCGAGAAGTACGCGGTTGCTGTTACGAGCAGACCGAAAACCGTCGAGACGACCATTCCGATCTTGACCGACCGGTCGTCCTTGATGGCGTAGAACTTCTGCACCAATTGCGGCATTGCCAGCGGCGCCACGCTCGTAAGGAACACCAGTGAGGCCAGCGGCCAGAAGCCGGGCTTGCCTACAGGCGACGCAAGATCGGGATCTATAGCGCGCAGCTTGTCGACGACGGCCATTACGCCGCCGCTCCTGTCAAGAACGAACCACATAATCACGGCAACCCCGATGGTCATTATGATGCCGAAGATGAAGTCCATCAGCGCCATTGACTTGTATCCGCCCATCAGCATGTAGAATCCCGTGAAGATGCCCATAAACAGCAGTATGTACTCGTACTGGATACCGAAAGTTGTCGTGAACAGGTAGCTGAGCCCCATGAAAACCGCTGCGGTGTAAGGGATAAAGAAGATGAAGATGGATAGCGACGAAAACAGCTTCAGAAACTTGCTGTCGAATCGGTGCTCCAGGAATTCAGGCATCGTGGAAACGCCGTTGGTTGTGGCATAAACCCGCACCTTCTTGCCTATCAGCAGCCATACCAGCATGATTCCGACAAGGGTATTCCCCACCGCGATCCACAATCCCGACAGGCCGAAAACCCAGCCGATTTTCCCCGCAAAGCCGATGAACAAAACCGCCGAAAAGTAGGCGGTTCCGTATGACAGTGCGCTCATCCAGGGGCCAACCGTTCCGCCGCCCAGCAGGAAGTCCTTGAAGGACTTGGTCTTGCGCGACCCTATATAACCGACCGCCATGATCAGGATGGCGTACAGAACCAGGGTTACGATTTTTGCGATCATCCTGCGGGCTCCTTTTGGCCCGATGATAACCCTTTTTGCCCATCCCGCCAATTTGACCCCAAGTCTTTGCAAAACCTGTTCCCTGCGCTATAGTAGATGCACAACCCGAGGTGGTTATGAAGTATCATCGAACATCCCTTCTGCTGGCCCTTGCCGTGCTTGTCTCCGTGGCGTCCCTCGCACCCGCGGAGTCCGTGACCTTCAAGCAGAAGGGGGCCGGGCTCATCGCCTCTTGCCCAGCCTACGAAGCAGAAATTGCCGAGGACGGCTGCATGACCAGCCTTAAGGTCGGCGGGGCGGAATTCCTCAACGCGGTTATTGGGGGCTCGCGAGGGGTGTATTTTTACCAGACCGGCATCGCCAGGCTCTCCGCGCCAAAGAGAACCGGCAATGCGATCACCGCACAGTGCGATACCTCGGAAATCAAGTACGAATTCACCCCCACCGGCATGGTCTGGACCGCGACCAACAAGTCCAACGCGGCCAACATCCTGTTCATAATCCTCGATTCCGGCGTGCGCGTAATGCGCAACGACAAGGGCGAACTGCTTCGCGCACCCGTTACCGCCGAGGCTGCGGTCAGCGAGTGGTTTTGCGGCGCTTCCCGCCTGAAAATCACCGGCTCGAACCGCCTTTGGGGGCCCTTCTACGGCCTGCAGGTCTGGCAGTGCGACCTTGCAGTGGGCGAGGCCCGGCAGATCACCATCGAACTTGGCCCCATCGCAAAGGAGGACGCGGCGAAGGTGGCGGAGTTGATGAAACCCAAGGTATTTTCCGAGCCCCCCATAACACTGCTTTCACCAAGGGCTTATCAGGTCTTTCAGCGTGCGACCAAGTCATCCGGCACCGTGTACGTTGCTGGCAGGACCAAGCTCGAAGCGGATGCCGTACAGGCTCGGGTCGTGGGCACCGCGACATTTGGCACGATTGACCCCAAGTGGGTAGCGATCCCGCTGACGGGCAGATCATTTTCCGGCGTGCTGCCCGCAGGAGCGGGAGGCTGGTACAAGGTTGATGTCCGCGCGATGAAGGGCGACAAGGAGCTTTCCGCTATGTCGGTTGAAAACGTCGGCGTTGGCGAGGTATTTGTGGGCGCGGGGCAGTCGAACTCCACCAATTGCGGGGAGGCCCAACTGCAGACCGCCAGCAAGAAGGTCGCCACCTTTGACGGCGCGGTCTGGCGGATCGCCGATGACCCGCAACCCGGCTGCCACGATGGCTCCGGCGGCGGCAGCTTCTGGCCGTCATTCGGCGACGAGATGTACGCGCGCTTCAAGGTTCCCATCGGCGTGGCGGTCACCGGCCACGGCGGCACGTCCGTTTCGGCCTGGCAGCCCGGAGGCGAGCTGTTCAACTGGATGGAGACCCGCATTTTGGTGCTGGGCAGAAACGGATTCCGCGGCGTGATGTGGCACCAGGGCGAGTCCGACGTTGCGATGACGTCCGACATGTACTTCGAGCAGATGGTGACGATGATCGTCGGCTCCAAGGAACGCGCGGGCTGGGATTTCCCCTGGTTTGTCGCGCAGGTCTCCTACCTCAATCCCCAGGCGCAGACTTTCGCCAGCACAAGAGACGCGCAGAAGCGGCTCTGGGACGAGGGCTTCGCGCTCGAAGGCCCCGACACCGACAAGCTGGGCGGCGACAACCGGGACGGCGGTGGCGCAGGCATTCACTTCAGCGCCAAGGGCCTGAAGGAGCATGGTCGCGTGTGGGCCGAAAAGGTCGGCGGCTGGCTCAATGGCATTCTGAAAGACTGACAGGCGGGCATAGGGCATGATTTCATCCGTGCGGAAGTTGATCCCAAAAGAAGGTCCTGCGAGTGAGTGACGCGCTCGATACTCTCGAAGTCGCCCTTCCCGGGACAGCTCATTGGACCTGGTGGACCGCCGAGCCTCCTGATTTCATTCAACTGGAGTTCATCGCCACCCGTATTTGGAACGAGCCCAAGGAGGGCGAGACTACGCCGTCCGGGCAGTTCGCGCTTGCATTCGGCGGGGTGAAAGCGATTATCTTCCTGAGCCGTGCGGGATCGGACGAAAAGGAAGTCCCTTCCGATTGGCACCTGCTGTTACAGAAAGATATGCTCGAGATGTTCATGGTTGCTGAGGGCGAATTTACGCTGACCTCCCCCGAGAAAGCGCGCGCGATGCTCGCTTCCGCTTCTTCCGTGGTCCCCTTTTTCGGCACGACCGAATCGGTCGAAAAGCTTGCGCGGGGCGACTGTTTCCTTGCCTTCTGGGCAGGGCCGATCGGGGCGATAGTCGTCGCCCAGTACCTTGTTCTCTTCAATCACAAGGGCAAAGTGCCGATCGCCGAGGTCCCGGATCGCGCCGAAAAGTGGCAGCAGTACTTCGAGCAATACAAGAAGCGGCGGGACACGCCGGACGCGATGGTATTCGATGTAGCCCCGGAGATATTGATCGCGGGACAATAGACAATGAAGAATGAACAATGAACAATGAGCAATGAAGAATGTTGAATAAGAGCGGAAAAGAGAAGGATTGCGAGGCCCGGAAGAGAAGCCAATATGGGTTCGGAGGAAGCCGTTGCCAAGGAAAAGCCATACCCCCGTCACCCTTCAAGGGGATACTGGGTAGGAGCGCCGCGCACCCGCGCGGCAATCTTGGCTGTTGGTGATCGTAGGGGCATCCGCCTGAGGCGGACCACGTGGACATTCAAGGACATCCCGCAGGCGAACTGTGGTTGGTGCGTCTGCGCGCGTTCGTCCTGCTGGGGATGCCCTGGCGCATTAACCCGGCACCCCACATGACGTCGTGAACAAACCTAATTCTGCGTCTCCGCCCGGCTGTTTTCTTGGCTCGTGGTTTTCCTACAGCCCCCAGCCTAACGTCTCCGGCCTGGCTTCAATGGCTGTTGGCCGCCATAGTAGACGATGCGTCTCGCTTCGTGTTTGCCCTGGCTGTTGGCCTTTGCCCGGGCTGTTGGATCAACGGAGCGACGCCCGCCGTAGGCCCGGCGTCGAAGGGGACGACAGACGACGGACGAATCGTAGTCGCGTTCACCCCGCCCTCTTGCGTTTTGGTGTTGGATTGCCGACGGACGACAGACGACGGACGAAAGACTCTTCTAAGCGTGTGCTCACCCTATGGGGGGAAGCTGGGCTTGGGCATAACGCCACGGCTGCATTAGTCTGGCGTCCGGCGTCTCCGCCTGAGGCGGACCTTGCTCCGTCTGGAGTTAAGATCGAAAAAGAAACAGGCCCGACCAGCAACTACCCTCACCCCATTCGACAGGCTCCCATTCGACAGGCTCAGGGCGTGCCCTTTTTCTTCAAGCAATGGGGCGGGGTGAACAAGAAGAAGGCTGGCCGTATGCTGGAAGGCCGCACATGGAGCGAAATGCCGGTTTTGGCGATAGCCAAAGCGTGATAGAAGTCCGAATGGGGAAGCGGAGAGAGAGAGGCTGAGGGGGCGGAAATGTCTTGACTTACGTAGTTGGAGTACATATCATTCGCTTCTGCGGCAAGTTCGCGGTCTATGGCGAGTCGCTGAAGCAGCGTCTGCAGACGATAGTGTTCTCGAGGCAGGTCGCATTTTCAGTGGTGAGGAGGACTAGATGAAGACCGTACTTGTGCACCTTAGTGATCTGCACATCTCATCGCGAAACGACGAGATATTCTCCCGGGTGGACAAGATCACCGCTGCGATCTCAAGCGTTGATGTGGACGCTGATCAGCTACTTATCGCAATTACCGGCGACGTCACTTTTTCGGGCAAGCGTGAACAGTACGAAGCTGCAGCGTACTTCGTGCGGGTTCTGCGGGAGAAGCTGCGCAACTCCGTTCCTCACTTGTCAAAGAACCTTCGAATTGTGGCTGTTCCAGGAAACCATGATTGGGACCGGGATCTTGTCGACAGTCCCGATGGAACCGGAGGCACCAGTTGTAGAAATGAGAACGATAGTTCCACGCTCGAAGGGGCCGGAGGATTTCGCCAGTGCCCCAAGTCGCAGTCGGCCTTTTTCGACATTTTCCTCAACAATTCGGGAGGGGCGGAGAACATCCGATTGGCGGCAGAGGGCGGGTACGGCTACTACGAGTATGCTTTTGAGGGTACAAGGGTCCTGTGCCTGACCACACACTTAGACGATAGTGCGAGAACGCCGAAGTACGCGGCGGCAATTGCCGAAAAAATACGCAAGGACAACCCGCAAGAGAAGCTATGTGTCGCGATGACGCACTACCCGCTGCATTGGCTCCACTCGGAGGCAGCCCGACCCGTTCGAGAAAGAATCGAAAAGGTCGTTGATTACGTGATGACCGGTCATGAGCACGTGGAAGACCTGAGCATCACCTCAAGATGGAAATCCAACGCGAATGTCGTGTATTCGGACGGGGGCGCCCTTTCGGAAACCGACAATGCGACCAGAAGTTCGTTCAAGGTGTTAGTCCTCACCGCAGGTTCTACCTTGCGGAGTTTCAGCTCTTTCACCTGGGATGGCGTGTTGTATCGGAGGGCGGAAGTGAGCACACGTGCACTGCCCCCATTTTCGGGGAACCCCAAGAGGAGGCGTAGCGAAATGGAACCGAAGCAGGAGTTTGCGAATATTCTCAGCAATGTTGGAATGCCCCTACATCACCGGCTTAAAGCACAGGTCACCTTGGACGACATTTTCGTGTATCCGGAACTCCAGCAAATGGACTTGGAGACGAGCGAGTGCAAGAGCCGGATAAGGGGGGAAGAGACATTTGCCACCTTGTGTCAAGCGACGGTGTCCCTTGTATATGCCGAGGAATTGCAGGGGAAAACGTCGCTGGCGAAAACGGTTTTCAAGCAGTTCCTCAAGGAAGGTTACGTCCCGATACTGCTATCGAGGAAGCCATGGTCTACGTGGGACAGAACCAAAAAGGACATTTTGGATGCATTTGCTGCCCAATATGGCCGTAATCGGACAGAGGAATACGAGCAACTCGTTCCCGCGAAGCGCGTCATCATTGTCGACGGGTTTTCCTTCGCAAATGGCAGGCACAGGAGCGAACCACGGCGTGAAGTAAAGGAACTTATCAACAAGGTGACTGCCTTTGCGTCAAAGTGTGTTCTAATTGCCGGTGCAATGGACTTGGATGTCTCCGCGACAGTTGAGCTTGCCGGAGGTCTGCGTGACGGGGAGTCCTTCAGGTTGTACGAAATGCTGGAGTTTGGCTACGAAAGGCGGGGTGCCCTAGTCGATAAGTGGCTCGCCCTCGAGGGTGGGATGGAGAGCATCGAAGAGGACCTTTCCGCGAGAAAACGGGGATTACTCAGGATGTTCGAGGCCATGATTGAGGGGAACGTTATGCCGAGTTTCCCAATCTACGTGCTCGCGATCCTGGCGACATCTGAGGTAGGCCAGCCGGTCGATACTAAGCTCAGCTCCCATGCGGACTGCTTCGATCTAGTAATCAAGACTGCGTTGCATACGAGAAAGCTGATAAATCAATACGATACGCTTGCAACATATCTTTCCGAATTGGCATATAGGCTACATGAGGCAAGAAAAAATGAGATTACACATGAGGAATTAGCCGCGTTTAACAATCGTTTTGCTGAGGTCCACGATCTCAGGATGAATATGGGCACGGTGGCCACAGATCTTAAGACGGCCCTTCTCATGGAAGAACACGAAGGTGGATGGACATTCAAGTATCGATATCTCTATTACTATTTCGTGGCATTTTACTTCAAAGACAAGCTTGCGCGAAATGAAATCCGGGAGGAAGTACGCCGCCTGAGCAAACTGACGTATGTCGAGGAAGCGGCCAACATTCTCCTGTTCCTGACGTACTTTACGAAGGATGAATTTTTGCTCGAGTGTGTTGTTGATGCTGCCAGACAGCAGCTCAAGGACAAGCCAAAAGCCACGCTTGACGAGGATCTCTTCCATCTGACCGACATCGGAGACATAAAAGGGCTGCTCGAAGTAGAGTCGGGCGACCTTGCGAGCAGGGAAAAGAAGGCGAGCGAAGCAAAAGACCGTGCGAATCCACAACGAATGACCGGGAAGGGGGCATATGTCGAGGGCAGAGAGATTGACGCCCTAGAGGCGGTCGACACGATAAGCCGAATCAATGCTGCAGCGAAGTCAATGCAGATCACAGGGCAGCTTCTTCGGAATTTTCCGGTTTCTCTTGACGCAGAGGCAAAGCAGAAGATAACCCGCGAGTGCATCGATCTTGGGCTAAGACTGCTTTCTTTTCTCCTTGAGTGCGTCAGCGCCGAACGCGGGGAGGTTCTTGAAGTTGTCGTGGCTCTTCTCAGGAACCGATACCCGGATGCCGCTTACGAGAAAATTGAGAGGAAGGCGAGGCATATGATCGGTGGTCTGACTTTCGTTGGGAGCTATGCCGTCATCAAGAGAATCGCTTACGATGTCGGGCACAAGGTTCTCACAGTCACCTATGAGAAGGTTGCCTCTGGCAACAGAACGCGGGCAGAAGAACTGGTCTTCTTCCTCTTGAAGCAGGAAAACAGCAAGAAATACCCGAGTGAAGCCGTGCGTGAAGCATGGTCGAAGGTGAGAGGTAGATACCTGCCCGAACTGATGCTCAGGGTAATGGTTGCTCAGCACTTCTCGCAGAATGACGTAGAGTACAATATCCGTCAATCAATCTGTGGAATGCTGTCAATTACTGACAAGAGAGCACGAATCGGTACAAGCAGCAGGAGGAACAAGAGGCTTGGAGGCTAATTTGATGGGGCTTGATCTCACGTATGTGGAAAAACCCGGGAGGATGGACAGTGGAACTGACGACCTGCCCTGTTTGCGGAGCGAAAGGTGAAGTCAGGGAATTGTCTGACAGGGACGTTTTTCGAGTCAAATGTCCCTGCTGCGGAGATTTCGAGATAACTGAAGAGGCCGCAAGTAGTCGCCCTTGGAGAGCGGCCGGGCTAGCGGATCACGTCATGAGCGGAGTCCTACGCTTCCGCTTCGAGAGAAACATGATCACCCCGCTGCTGATGACGGACAACATGCAGGAGATCATCGAGCCGGTTCGGATCCCCCGGAGCACAGATGAGAAGATAGCCCTTCTTCTCAGTTATCTAAAGGCGAAACGAACAGGCTTTGGCTCCCCGGTTCAATTTGATGCACGAATCGAGACTTCTGTTGTCTTTGCTGTGAACGGAGAAGAGTGTGTTGCCTTCATCCGGGAGGCAATTGGCGAGGGAATGGCCAAAGTCGCATCGCAAGACAACTTTGTCTTGACCCGCAAAGGAGAGAACTTCCTCGCCGAGTTCAAAGACGTCTCCAACGAGGGATCAAGTGCTTTTGTTGCCATGCGCATCGGCGACCCCGAACTGGATGGCGTTTTCAACAAGGCGCTGGCTCCGGCGATCCGCGAGGCTGGGTACGAGCCCCGCAGGATTGACATGGTTCTGCACAGTGACCTGATTGACAATGCAATCCGCAAGGAGTTGAAGGCCTGCCGATTCGTCGTCGCTGACCTAACATATCACCGCCCCAGCGTTTATTACGAGGTCGGCTATGCCCAGGGGATCGGGAAAGAAGTGATCCTCTGCTGCCACAAAGACCAGATAAAGGACTGCGGCTTCGACGTATCCCATTACCCGGTCATGTACTGGGATAGCCCGGAAGATCTCACTGGTCGCCTTATCAAGATGATTCAGGGGAGAATCGGCCCCGGCCCCCTGAAATAGCCCTCTGAACAAACAGTGAAGCCCCGGCTCACGTGGAGACGTACCCCGCCCATACTGGTGCTGCAACCCGTTAGAAAAGCTACCGCACAATTGGCAATCGTGGATCCGCTCGCCCAACCGAGCAGTTCAAATGCAACTGGCTTTGGGGGAGGCCCTATGCTCCCGCAGAGATCTCCAAGGGACGGGCGGAAAGAACGCGTGTGTTTCCTATCGGATGCAACACTAGCTATGTCCCTGAAGGTGCAGCATTCCCTTTAGGGGGCAAACTGCCCTGAAAGCGAAACACGAGGCTGAAGGCCGACGGTAGCGCGGAGAGATGGCTGGGGGGTCCTAACCACGAAACACACAAGTCCGGCGAAGCAGACGCTAGGGATTCTTGGCTAAGGTGCGAAAAAGGAAGAAGCGTACGGGCGAGAAGGGTGTTTTTCTCACAGACCCAGTATCGGCGGGCACCACCCTGCTGAACGAGAATGTGGGGGCGGCAATTTGCCGCCCCCTCCGCTATGACTTTGACGAGGCTACTGCATCCGCTGAGTGCTGTAGTACTTGAGCGCTACACACATGAAGAGTGTCTTCCAGAGGTTCTCGGACTTGCCGAGAGCGTTCGCGTTTCGGCCGAGCGAAAGACTGGCGTCGTAGGTTATCTTGACCATGTCGCCTGCAACGGACTCGTAGAACCTCAGGACCTTGTCAAAGGAGCCGAGCTTCCATTCTGCCTGGCCATTGCTCCCTTCTCGGACAAGAAAGCGCATAGAACCCAGAATCGGGTACAGGGCCCCATCCCATAGCCTGTATTCGCTTTCCTGATTTGTAAAGACAAACGTGAACTTGCCACGCTTCCTCTGTTCGAAGACGCCTTTCATTCCTCCCGCGCGGCCCTCGAACTCCTCGTTGTAGCGCACACGCGATACCATATGAACGTGATCGTGAAGCCGCAAGATGTCCTTCAGGATCGGGAGCAACCACTCAAATGTTTCCATGTTGCCGAGGTACTTCTCAAGGCATTTTGCCTTAGAGGTATACGTTTCCTTCGGGTAATCCTGCCCATTTTCCGGGTAGAGCTTCACATTGAAGAGCAGAAGAAGGCTAATAATATCACGAATGTCGTAATGGCCCTCTTCATTTTCGCGATAGGCGATCGTGAAGGGCTCATCCTTCAAAGCCTGCTTGATCCAGTCGAATTTGTTTTCGAGGTTCGCTAAACTGCTTTTTTGCACTTGGATGGTCGTATTCAGCCCGCCCGCAATATGACTCGCGAGCCCATTCGGCACGCCGACCAGAACATCAACTCGAACCCACTGGTTCGAGGGGCAGACGCTGGCATTCCTAGCTTCCTTGATAATCTCATAAGTATGTCCTCCATCGACGATACCATCCCCATCCCCGAAGTGGATTGTCGCGGTGGATTCGGACTCATGCATGTCGACACGGGAAGCAAGCAGAGTGATGCCCTTGTTCTTCAGGTGGAAAGTGGGTTCTTCTGATTCAAGACTCTTGCGTACAGCCTTGTAGACCATGCGGTCGGTGTTCTGTTCTCGGGGATTCGGCGTATCTGGAATCTCTTCTGGCAATTCGATCGCCCGACAAATTATAGAATAGTGTTCGAGCCGCGCATATTCGCCGCTAAGATCGCGCAGGGGGTCGGGAAATTTCCGAATGGAGAAATACGGAATACGAGCTTTTTCCATGAGATACTCCTTGGCACTTGGCCACTTGCCGTGCATTGAGCGACGGCGGTTAATTCACAGCCGAGGGGAACCTTCCTCTCAGCCTCCAGTAATACGCGACCAATGCCATTATGTTACAGACCGAAAAGATGGAATCTGGCTATTGATCGAAACTTGGTCTCTGCCCCTGGAAAAGGTGCTCTTGGCGAATCCTCCTGAGGCGGATCCGCCTAAGGCGGACCTCGATCGACTCGGCCACGTTGATCTCGGCTTGGCGGTAAAAGGTCCGGGGCACTGCCCACTTAATGGAACTTCGCCAGCACACCGAATTCGTGCACGAGCCTCCCGCCCGCATGGCCAGCGTTTATCAGCAGCAATTCGGCCCCGGCACAGGCCACGAGGAAGATTACCAGCGCGATGGTCTCCATGCGAGGAGTCCAGCGTCCTTTCATTATCATTGGGATGACCAGCAGCACTGCCAGCAGCAGCGTAAGGCCGGTGAACGCGTTGCGAGTATCCTTAGCCAATCCTGCGTGCTCGTGAATCGCTTCGCCCAGCGTAGGGTTCTTGTCGTACACTTCAGGCGAGATCGCCCGCGCTGCGTCTCCGCCGGAATCCGTTGCCATGAACGCCCCGATGCTCCCGATGGCCATCAGGACAAGCGCGCTGAAAAGCAGCGCTCTGTAACACTTGACGCGGAAGGCCGCAATCAGCACCAGAACAGGCGCGACAGCCAGCACCCCTATCGGAATATGGACGATCAGAACATGCATTCCTTCCCACGGCGGGATTTCCGGAAACATTCGCCCTCCCAGGCTTGGGTCAGAGGATTATTGCACATAACCGCAGGTTATGCAAATGGGCGGGGGCTATTCCTTGTTTTTTCGTCCGAGCACGTGCTTCTGGATCATCTCGCGCATTGCACTCAGACTCACGGGCTTGGGGACAAAATCGTCCATACCGGCCTTCAGGCACTGGTCGCGGTCATCGGTGATCAGCCCCGCGGTCAGGGCGACTATCGGGGTACGTTTCTTGCCAGCCTCCGCCTTGCGGATCTCCATCGTCGCGTCCAACCCGTTCATCTCGGGCATCTGCATATCCATGAATACGATGTCGTATGAACCTGAGGCGAGCTTCTCAACCGCGACCCTGCCGTTTTCGGCGATTTCCACCGAGCAGCCGGAGCGGGAGAGGAAAGTCGTGAACAGCTTCTGATTTATCTTGTTGTCTTCCGCGAGCAGAACAGACACTCTCTTCATTCTTGCCGTTCCTCTCCCCGATGGTGGTTTGCTGCTTTCTGCCGCCCGCATCCTTTTGGAGGCGGAGCCTCCGCGCCCTTCGATGAAGGACAACACGGTTTCGTAAAGCAACGCCCTTCGAACGGGTTTGATAAGAATGTGCGCAGCCTCGCGGGAGGATTCGGCCCTGCCGCGCGCGCTCATTGACGAAAGCAGGACAATCGGGCACTTAAAATCTTTTTCGCTCGTGCTGCAGATGCTCTTCAGCCGCGACATTTCCTCGTCGCCGGGATAGTCGTCCATCAATACGAGGCTGAAAGGCTCGCCCGAGTTGTTGGCGTGCTTCATCAGGATGGCGGCCTCATCGAGGTCAGCGGCGGCTATGCAGCCCGCATTCCAGCTTTCCAGCAGTTCTATGAAGACCTTGCGGTGCAGCCCGACGGAATCGACCACAAGAACCTGCGCACCGGCCAGTTGCTTCGGTTCTACGGCCTTGTGCGATCGATCGAGGGCAAGTGGCAACTCCAATGTGAATGTCGAACCTTTTCCCGCCCTGCTCTTGACCGACAACGTTCCGCCCATGAGGCGAGTCAGCCGCTGCGAAATGGCAAGCCCCAGGCCGCTCCCGCCAAACCTGCGCGAGATGGACGGATCCGCCTGGGTGAACATGTCGAAAATCGTCTCGATCTTGTCCGCGGGAATCCCGATGCCGGTGTCCGAGATGTGGATGCTGAAAACGTGGGTATCCGGATCCTTCTCCACGCTGTCCAGGTCAACGAAGACGTATCCCTTATCGGTGAACTTAATCGCGTTGCCGATCAGGTTTGTAAGAACCTGGCGAAGCCGCATAGGGTCGGCGATTACGGCAACAGGGGCGGTGGGCGCGTAGCGCAGGATCAGTTCAAGGCCCCTTTTGTCGGCGGCCGCGCACATCAACTGCGTTACTTCCTCGACCAGGTCCAGCAGGTTCACACAGATGGGCTCGACGGTTACTTTGCCCGCCTCGATCTTGGAAATATCGAGGATGTCGCTGATAACGGTCAGCAAGGCCTCGGATGAACGCATCACGGCATCTAAGTATTCACGCTGCTCCACGCTCAGGCGGGTGCCCCCCAGGATTTCCATCATGCCCATCATGCCATTCAGGGGGGTGCGGATCTCGTGGCTCATATTGGCAAGGAAGGCGGACTTCGCGCGATTGGAGCTTTCCGCGGCGTCCCGCGCGGCCTCAAGCTCTGTCAGGGCTTTCTTGAGCTCGGTTATCTCCCGCGTGATGAGCATTCCGTAGTGGATCTCGCCGTCTTCCCCCTTGATGGGAATTGTGCTGCATTGGTGAGTCAGGCCCCGTCTGGCGAACTCAAAGTTCGATGTTTCGCCTCTCAGCGCCTTCTCGAAGTGGGGCGCGAGCCCCCGCTCAAGCTCGCTGTCGCCGGTCTCGCGCAATGTCTTTCCGATCAGGTCCTGGGGCCCGTACGGCAGACGCTCAAACCCCCTGCCGCCCGCCGAGATGAACCGCGTATCTCTGTCGAACAGGGCCACGACACCGTTGGGGTAGTTGTCGACAAGCGAGCGATAGTGCGACTCGCTTTCCTCCACGGCAGTGTGCGCGCGGTGGGCGTCAGTGACATCTTCGGCAATCGCCAGAATGCCCTGAGGCGTCCGAAAAATTCTTGAACGGTAGCAGCCGCCAAGGAACGCGCCGATCACTTCCTCGCTCTGCCCGGTTTTCAATACACGGGAGAAGGCTTTGTAGGACTGTGTCTTTGCGAAAGCGGGAAAAACCTCGCCAATCCGTTTGCCTTGGATATCGGAGAATGAGATTGCGAACAGTCTGCAGTATGCGGCATTGCAGTAGATGACGGCCAACTGCTCGTCAACGGCAAGGATCGCATTGGGTATCGAGTCGAGCAAGTCGCAAGCAAGAGTTATCTCGACGTTCTTCCCGCTCGCAATGCAACCGGGGGAGAGAACGGCATATGCATGGAAGCCCGAACCCTTGTCCGGCAACCTGATCGAAGCGCTTACGAGCTTGTCATCTGTGGATGCCAGGTGCCCTGTCCAGTCGGCTCTGGAGGAGATTGCGGCAAGGGCTGTGTCTGTCAGGCTGCGGCCGCCGGGCTCGCACTTGATCGCGCACAGAATGTCGAAATTCGAATCGTCCGGAACGCCAAGCAGGCGATATGCGGCCGGGTTGGCGGAAATCGGCGTCCCCTCGGGTCCGAAGGCGATAAAACCCTCTTCGAGGTACTTCAGGATCGACAGTATCTCATTCGCCAAGATCGGGCATCCTTTCCCGAAAGAAGCCATAGACTCGGAGCGCGCAAGGCCTAATCATAGCAGCGTTTCACCTCGAAGCCACAACGCATCGATAGCGCAGGTCGTCATAACTGCCCGTGCGGGCCGTTGTTGCGCCCATCTTTCTGTCCCGCAGTACGTTACGTCATTTTGGAGGGCATTTCGTTTTTCCGGATGCCGGGCAAAGGCCCTTTGCAGGCTGCCTGTGCCGTCGGCTGTCTCCGCCTCCATACGCTATATATGGAGGTACGAAATGCTCAACGAAATGACCAATGCGGTTTCCACCGCGCTCAAGTCCATAATGGACGCTCTTCTCGCCCTTCCAAGGTTCCAGGCAGAACAATATATGACGGGGCTCAAGGAAATCCTGTCCCGGCTCCCTGCGGACAAGCCTTTGGCCGAGGCGCTCAGGGATGCTTCCGTCTCGCTTCCGGCCTATCCCCTTGTCGGGGAGGTCCGGGGCAGACTGGAGGCCGCGCTTGCGACTGACAGCACCGGCAAGCTTTCACTTTCATTCGGCCTGCCCGAGCCCGCAATCGGGTTCGGCTACAGCCGCAGCGACACAACTTCTTCCCGCTCGACCCTGGTCGTGGAAATCGGCGCACGCTACAACCGGCAGAACGATCCCTTCGATTTCGAGAGCCTCAAGACCCTCAAGGTCTCCGACGTAATGGACAAGCTCAACGCTGCCGTGGCCGCTCTTGAGAGCTCCAAGGCCTGACAGCCCTGAGCACGGGCTATTTTCGGGTCGCAGGCGAACGGGGGACATTCCGTTCAAGGATGACAAAGCGCGTGGGATAGTCGTCCGAGGGAAGGTGACGCTCGGGCTCTTCGCTCGTACGGGTCCAATCCACGCCAAGGGCAGGGAACCGCGCGTCTCCCCGGCATTCGGTCTGCACATACGTGATGTAGGCTTTCCGGGCGAAGGGGAGAAACTGGCGGTACACGGATTCCCCGCCGATTACAAACACCTCTCCGCCGTCTCCCGCAGCGAGCGCCGCGTCCATAACCGCCTCAGGAAGGGATCGGACGACGATCACTCCCTGGGGCGAGAACTCCGGATTTGCGGACAGCACTATGTTATGCCTGCCCTCAAGCGGGCCGCCGATGGACTCGTAGGTCCACCTTCCCATAACCACGGGCTTGTCCATCGTGAGTGCGACGAAGCGCGCCATATCGGAGGGGATGTGCCAGGGCAGCATGTTGCCTCCGCCGATAATCCCGTTCAGCGATACCGCGGCGACGAGGGAGAAAACGCAGTTGGGTCGTTCAGTCATCAGGGAATTGTATCCTACAAACCCATTCGGTCGCAATGATGAAAAAAAAGTGCTATCATAGTCCAACGCAGCAATCATAAGAGGGCAGCGGATGGAACCTCCGAAAGCGTTCGCGCTGAATGTCACTCATGATAAGGTAGCCGCTCTACTGGCTCAGCTTCTTCCCACTGGCAGGGTTCTGGATTGTGGAGCCGGATGCGGCGCTCTCTCCTGGCGATTGACCCAGCAATATTCCCAGTTTGACGCCCTCGCCTGCGACATTCATGAGGGCGAGTTCGATGTCGATGGTGTTCGGTTTTCCCCTGCCGACCTCAACCAATGCCTGCCCTATCCTGACTCATACTTTGA
>JBAZOJ010000024.1:0-23741 GCA_041648755.1 Candidatus Brocadiia bacterium
CACCAAGAAGTTCATAGTAGGAGAATGCCGCCGCCCCGCCTGCATTGGCCTCGGGATGGATGCGCACCTCGACAAGTTCGCGCGATGAGGCAAAATCATTAGGAACTACAAGGGCGCGGTTGATGTGCTCGCAGCCCTGCACGGCAAGGATCAGGCCGTTCGCGCTGCATTCGCGCCACAAGGTCTCAACGATGGCCCGTCCGACATCCACATTGCCCGCTGTTCCGGGCGGAGCGCCCAATACCACGCTGGTGGAACAGCCCAGAACAAGGCACTGCCCCGCTGAGACGGAGGCTCCATCAAACAGCTCCCTCAGCGAGGCCGACGCCGCACGGGCGATGGTCAGAAGATCAGGAGGGGTCACCTGCGGTATCCTCGGCCGGGGTCTCTCCGGCCTCATACACTATCGGCGCGGGTGAGCTTACACCAGCCATCGGGGCCTTGGCGTGCAGACGGATTTCCTTCTCAACCGCGGCAGCGACATCCTTGTTGGCGATGAAGAACTCGATGACTTTCTCGAAGCCCTGTCCGAGCCTTGTTTCGCCGAACGAATACCACGAGCCCGCCTTGGTGATAATGGCAAACTTGACGCCGAGCGCCAGAAGAGCGCCCTCGTGGGTGATGCCGCGGTCAAAGAGGATCTCGAATTCCGAGCGCCTGAACGGAGGCGCGACTTTGTTCTTGGACACGACGGCGCGGATCCTGCTGCCGATTGTGATTTCGCCGCTCTTGATGCCGCTTATGCGGCGGACATCGATGCGGACGCTGGAGTAGAACTTCAGCGCGCGGCCGCCCGGCGTGGTTTCCATCGGGCCCGAGCCGTAGCCCATGCCGATTTTTTCGCGTATCTGGTTGATGAAGATCATCACGCAACGGCTGCGGCAGATTGCCGCGGTCAGCTTGCGCAATGCCTGGCTCATAAGACGAGCCTGGAGGCCGACGTGAGTGTCGCCCATTTCGCCCTCGAGCTCGGCCTTGGGCACAAGCGCCGCGACCGAGTCAACCACAATAACATCAACCGCGTTGGAGCGGATGAGGATTTCGGCGATATCGAGCGCCTGCTCGCCGTAGTCCGGCTGCGCAAGCAACAGATCGTCAACCTTGACGCCCATTTTGCGGGCGTAGGACGGGTCGAGCGCGTGCTCGGCGTCAATGAACGCTGCAACGCCGCCAGCTTTTTGCGCATTGGCGATTACATGCAGTGCAAGCGTGGTCTTGCCGGATGATTCCGGCCCGTAGATCTCGACAACGCGTCCGCGCGGAAGCCCGCCCACTCCAAGGGCAAGGTCGAGTTCCAGCGCGCCGGTGGGTATGGCCTCCACCTGCATGACGTTGTCGTCTCCAAGCTTCATTATCGAGCCCTTGCCATATTCCTTCTCGATCTGGCTCAGGGCACCATTCAACTGGTTCGCGGCTTCGGTCTCGGCGGATTTCTTAGCCATGTGTACGTCCTTTCAGCTTTCCTATGGGGAATTATAGACCGCCTTCGTGGGTTTTCTACTATTTGGTGTGAAGCCCCATCATGTCGAGGCAGAATTCGAGTGTCCGCACCGAGTAAGCCGTCACCAGGACCGTATCGCTTTCCATCCACTCAGCGTTCGTGTTGACCCATCCGCCCTTGGGATTCTGCAGGCTGATAAGCCGATCCGACAGCTCAACGGCCCATATGCGGTTGCCCGTTGCAGTGGTGATATCGTGCAATTCCGCCGCCTTGAGCGACTTCGCCATCATGCGGAAATAATAGTACAGTCCCGCGTCCCCGAGGTTCTTGCTTTCCTGGACGGTGTAGTTTTCGGAAATCCACTTCGTCACGGCCTTGACACGGGGATCCTCTTTGCCCACATTGGTGTATGCCAATGAAAGCAGCCCGGCGTATGACATCAGTCCGTATGACTTGAAGCCCTTTTTGCCTGTCGCGTCCGTGGCTTCGCCGGCCTTGGAATCTCCGGGCCTGTAGATGAATCCGCCGTCATTGAGCACCATTTCGAGCGTATTGCTCTCTGTCCAGTTCTGGCAGCGTGTAACGAACTTCAACGCGGCCTGCAGTGCCGGAGCATCGGGAGGCAGCCCGGCTTCGCGCAACGCCTCGATCGCCATGGTGGTGTTGGACAGATCCGGCCTGCTCTTCACAAAGTATCCGAATCCACCGTCCGACTTGGGATCCTCGGGGGTGTTATGTTGAATGCCGGTGAGGTATTCGGCTGCCTTCTTGATCTGGCTCGCGTACTTTTCCTTACCTGCCGCTGCCAGCGCCATTATCGTCACGCACGTGCAGTAGTTGCCAAGGCCGATGCGCGGAGTGTAAAAGCCCCCGTCGGGTTGCTGTGTGGCCAGTATCGCGGCGATTGCCTTCTGCAGATACGGGTTATCCTCGATCTTGGGATGCGCGGG
The DNA here is from genome assembly GCA_041648755.1 of Candidatus Brocadiia bacterium. Lineage (GTDB taxonomy): Bacteria > Planctomycetota > B143-G9 > B143-G9 > B143-G9 > JBAZOJ01. The sequence goes on from JBAZOJ010000024.1 coordinate 2,392, forward strand.
CGAATTCAGAATCGCCTCGACGACCATTGCGGTAACCGCGGGCTTCGGGTCCAGCACGCCTGCCGAGAAATGGCCATCCTCTTCCTGGTACACCTTCAGGAACTCGATCCCCCGGTTGACGGCGTCAACAACCTTGTCGCCTGATGGGGTTATCGCAACGGGCTCGCGGGTTGGTGCGGAGTGATGCGGCTTGCCGATGGTGAAGTAGAAGATCGCGCCCGCGACCACAAGAACGACGACAACGATGGCCGTGTAAAGCAGGAAACGCAACAGTGAAAATCCGCTGTTCATCCGAAGCTCCTTTGGTTTGTCAGGGACGTTGCTTGCCGCATTATCGGACAAGCCGTCCATTGAATCCGATGCTCGATACGCTTCAGTTTACCTTACATTCCCCCGACCCGGCGAAAACAGGCGGTTTTGCTGAAAGCCGAACCAAGGCAGAAGGAGATTGCCGGTAAGTGGAGAAGGGCTCACCCACAGGGTCATCCACCGCTGCAAGCAACGGCGGCAGACGGTCTGGCTTCAGAGGCATCGGCTTTTCATGCCGTTCTCTGGCTCACACAGTCCAATTCCCTCAAGCTTCAGCGGCGGTGGCGGAGGGTCCTTGACTCGCAATTCGTCGCCTCGTTCTCTCTTACTTCTTCAGTTCCTCCGGCAGGGCCTGAACAGATAGAATCTGACCGTATTCGGACAGACAGACCAATCTGCCCCCCATTACCACGAAGTCGAAGGTGGGTTCGGGTATGGAAAATTCCCTAAACCTCTCTTCCGGCCGCAAGTCCTGCCAATTTGCTGGAAGTGCGAACAACCGGGAGACCCTCGGGGAGAAACTGTCTTTCTTGAGAAGGAACCAGGACGTGTCCGAGCCTTCGAACACGCGGGACCGGATCTCGAACCAGTCGATCCTGAAGCCGGGATAGATCGCCTCTCCGGACATCAGGTCGAAAACCCCCTTCCATGTCCATATCAGACCTCCGCCGAAGCCGAAGTCCTCTCTGCTCGAATAATGGAAGGGTTTGCGAATAGCTCTGCCCAGCCCGGCCAAGTCCCATTGTGCAAATTCACTCGCCATCATACAAAATATTCCCGAAGCCCCAACGAAACCATTGGAATGAGGAGGATCGAAAGAAGGAGCGTTAGTCCCTTCACGAAACTTTCTGTGCTCCGACACGAGACGCTTTGTGGATTCTCCGCTTAAAAGGCCCTCGAGCGAGTACACCGCCACGGACTCCTTCAATGTGTTCGAGAAAAGACCATGCCATGCGAAGTCAAGAGTGGCCAGGAATCGCCCCGACTGGTCGGGAAAAGCAATCGTTTCCGCGGGGATACTCCTTTCTTTCCACAGTCTCTTCCCTTCGCGGTCCCAAGCGCCCACTCCACCTTCGTGCACCGCCACGAAGCCCTGCGGAATTGGAAATGCCGCGCATACACGGTTATCGCCTATGCTGACCAGTGCCGACTTGGAGACGCATTGCCAACTCCTGTCTGTAATTACGTATTTCGAGACAATCCCATCGGCACTCAACACAGTTAGTAAGTCCGATTGGCTGCCCTCCACAGCAACCAGTTCGGTGGAGATGCCCTGCAAGTGATAGGGGAAAGTCCCGGGAAACTTCACGGTAGAGAGCATTTCGCTCTGGGTGTCCAGCAAGAGAACCTTGCCCTCAAACCAGGCGACGTTAGGGCGGCCAACATCGCGATTCCATTTCCGATGGCTAAGTCGATGATCTGCAGCATCCCCGTACGGTACTCCCCAGCGATCCATGTAGAGAAGCGGTTTGCCGAAGGTGTCGAGAAGGGTGTCGGCGACAATCCCCAGACTCTGAATTGCCACCCCCTCCTGCAGGATCACGTCCCGCTGCATGGAAGGGCGCCAAGACTCGCCGATGTCCTCTATCTTTCCGGGAAGCACCTGGAAGGAGGTCCTCCACTTATGTCTTGCCTTGCAGAGCCCACGAATTGAGCCCTCGCCTGAGCTGTCTCCAAACTTTATCTCGAACATCTCTGAGGAGATGCGATGCACCTCGGCTGCTCCCGAGTAGGTATCCCATCTGCCCAGATTCAAGTCCAGAACGCCCAGGATGCCGCGACCGGGACTGTGCACTACAACGGATGCATCGGTGTTCCACCAAGCAGAGACGTCTCTGCAGTTCGCTATCTCTGGGGGAAGAGGCACCGTCTTCAGTATGCCACCTTTTTCGTCAGCCTCAATTAGCGACGCGTTCCCGATCCCGAGCATCCTGCCGCTTCCTGGATCAATGTCCCAGCACTGGTCACTGAAAGACCTCGGCTGACCGAGCTTCCTCTCTGCACAGAAATAAACGACCACTCCGTCTGGTGTGGAAATCACCAAGCTGTCCGAAGTGCACCTGACGCTGCGTACAATGTCAGCGCCGGTTTCAGTCTTGACAGGCGTCTTGTAACATCCAGTGTCCGGTTCCTCTTTCAGGAAATGCCATATTGTGAACTGAGAATGGCTGAATCTCCTAACCAGGAAGTAGAGCCCGTCCTCGTTTCCCCCCGCGAAGCAGACATATGCTGGGCGCCAAGCCCACCCTATGGATTGCTCCTCAGGATACGCCCTTCCTTCAGGCACAAGCAAGAATATGGAGCCAAGGAGCCAGCACAATAGCGACAACAAGACAATACGAGTCCTGGCCATGTTGACCCTCCTACACCAATCCCTTTATTCTCACAAATCCATCCTACCACGGCTGTATCTCGATGCAATTCAAATGCAAGAACCAGATGATGGTTTTTTCACCGTGGAATGCACACAAGAAGACAGGCAGAGCAGGCGTGATCTTCTCGCGAACACGACCCGACCTACAGCCCTCTACTGCACCAACGAAATGGTTGTGTGATGGCTTACTAACGCCGTTTCAGGCAAGGGCACGTGGCAACGTGCCCCTACGATCCCCAACAGCCAACGCCGCCCCTCTACCTTTGGGAGAGGGGAAGAAAAGGGCAAGCCCTGAGCCTGCCGAAGGGGTCGATTGGGGTGAGGGACGTGTTGCTGGTCGGCATGTTTCTTCTTCGTTCTCACCTACGGACGACAGACTACTCCAGCTTGATTTCCCTTATGCGTTCGAACTTGGGCTCGCAAAGGACTTTCCCCTCTTCGTCGAGCAGTCCAACAAGACCATTGGCAGTAAAAGCGATAATGCCCGGGACAAGAGCGTACGCCGTCTCGTACTTCGCTGGCGCGACCTCAAGCCCTTTCGGCGATATTACGCCCCAGAGTTTGCCTTTCCGGACACTCGCGTACCCGTACCGGATTAGTCCCACTTCGTCATACGTGCGTGAAGCGTCACCGGCAGGACTCACCAGTACTACACTCCGTAAGCTCGCGCCTGACAACAGCCAACCTGCTTCGCCGTGCGTCGATCTTATCCAAGTCTTCCTCGGCAGCGAGAGAAGTCGGCTACCGCCTTTTGTGACCAGCACCCATATCCCGGGGTTGACGGGGTCCTCGACCATACCCGCGCCGCCTGCCCAGTTTGAGACCCCTAAGTACTTCGGCTCAATCAACCACTTTCCGTCAAACCCAAGGAAGCCCCAAAAGCCATCCTTTTTCGCGGGGAAAGCCTCTACGTTAGGTTGCCAAAGATAGACAGTCGTGATAAGCTTCTCAAGGTCGGTGGCGAGGACATTCCCGAGGAAGTCGCACAGAGAGTATCGGTTTCCAAGCTCCAGAAGGAGCAGATCTTTCCCCGCAAGGCTTGCAGAGTCGAATGACCCATTGAATACATGACGCCCGTTCGGATCAAGTATCGTGGTCTCGTGATCCTTGACAGCAATCACGATGCGCGGATTTGGGATCAAGTTATCATACTCAATCGGGATAACAACCCTGTCGGGTGGCTCGACCACCCCGTACTTTCCAGCAGCCTGGACCCGAATCCGGGTCCGGGACATCGGGGTGACTCGCTCGTAGTTATTCCCGGCCATCCGCAACGCTCCGTCCGAGGAAAAGAGCCCTCTAAATTCCCAATTGGGCCCAAAGCCAACAAAATCACCCCAAGGAAGGGACGCCACGTAGGAGTATTCGCCCTCAAGCGGTTTGACCTCCTCACCGGATTGATTCAGTATCCACCATTTGCCATCCCGCTTTGCAGTGGTCAGGTCGAACACGAACTCCCTGGCGGAATCGTACTTACATTCAGCCACCCTCTTGCCTGTTATGCTGATGTATCCCCACTTCCCGTTCTGCCGAATGGGAAGCACAGGATCCCCGGTCCCCATAAAGGTGTCAGCGATTTCGTCATAGCCAACTTCACTCAACATGCGACCGTCTCGGGAAATAAGGAACTCACGGCCGCCAAGACACGCAGTGAACGCAGTACCGACGAACCGTGGACCCTCCTGTGTCTCGGCTCGCAGCGAAGCACAGATCAGCACAAAACCGATGGTAATTACTGACGCGACACTCCGACGCGTTGCCATTAGTCCTCCTGCCAATCGACAGCTTCCAGGGCAGCATAGTCATTAGCCAAGGGGCTCCTCCAAAGATCCGGCTTGCACAACCCGATTGTACAACCGGTGTTCAGGCAAGTATACCAACAAAGAGGCGGTGGAAGGACTGTTTTCCGCAGGATCCTGGTGAGAGTCGCAGATCCCGATGGGGCGACGCCGACTTCCGGCAAATTCGCCAAGGCCGAAGTGCTTGTAGCACCCGCCCCTCTTTGGTCGACACTGACTGAGGGTCTCTCTTTTCCCCACGACCAAATCCTACCCCAACGGTGTCGCAATGCAATTCAAACGCAAGAACCAGATGAGGTTTGATTTTTGTCCGTCGGCGCGGCGAGAAATGCACAATGAGGAATAGGAGAGCAGCCAGCAGCCTGGGCAAGAACGCGCCGGGACGGTCGCGGCGAACATTGATGATCCTCCTTCGCCGCGCCTACGGAGGACCCTACCCTCCTTCCCCCTTCGCTGGGCCTACGGGGGACAAGTCGCCGCGCCTTCGGAGGGCGAGATGCGGATTGATGATTGATGAGTAAGAGGGCGGGGGAACCCCGCCCCTTCGAAGAACGGCCTGTAAGGCCGATGCACCAAGAACGCGCAGGGACGGACGCGTTTACTTTGGCGGCCAACGCATGTGGGCGCAGGTGCGCCTGCCTTTACGGGCGGACAAGCCCAGCTCTCGCCTTGAAGGCGCGCATGGGTACCGCGCCTCCTCACCCGTGGACGGGCGGATCACGGTGAGCGTGACTACATTGAGGCCCCAACTCGCCACATTGAGCCCTTTTCTTGTCTGCCCCCTTCGCGCACTTGATGTCTGAGTTGTTGGTTTCTCTTGCTTCTACGGAACGGCCGCGCAAACAAATATTTGCTTCTTACTTCGCGCCTTCGCGCCTTCGCGTGAGACCCTCTTCGCCTTGTCCGCCCTCCGCGGCTCCGAGTGTTCGCCATCCCCCTTTAGCAACAAGAACGGGCGGGTTTCCCCGCCCGTTTTAATCTACTCTCCGGCAATTCTCTTACTGCCCGGTCTGCTTTTCGCCGCAGTCGGGAACAGGATCGGCGTTGTCGGGCGTGTCTTCGACATTAACGCCGCCGACACCAAAATCCTGCGTCCAGTACTCGTCAACCGCGCCGAGGCCGATCTCGGAGTACATATCCTGCAGTATATTGCGATGGTGCCCGGAGCTGTTATACCAGCCCTCGAAAGCGGACTTACCGTCGCTGATCCCCTTCGCGATGTTCTCACCGCCCGGAGATGTATAGCCAGCGGCAATCATCCGGTCCGCCGGTTTTGTGCCGTCCTTCCCTTCGTGCGCGAAAAAGCCCAAGGTCTTCATGTTGAACGAATGGATGCGCGCCGCCTTTACGATCATACGGTCGATGCGCAGGAAGACCTTTCCCATCATCAGGCGGTATTCGTTGGTGCAGGTCACGCACTTCTTCTCTTCGTCCGTTCTGCGCCCGCCAACCTTGAGCAGGTTGTTGTAGTCTGCAATCTTCTTCGAGATGGTGATGATCCTCAGTTCGCTGGCGTCCATTGCCGAGTTAATGTTTATCGAGCCGTTCAGGTTTTCGAGCAGCGCATCGAGGTCAATCATACCCTTGGCTGTGTCATCGCTGATGTCGGCAAGGAATTCCTGGAGTATTCTGGCGCGGTCCACCATATCCTTGACATCGGGAGATGCGTTGAGGACGCCGTTGACCGGGGTCTTGTAGATATCGCGGACCTTATTGACCGCTTCGTCCACCTTCGGCTGGCCGACGGCTCCGTGGTTCTCGTCAGGATAAATGGTCTTGTCGAAGATGATCTTCAGCGCTTCTTTGCGCCTCTCGACAAGCTCGTTGCGCATCTTCTGGACCATCTCGACTGTCTTCCAGACCGGGGCTTTCTTGATCTTTTCCAGCAAATCGCTGAGCTTGTTAGTGATGACGCGTGCGACAAGCGCGTTGTTCTTTGCCGCGATTTCCTTCAAGGTCTTCAGCGCAGCGGTCCGCGTAGATTCGTCTTTGGAATCGAGCTTCGCGGCACATTCGTTGGTGGTTTCCTCGATCTTCACGGTCTCGAATTCATCCGGGGTAAGCCAGTAGCCCTTGTAAACGATGAACCCGTCCTTCGGGGTCGGCTTGCTGGAGTAATCCGAGTAGAACAGATCCATCCTGGGCTTCAGCGACGCATCGGCAGTCAAAGCCTTGTTGAAGGAGTCCAGGGCTTCGCGACGAAGCTTGTACTCCAGGCAGAAGACGCCCACGCACATGTAGTGGGATTTCTTGATTGCCTGCTTGCGCTCATACTTCAGGAACATCCCGTAGACATCCACCGGCTTGAAGACTTCCCACTTGAGGGTAATCTCGCCGCCGCCAGCGCTAAGATAGATGCCCTTGCGGTCGACGCTCTTGATGATCGCCTTCTGCCCGCCAGTCTCAAAAACGTCGTTAGGACGGAACGTCCCGATGAGCCAATCCATGGCTTCGACGACAAGTTGTATTTCTTCGATCCGGATGTCTATGCTCTTCTTGCGTTCTTCGTCAATCGCCGCGGCTTTGAGCTTTTCGAGCCCCTGCAGTGCTTCGGTGAAAGCATATCTGCGGATAAGGCGCTCTATGGCGTCGTCCTCGAAGTGCTTGACCACGACCACCTTGGGCACATCAGGATTGGCCGGATCCTTGGGATTCTTGACGATATTGGCCATGTTCTTGACTGAAGCCAGCTTCTCGTCGGCCAGTTTCTTGTACTCGGGAATGCCGAACTTCTCGCTGATGAGTGTCAGGCAGTCGACCGCATCGGAAATCATGTTCTCGCGGATGTAGAACTCGGCCAGCTTCCAGTTGTACTCGAAATCTTCCTTCGCATTGAAGGTTATCTCGGTGATATTCTCGTCGATCTGAGCCTGGTATTCGGGCCATTTGTCGGAGTACTTGGGGACTATGTCCGCGTACTGCGCCCTGTAGGCGTTGAGAATGTTGATGGCCTCGCCGAAGCAACTGTCCTTTGCCTTGAGCGCGGAACGGATCATCGCGCTCTCGAACGAATTGGTTATCGCCTTGATAATCAGGTCCTTGAACGATGGCATCCGGACGCCGCTTGTCAGCAGAGTCTGGTCCCTCTTCTTGTACTTGGCCAACCACGCCTGGTATTCCGCGTGAAGAGAATCCAGGGCGACAGGATCATCGCGGAACCGGTCAGTGCGATCCTTTATGCCGATGTATTCCGCCCTGCCCTGTTCGTAGATGATCTTGAACATCTCGGGCGTCTCTCCACGATGAGTATCGCAGAAAGTCTTGTCCATCCTCACCTGTGCGTACAGCTTCGAGGACGGATAATCCTTGAGGAATTGATCCGCGAGCTTGAAGCCTTCCTCGTACTTGCCCGTGTCCTTCAGCTTGCGGATCTGGTCGGCTTTGTACTGTTCGTCGGCAGAGATGACGACCGGCGGCGCGTCCGGATTCATCGTATTGATGACGACGATACCAATTGAGACCATGATAATCAGGGCCGCAGCGACGCCGAAGATGATCTTGACCATCTTGCCCGAGGCTTCCCGCTCTTCGAGTTGAGCGCGCAGCCGGGCCCGCTTGGCTTCAAGAACGGCCGGATCGAGCTTCGCTTTGGGGGGCTTGTCGAATACCGGCATCAGGGCGGCGATTGTGCGCTCGCCCATGGGGACAATGTCTTCTTCCTTCTTCTCGGCGGGGTTCGTAAAGATGAACTCCAGCTCGCCGATGCGGATCCTGTCACCTGTATGGAGGCTGTCCATCAAGGCAGCCTGACCGTTCAGCAGGGTTCCGTTTGTCGAACCGAGATCAACCAGTTGGAACTCGCCGAACATCCGCTCGATGCAGAAATGCTTGCGGCTGAGCGAGTCCGATTCCACGCGAAGATCCACCTCGGCGCCGCGACCGACAAACACCGCATCCTTGGTGATGTCGTACTTGATTTCCTTCCCGTTTACCGTTACGGTCAGGAAAGCGGGTGTCGATTCGTCAGTATGTGTTACGTCGCCGGTGGATACCGCGGTGCTGCCGGCAGTGGTGGCGCTGGTCACCTTCATCACGGTTCCGCCCAGGCGGATAATGTCACCGCTTGCGAGCCAGTTTTCTTTGACCTTTATTTCGTTAAGGGCTATGCCGTTCCTTGATTCGAGGTCCTTCACGAAGTACTTGCCATCCTTGAACTCGAACTGGCAATGCTTACGTGAGGCGTCGGGATCCTCTATCTTCAGGTCGGCTTCCGTGGAGCGACCGACGACGAACGTCAGTTTCTCCATAGTGACGGTGCGCTCGGGCAATGAAGGTTCCTTGAGTTGGAACACAATTTTCGGTTGCTCCGAGGGAGTCCCGGAAGGCAGGGGGGAAGTGATCGGCGGCTGGGCCGCCCTGGCCGCGGCAAGCGCAGCGGTCATCTGTGCGACGGCTTTCATCCTCTCGGGACTTGCAACCGAACCCGGGAGCATGACCGTTCTTGCCGAAAGCGCGGACTTCTCAAAATCCAACGCCATATACGCTCTCTCGGCCAAATCCGCAGGCATGTCGATCTGCGAAGACATCGCCTTCGCCAGAAGTTCCTTTTCGCTTTCGAGGGCTGAGTAGTATCCGCGGCAGCCGTCGCACTTCATCAAGTGCGACAACAGCTTTGCCAGATCGCTCTCGCTTGCGAAGCCCTCAGTTACATCACGGATGATTGACTGATAGTCCGGGCACACTTTCCACTTCATCACTTACTCCTGTGAAAGCTTGCGGGTGACGGTTTCTCTAAGCTGACGTTTCGCCCGAAATACCTTGACCCTCAAGTTGTTCTCCGTAATGCTCATTATCTCAGAGATCTCCGCGTTTTTCAGGTTGAACCTGTACTTGAACAGCAGGATCATCCTGTACTGTTCAGGCAGGTCGTCCAGGCTTTTCCACATCAGCTCCGCCAAGCGCGTGTTTTCACTTTCTTCGAGCGGTGTTGAGTCGTCGGCGACCTCAAGGTCCTCGACGGCGATCTCGATGTTCCGCCCTTTCATCTTGAGATAGTCCATGCATCTGTTATACGTGATCCTGAACAGCCAGGAGCTCAACGGTCTGTTTGCGTCAAACGTGTCTATGCCCCGGAACATCCGGACAAAGACGTCCTGGCTTGCATCCTGCGCCGCGATCGGGTCTCGCAGAAGCTTGATGCAGATGCTGAACACCGGTCGCGAAAATCTCTCTACCACTTCCTTGTAAGCAGCATCGTTGCCCTGCTTCAGTTCGTGGCCGAGTTCCAAGTCCGTCTTGGGCATAGCTTGATTCCTTATATCAATACCGTCGCAAACGAAAAACGATATACGTAGAAAAACCTTCCGGTTTACGGAAGCCGGAGATCGGGTCTGCCCGAAAGCCGGGCGCGAATGCGTTCGGCTTCCTTTTCGTAGCCCGTTCTGCCCATCAGTGCGTAGGCTGCGTTCTTCCCGGCTTCAACTCCGGGCTGGTCGTAGGCGTCTATGTCCAACAGTTCGCCGACGTAGGAGACCGAGATTTCAAACATCGCGAAAATGGTCCCTATCGTTCGGGGTGTAACCGCGTCGATCTCGATGAAGCAGTTCGGGCGCCCGGCATCTGTAAGCGCGACCATCGTGCCCAGCATTTCAGCTCCGATAAGCTCATTCATCGAGTGCCCGGCGAGGTATTTCAACCCCGATTTCGGATCATCCGGAGCCGGTATCGGCATCGTGCGGCCGTGGTCCTTAACCCCTACGAAGATGAATGCCTTGTCGCGCGGGCCTTCCGCGTAAAGCTGAACCTGAGAATGCTGATCGGTTACTCCAAGCGCCTTTATGGGGGTCGCACCGGTCTCAACGATTCTTCCAGCGCGGTCCGTCCTCTTGCCGAGGCTCTCGGCCCAAAGCTGGCGATACCAATCCGCGACATCGCGAAGCCTGCTGGAATACGGCATCATCACGTGGTTCGTGTAGCCCTTGCGAAGCAGAAGGAATAGTGCGGCAGCCAGCCAGCTTGAAGCATTGCGTTCATTCTTGAGGGCATACGCCGTGTAGTCGTGTGCTCCTGCCAGCAACCCGGCGATATCCATTCCGACCAAGGCCGCAGGCACGAGCCCGACCGGGGTCAGGACCGAGAATCTGCCGCCTACGCCCGGATGAATTGGAAAAGCCGTGAGGCCATCGCGCCTGGCAATGGCGCGGAGCTCTCCCTTTTCGGGGTCGGTGATCACAACGAAGTGATCCCTCAAGGGCAAACCACGCTCGGTGAGAATATGGCGCACGATAAGATACTGCGACATGGTCTCGGCCGTGGTGCCGGACTTCGAAATGACGACGAAAATCGACTTGGAGAAATCGCAGGTCTCGCAGAACCGACCGAACAGGAACGGGTCTATGTTGTCGAAGACATGGAGCTGCGGTTTGCGAATGCCGCCGACCGGATACGGGTCAAGGAGCGCTGTCGCCGCCGCCGTGATACCAAGAGCACTGCCGCCGATTCCAAGGACGACGACATTATCGTATCTGCCCAGGGAAGCTTGTGCAAAATCCAGAATCGCCCGGATGTCCTGGTCGGGAAGATCGAGATAAGGGAGCTTTCCGGCCGCGTGCTGACGCACAACTGCAGAGCTGACAACTCCGCAAAGCCGCTCGATGGTGGGGATATCGGCTTCAAGCAGACCCCGCCCAAGTCCGAGCGCACCCTCGGTGAAGTTGGTGAAATCAACGCGGTATTCCGCGGAGCTTTCCCTGCCCTTCATCTCTTCTCCTTTGGCGAAAGTATAAGGTATCGCGGCCCACTGTCAACCATATCCCGTGCTTCTTGCAGGCAAAAGGGAAAACCATTGCATTGTGAATCCGCCCGACAAGGCTATAATCCCTCTTGGAGGATAAGGTATATGCAGGCCGAGACCAACGAAAGCCGAACAAGAAGATTTGTGTTCTCCGGTGCGGCGTTGCTCGCGTTGGCCGCGCCGCTGACGTATTCGCTCAATCTCGGCCTTGTCTCCGCCAAGGGAAAGCCGGCCGGGCCCTATGTGACCGCCGCCATGATTCTGTGCGTCCTGGCCGCAGCAGCTCTCTTGTTTTATGCAGTCTCTTCGAAAAGCTGGCGTTCCCTGCGGATGCCCACCTTCTGGGCGCTGGCTCTTTTCGCGTGGTATCTGTCGGGATTTGTTCGTCGCACTGAGGATGTCCCCGTCGGCAGCATGGAGATCCTGAAGGAATCCGTGCAGGTGCTCCTCTACTTCGGCATTGCATACAGCGTCTTTATCTCGGCGATGGACAGTCGCAAGCGAACGGCCCTGTTCATAGACGCGCTGATGGCAGCCGCATCGGTGTGCTATATCGTTGCCCTGGTGCAGTATTTCGGTTCTTCGACGCATGACTTCTTTGTGGGCGGAACGTTCGAGAACAACTCGCAGCTATCCGCCTTCGCCGCGGTAACCTCCCCTCTTTTCCTCGGTTATGCGTTCTCGTCGCGCAGGAAAAGCAGGATCGCAGCCGCGCTTCTTCTGCTCGCGGCGGCGTTCGTGCTGACGATGAACGGCTGGATGTTTATCTCACTCGCAGCGGGGCTCGCGGTCTATCTTTTCCTTTGCGGCCCCTGGACGGGCGCGATATGCGTGGCCTCGCTTGCGTTGATTCTGGCTTTCGCCCTTCCCGCCCTGCCCCGCGATAATATCGCCCGGATGAAATTCAGCCTCGGCATCTACCACAAAGACAACACCGAAATGGTTGGCGAGGGCTGGCAAAAAAAGACTTACGTGGTTTCCACCCGCGCGCGAAACTGGCAGGCTTCGTACGAAGCGTTCACTGACCGCCCCTGGCTGGGCAGCGCACCCTCATCGTACCAGAACTCCGTCCGGGCGGTTTTCAACTTCGACCCGAAGTTCCCTGCCGCCACCAATGACCCTGTTGCTTTTGACATCCATGTTGACGAGCCCTCCTCGTTTTCGACCTATCTGGTCTTAATTGTCGAAGAGGGCATAATCGGTCTGTGCCTTTTCCTTTTCCTGGTACTGGCCGCGTTGCGCTGTTCGGTCTTGTCTCTGTCGGGGTCTAACGCAGTTGCTTCGATCGGTCGCGGGGTTACGGCCTCGCTGGTTGCCGTGGTTATTGCGATGCAGTTCACAGACTTCCTCGACAGGGGGCTCGCGTTCGTGCTGGTTTTTGTTTTCGCGGTTGCGTTCGTGATGTACGAATACGCGCAGGGATATCGGGAGGAATGACCTTTTGAGAACCCTCTCCCCTGGCGATTGTCAAACTGACGTTCTCACACATTGAGGTAACCGATGGAGTCCCGAAAGCGGCTTGGCGAGATACTGCTGGATTTCGATTACATTAGCGAGCGCCAGCTTCAGGAAGCGCTTCAGCGTCAACAGCGCGAAATGAGCGGAAAGAAGCTTGGCGAGATACTGATCGACTCCGGATTCTGCGGTGACGCGGAAATCACCCGCGCCCTGGCCGAGCAGTTCAATCTCGAGATCGTCTTTATTGAGGACCTGAAACTCAACAAGGCGATTGTGGAGAAGGTCCCCGCTGAACTCGCCCGCGAGCAGAACATCATCCCCGTCGATTTCTCCTCCGGCGTTCTTACAGTCGCGATGGGCGACCCCCTCGATCTGGACTCCCTCGATAAGATCGGGTTCGTTGTCAACTCGCAGGTCGAGTGCGTTCTGGCAAATCCCTCCGGCATCAAAGACGCCCTTGCCAACTACTACGGAATCGAGGAAAAAGAGCTCATCGAGAAGATGAAGGCCAACGCATCCGCAGGCCTCGAGATAACAGAGCGGGATTTTGAAGACATTGACATCAAGGAGGGCGAGCAGGACGATGCGCCTATCATCAGATACGTAACCGGCGTAATCGCTGACGCAATGAAGGCTCGCGCATCGGACATACACGTAGAATGCCTTGCTGACAGGATCCGAATCCGCTACCGAGTTGACGGCTACTGCTATGAAGCCAAGTCCGCGCCGAAGCGGCTCCAGGGACCGATCACGAGCAGAATCAAGATCATGGCCGGAATGGACATCGCCGAAAGGCGCAAACCCCAAGACGGTCGAATCAAGATCAAACTGCTCAACCGTGAAATAGATATCCGCGTGTCGGATCTCCCCGCAACGCAGGGTGAGAGCATCGTAATGCGTATCCTCGACAAGGAAACGCTTCTGCTTGGTCTGGAACAACTGGGTTTCCATCAATCCGACTTCGAGATATTCAACAAGCTCATTCGCCGTCCTAACGGCATCATCCTCGTAACAGGCCCGACAGGCTCCGGCAAGACCACGACACTTTATGCGGCGCTCAATGTGCTCAACAGACCGGACCGCAAGATCATCACCGCCGAAAACCCGGTCGAGTACCATCTTGACGGCATCAACCAGTGCAACGTGCATCCCAAGATCGGCTTCACTTTTACGCGAATCATCAGAGCCATGATGCGTCAGGCACCCAATATCATCCTGGTCGGCGAAATCCGAGATCTGGAAACCGCCGAAATCGCCATTCAGGCCGCCCTAACGGGCCACTTGGTGTTCTCCACCCTTCACACAAACGACGCTCCATCCGCGATCACCCGACTCATCGACATCGGGCTAAAGCCATTCCTGGTCTCATCCTCCATTCAGGCGGTAATGGCACAGCGTCTTGTCAGAAAAGTCTGCCCCGACTGTCGTGAGCAGTATGAACCCGAGTATGCCAAGCTCATCGCTATCGGAATGACCAAACGCGAAATCGAACAGGCGACATTCTTCCACGGAAGAGGATGCAGAAGCTGCAAACAGACCGGATACCGAGGAAGAATTGGCGTGTTCGAGCTGATGGTGATGAACACCAAGATCCGTGAGATGGCATTCAGGAAAACCACCACTGACCAGATCCGCGAACAAGCCATAGCCGATGGTATGCATACGCTCATCCGGGATGGTATCCGGAAGGTGACCTCTGGTGTTACGACCGTGGATGAAATTCTCAGTGCGGCAAGGACTGCGGAGTAGGTCCCTATTAATAAGGTAATATACAGTACTCGTATTATGCCAGTTAGCTTGTGTAGACAAGCGCACTCGTGCTGCCTAACTGATTGTGGTGCAGGCAGTTCTGCAGACGGAAAAGCTACAGATCCTGTAGGCACGGTACCGGTAGTCGAACATGCCGGTAGGTAAAAAAGTGCCTCTTCCTACCCCCTGCGGGGCAGCGGTAGGTAACCGCGTGTGTTCCCTACACGAGGCTACAGCGGTAAATGCTCTGGCTACAGGCTATGTAGGTAATTGTGTTGATAAGTTGCGCAACAGGTTGTACGGCAAGAAGTTGGCGGCGAAGCAAAACGGCGTTGCGAGCAGAGAGATTTCCGTTCCACCAGGACTGTTGTCGGCAGAGCGGATGTCCGAACACCGTGAAACCGGCTCTTTGCGCGCGTGTCATAATCCGCAGGTACGGTTGTTACATCGCACCTGCCTGATAACTCCACCGTGGCTATCACTTTGACAGGGAGAAGAATGGCCTATTCGATCCACTCACTGCTCGATCTGGTTGTCCGACAGAATGCGTCGGATCTTCACCTCGTGGTTCACAGGGAGCCAACACTTCGGCTTCACGGTTCGCTATTTATCGCGGGGAAGAACCAACTGACTCGTGAAGACACCGACGCAATGGCAAAAGAGCTGTGCGACGAGGCGAAATACAAGTCGCTCAACGAGACCGGAGGCGCGGAGTTTTCCTATGACCTGAGCGGCAAAGCACGATTCCGCGTATCCATCTACAAAGAGCGCGGGAACATCTCGCTCGCGATAAGGCTGATTCCATACAAGATCAAGAGCCTCGAGGAAATTGGTTTTCCGCCGATGATCGTACGCCTGCTCGAAAAGCCGCGCGGGTTGATTCTTGTTACCGGCCCGACCGGTTGCGGCAAGACCACCACGCTCGCCGCGATGATCGATTACATCAATACGAATTTCGATCATCATATTCTCACGGTCGAAGACCCGATCGAGTATGTTCACGAGCACAAGAAATCCATTGTGTGCCAGAGGCAAATCGGAGAGGATGTCAGCTCCTTCGCCGAGGCAATTGTCAAGGGGCTTCGCCAGGACCCCGACGTCATGATGGTCGGCGAAATGCGCAACCTCGAGACCATAAGCGCGGCGATAACGGCGGCCGAGACCGGTCACCTTGTATTCGGTACGCTTCACACCATTGGGGCGTCCACCACGATCAGCCGTATCATCGATGCTTTCCCCACCGACCAGCAGGAGCAGATCCGCATCCAGCTTTCGGTTTCGCTGGTTGCTGTAATCACGCAGACGCTGATTCCAAACCGCGATGCGACCAACCGGCACGCGGCGTTTGAGATACTAATCGGCAATAGCGCAGTGTCCAACCTGATCAGGGAAAACAAGGCGTTCAGAATGGACTCGGTCATCGAAACCGGACGAGCGGCCGGTATGATGCTCCTTGACGATTCGATATACACGCTTTGGGAAAAAGGACTCATCTCAGAGGATACCGCGCTGTCCAAGGCAAGAGACGCAGAGGGAATGAGAAAACGTCTGTTCGGCGTCCCCAGCCCCAGGAAGTAAGGGAGAACATAATGGCACGCCTCACTAAAAGAGTCGGCGAGATCCTTCGGGACCTTGGCAAGATCACTAACGAGCAAATCGAATCAGCCCTGAACACGCAACAGGATCGCGGTGGTGCGTTCGGCGAAATCCTTGTGACAATGGGCGCATGCAACCGGTCAGACGTGCATTATGCCCTCGGCATCCAACAGGGAATGCCACCGGTGGATCTCAAGCACGTTGACGTCTCCAGCGAGATACTTGAGAAGATCCCCAAGTCGGTCGCAGAGATCTACCGCATTGTTCCCATCGGCGTCGAGGAGGACGGTTCTTTCACCGTCGCGATGGCTGATCCGCAGAACATCCACATCCTGGACGATCTGCGCTTCATGCTGAATTGCGAGGTAAAGGGCGCCGTCAGTACTGACCGCGATGTGGCCGAAGCCATCGAGCGCCTGTACGGCTCGGAAGGCGAGACCATTGAAGACGTGATGAAGGCCCTCACGAACTCCGATGTCATGCAGATCGGCGACTCGGAAAACCTCGACCTGGAATCCCTCAAGAAAGCAGCGGGCTCGCGACCGGTTATCGAGTTCCTCAACCTGCTTCTCCTGCAGGCGATCAAGGCCAAGGCGTCCGATATTCACTTCGAGCCCTTTGAGAACGAATTCAAGGTCCGCTACCGTGTTGACGGCGTGTTGTACGAGATGAACCCGCCCCCCAAGACCCTTGCACTGCCGATTACTTCCCGCATTAAGGTTATGGCAAACCTGGACATATCGGAACGGCGTCTGCCACAGGATGGCCGCATCGACCTCGTGGTCGCCGGCAACCCGATCGACTTGCGCATCTCCACTCTGCCTACGATTTTTGGCGAAAGCGTCGTGATGCGCGTGCTCGACAGGTCCGTCGTTGCGCTGAATCTCGAACAACTCGGCCTTTCGCAGTCTGAGCTCGAGAGCTTCAGAGGCCTGATCCAGCGTCCGCACGGGATCGTGCTCGTCACGGGCCCCACGGGCTCGGGAAAAACGACAACGCTGTATTCCGCACTCAATGAGTTGAACACCGTCGACGTCAAGATCATTACCACCGAAGACCCGGTGGAATACGAGATCGAGGGCATGATCCAGATCCAGATCAATCCCGATATCGGGGTGACCTTTGCCTCGTGCCTGCGGTCCATCCTGCGACATGACCCTGACATCATCCTGGTCGGCGAAATCCGCGACCTGGAGACAGCAGAAATCGCCATCGAGGCCTCACTCACCGGCCACCTTGTGTTCTCCACGCTGCACACCAACGATGCGCCGACGGCCATAACCCGAATGATTGATCTGGGCGTAGAGCCCTTCCTGATTTCGGCCACACTTGAGGCCGTTGTCGCGCAACGCCTTGTACGAAAAATATGCGCCCGCTGCAAGACGCCGTACACTCCCGAGCCCGAGATGCTGGTTGACGTCGGCCTGAAGCTGGACGATGCGGTCGGAAGGGCGTTCTATTACGGAAAGGGCTGTGATTTCTGCAACCATACCGGCTACCGCGGACGAACGGCGATTTTCGAGACCATGGTGCTCAACAAGGACTTGCGCGAGTTGATCAGCGGTGCGAAGCCGACGGAAGTCATCCGCGGCAAAGCCCTCGAATACGGAATGCGGACACTGCGCGAATCGGGCATCATAAAGATCTTC
The DNA here is from genome assembly GCA_041648755.1 of Candidatus Brocadiia bacterium. Classification (GTDB taxonomy): domain Bacteria; phylum Planctomycetota; class B143-G9; order B143-G9; family B143-G9; genus JBAZOJ01. The sequence continues at coordinate 20,059 of JBAZOJ010000024.1, forward strand.
AACGGTGAGACCACGATCGAGGAAGTTGTCCGCGAGACGATGCTGGAAGCATAGGAGGAAGCATGTCGGAGGAAAAGAGGCTCAATCCCATTGTGATGGTCCTGGGTGGGCTGGTGCTTGTGGCCGTGGCCTTTGGAGTTACGATGGTGCTTCTGCGGGAGACGCCGCAGACCGTTGTCCGCGACTTCTATGAATGCCGGAGCTTCGACAAGCTGCTTATGCTCCTCACTCCCGAAAGTGCCCGCCTGCTGGATGACCAGTTTGCCCGGGAGGCGCGCCGCTTCGGAATGTCCGAGGACGCTTACAAGCGCGAATACGCGAAGTATTGTCCCAGGTTGAGGGAAATCACATCGGTTGAGAAGATTGACGCCGTCGGTAACGAGTGGCGTATCGTCTCGCAGTTGGCCAGTGTGGACAGCACCGGTAATGAACAGACGGTTGCGCCGCAGACACTGTATGTAGTGCGGGTGAACGACACATGGAAGATCGATTTGACGAAGAATATTGGCGAGTAACGGCAGAGGTCGGCCGGAGGCGTTGCGGAAATGAACAATGAGCAGTGCACAATGAACAATGAGGAATGAGGAATTGGAGAGCGGCCAGCAGCCTGGGCGAATGTCCGGATAGTCTGTGGTCTGAAGTCCCCTCCTTCGCCGGGCCTACGGCGGGCGTTGCTCCGCTGATCCGAACGCCCCGATGGTGCGGGTATTGACCGCTTGGTTAATCGGGTCTCAGTGCTCTTTTCTTCTTACTTCTTCTTCTCCACATGCTCCGGCAGCCAGGTCTCCGGATTCAGCCACCCCTTGCAGTCCTTGATGTATGCCTGCATCCACGCCACTTCATCCTGCAGGCTCTCGTCGGGCAGCACAACCTCAACGGTCTTGTCGCCTTCGAGCCCTACCACCGCGGTCAGCCGGGGGAACCCGGTTGAATTCGTGTCCTTGGTGGAATACCCGAAACAGATGATTCGGCCCGCAAGTTTCTTTCCGTCGACCTCCACCTCGTACTTGTCGCCTTTTGACAGCTTCTTGGGCCGCCGGAACGGGCCGTCGCCAATGCCGAAGTGCAGGTGCGAGCCATATCCGCCGTTCTCCTCCGCGCATGAGAGCCCCTCAGTGCCGATCTTCTGCCCTCTCGCGATCCTGTCGCCGGGCTTCACCAGGACATCGAAGCCGCCGTGTCCGTACAGCGAGACGAGGCGAGCAATGAACAATGAGCAATGAACAATGACGAATGAGGAATGTCCGAAGCCCGTCTGTTGACCGTCGTCCGTCGTCTGTCGCTGATCCGGCGGAGAGGCCAGTGCGGGCAGGCCGGAGGCGGGAGGCGGGAGGAAAACCGCGAGCCACAAAACAAACCGGCCGATCTTACGATCGGCCGGATGAATAACAGCTTCGTATAAAGGCTTAAGTCAGGAGACTCAAGCCTAATCAGGACTGGGGACTTCTTACTTGGACTTCATCCCACCGCAGCCGCAGCCCTTGGACTGAGCGGAATTGTCGGCGGGTTCCTTGGCCTTGTCATCGGCCTTCTGGCCCTTGCACTTGCAGCCTTCTCCGCCACAATTGCCCTTACAACCGTCTTTCTTGTCGCCCTTGTCACCGCTGCACCTGCAACCACCGGTGCCGCCGCACTTGCAGCCGTCCTTTTTATCGCCACTGCATTTGCAGTCTGCGTCCTTGGTGTCGCCCTTGCACTTGCAGCCTTCGGGCTTTTCGGCCTTCATTCCGCCGCACTTGCAGCCAGCCTTGGCGTTTGCAGAGCCGTCCTTGTCAGGAGACTGCACGCTTGTGCCGTTCCCGACATCGCTCTTTTCGGTGCAGCCGATAAGCGTTACCGAAACAGCCGCCAAAATGATCAGCGCCAAAAGGGACAACTTCCGCATAGAACTCCTTGCATTCAAGAAATGGTTGCGCGAATTATAGCGCCCTCATACGACGCAACAGCATAAAAAACGTCCCAACAAGGGGTTAACCAGCCTGGGGCAGAGATTACAGGCGGTTGTCACCGGGATGGAAGAGAATCAGGCAGCCGCCCTGAAACGCGGTCAGCGCCAGCCGCTCTGTGGGGAGCCTGAATCTACCGGCCAGGCGGCCAGTGTGTTCATGAATCGGATCTTGTTGCCAGATGCGAGGAAGGCCGTGGGCTTGCCGGTCTTTGGCACATAAAGATTCAGGTCGCCCTCTATGCCGACTGTGCAGGGGATGGTCATTGCCTCCCAGGCGGAGCCGTTGTTGCAGGCGTACCTGAAGGCGGTACCGTCAGTCGACAGGATGTGAGGATGCTGCGCGGCATCGAGGACGAGATCAAGTTTGTATCCTGACGGAGCGGAGTCTGCAGTCTCAACTGCCCAGCTTTCTGCTGTCTTGTGCGCGACCTTTGTCACCGGATGATTGGCGTCGGTCAAGTCCTGATAGGCGATGAGGATCTCCCCGGTGATGCTCGTGCGGACCTTGCAGAAATAGCCGACATCCCCAGACTTGTCAACCACCTCGGTAGTCCATGCGCCAGCCTTCCGCCGGGCGCAGATAAGGGACTTCGTCTTTGCATCGTGGAAGGCGACAACGGGCTCGCCGTCTGCGCGGTTGATCGAGAAAGAGAGGTTCCCGTCGGGCGTTCCGTCATAGGGAATTGTCTGCACCCAGGCCGGGCCGGACGGTCCGCCAAAGCTGCGGATAACGATCTTGGAAATGGTCGAGTTGACGTAGGCCAGCAACATGCATCCGTTCTCGATAGTATCCCAGGTGGAACCACTCCCGACATCTCCGAAGTTGTCGAGTACCTTGATCGCCCAGCCTGGTGCTGTCGCATAGCCGGGCAAGGATCTGGTGTCGTGGCATACGAAATACAGGTACTTGTCGACGCTGTTGCAGAGGATGATGAGCGGCTTGTCGCAAAAACTCAGGCCGAGGGCAAGGCCCCTGCAATCCGCAAATCCCGTGAGAACCTTGACGCTTGACAGCCGGGTTCCCTCGATGGTGTATTCATCGTAGAATACCGTCTTCTGCGAAGGCGAAAAGTACGCGAGACCGAAGTTTCCGTCGAAGCGCAACTTCGACGACATATACAGTGCGTCGGAGGCAAGATCCACCGGAATGTTCCACGTTAAGCGCTTCTGGACTTCAACCTTGGCAGCGCTTGTTTCTTCGGGCTTGGGCTCGACCACATTGGTGCCCCGGCTATTGCAGCCGGCAAGCGACAAGGTCAGAGCGGCGAATGCGATCAAAGAAAGGGCAACCAGTCTCTGCATTGCTTCCTCGCCTTATTGTCTGTCCGGATCATTGCACGGAGTCCGAAGAATCATCCGAAGAGCACTCTACTGCCGGAGGCTGAAGAGGTCGCCGCAACAAGCGCTGCAGCTATTCAACATTCCTCGAGAACGCCGCTTGCTTCTTTGGCTGGCAGCGGCGCGAACACCTCCTACTCGGCAGCCAGGGCGCTTACAAAACCGATCTTGTTCTGGTAAGCGTAGAAAGCAACGGGCATCCCTGACTTGGGCAGGTGAATGCTGATAGCGCCGGTTATGCCAATCGGGTCCTGGATGGTCATAGTCTCCCAGGCTGCGCCGTTATGCCAGGCATACCTGAACTGCGCGCCGTTGGTCGATAGCACATGAGGACGCTGCCCGGCATCGAGAGCGAGGTCAAGGTTGTATCCGGATTTTGCGGAGTCAACGGTCTCGA
>JBAZOJ010000025.1:0-23699 GCA_041648755.1 Candidatus Brocadiia bacterium
TCACTTGCTTGCGGAGGCGGCAGCGGCACGTCCACAACCGTGACGCCCACTCCCACTGGTACGATTACGCCTACAACCGCTCCTCCTTCCGGCCCGGCGTTTGCCATCACCGAGCCACTTGGCCCGTCGTACCTGCCAACCGGCGACCAGATGAAGGTTCGTTGGAGCGCCACCGGCTATGCGTCGAACCTGGTTGTTCGCGTTTCACTGGATGACGACACCGATCCCGGCAGTGTGCTTGAGACGTTCCCCGTTACCTACGGCAACGGCGCGAACTATCTCGATTGGAACACGGTCGGCAAGAATGTCGGCAAATATTACTTCCTGTTCACCCTGCAAGTGGGCGAGAACATCGAACGGCACTATGCTCCAGCGATCAATCTGGTTGACCAGAATCCCACTCTCGTTCCGCCAACCCTTCAACTGATCACCCCACTGTCCGCAAAGACGGTCTATCCCTCGACGAAAATTGCCATTCGCTTCAGGGTCGCGAACTGCGATGCGACCTGTGCAACAACGGTCGGCATTGACGACGACCAGGTATACGGCAATGGCGTCACCCAGTGGTTCGCCAACACCTGGAACGGCCCGGGAACCTTCGACTATGAATGGGACACGGTGGGTCTGCCCAACGGCAAGTTCTACATCGCTGTGCGGGCCACCGCCAACTCCCTGTCGACCTACGTATATTCACGCCCCGTTACCATCGCCGACTTCATCAACCTCGGCGCGCCCCCCGTGGTCGAGTTCCTTATTCCCACGGACGCCATCTTGGTTACGGCAGGTTCGACCGTCAACGTCCGGTTCTCGATGACGGATGTAGACAGCCCATGCACCGGCAGGCTGATCCTGGATAACGACACCGATTCGACCAATGGCTGGGTTAAGATCGTCTATGACAATCTCGAGCCAGGCATTCACACATACGACTGGAACACACTGGGCATTTCCCCGGGCGTGTTCTTCTTCCTTGTCGTTGCATCGGACGGGCTGAACGAAACGGAAGTCTATACCAAACCGATCATCGTCAACCCGGTTGGCGGACTGACGCAGCCTCCTTCGGTAACGATCACCAAACCCTCCCACGAGATGGCCGTTGCGGCGGGCACCCCGATAGCCATATCCGGGAGCGTGACCGACCCGGACTCCGAGGCAATTGTTCAGATCGGCATTGACAACGATGACATTTACTCGAACGGCGTCATCGGGATCATTTCCAGCACCTTTACCGGTGCATACAGCGCGAACTGGATAACCGCATACTCGCCCCCAGGCTTCTATCGTGTCTTCGTGTCCGCAAACGACGGGCTGAACACCGTTACGAAGTACTCTGACCCGATCGAATTGCGCTACCTGATGCCTTCGGGCTTCACGACCAACAAGCTTGCCGGAGTCAACAACTTCTCGATTTTCGACGGGGTTGACAGCGTCGGCGCATACCACGCCCTGCACGCGGCAGCAAGCTCTTCCTCGGGTATCTACCATACGACCAATGTGTCAGGGCTTTGGAATACGTCATCGGTAACTGCCTCGGGATTCTCTTCTTCGTTGTTCGGGATTTTCGATGACTCCGACGATGTCCACTACATGTACGCCTCCGGCTACGGAAACCTGTCGCTGATGCTCAACCGGCTGTCCGTTTCATCGGCAGTGGTTGTCAGCCCGTCAGCGCCGAAGTGCACCGCGCTGGCTCTTATTCCGTTCAATGACGGAAACGACTTCGCCCTTGTCGCAACGGCGTCCGGTACCACGGCCCGGTTCTACGTTTCGATCAAGAGCGGCACACTCGTCAACCGCACGACAATCGCCACAATAGCAGACAATGCGAACGGGTACTCCAATTTCTGGGGTTGGATGGCGAACGACTCATTTGGGCGCACCCATGTAGTCTATCGCGCGTGCAGCCAGCCGGATGAATTGCTTCCGGCCACCTATCCCGTCTACTATGCTAACGGCAAGGACGGCAACTGGATAACACCAATGCTCCTCACCACGCAAGAGGCTGACACATTCGGGATCAATGCCTATATGGAGAACGACACCGTGCACGTTTTCGCTCAGTTGCAGACGAACATGCATTATGACCGCATCGGCGGAACGCATGTCAGCGAATTCGTTCTTCCAGTCCCGGTTGTCGGAACCAATCCCGACGTCACCTGGGGCATGATGAAGATGGTGCAGGGCACTCCGAACGTAGTCTGGCGCACCGGCAACGAGATGCGCTACAGCACGCGTACCGGCACGGACACATGGACCAATGCGCTGATCGGTGGAGTGCTTACCACCAGCGAAGTCGAGTGGCTGGTTACCCCAAGCGATGACCTCTTTGTGTTCGCGAACGACTCGACGGGCCTTGTATCGTACAAGTGGACCGCGCTGGGCTGGGCACGGGATGTGGTTGTGGCTGAGCAGGGCACCAAGCCTTCAGCCGCGTATGTTCCGAACGGCGATATAGTGGTGGCTTTCCGCACCGCAGGTGTGGGCGAAAAGAGACTCAATTTCGCCCGCCGGACCGCCGGAGGCAGCACCTGGGTTAACAACAAGCTCGCCAATGACGTGGCGGACAGCTCTTCCATCAGGATCTTTGCCAACCAGGCCAGCAACATCTATATGCGCTACTTCACGGTTGACAACTTCGTCGGAATGGTAACCTACCGCTAATTTCCGACAACACGGCATACTCAACCCCCGGGCTAACCCCCCGGGGGTTTTTTTTGCTGATGCAAAACACCATCTTAGCCGCAACGGCCTTACAATTCGCTGATCGCATTCGCGAACGGGAGGTTCACACGCCGTCCACCGCCGATGAAGCACCAAAGCGCGACAGGTTTTCTCCGGAGTTCCGGAGGAAGCTGGTCTACTTCTCCCTTATGGTCGAGGTATTCATCGACATGCTGGGGCTCGGGATTATCACGCCCATGTTGCCCACCTACGCCGCGGAAATGCTCACCGGCAAGACCCAGTCCGTCGGTCTGCTGATAGGGCTGCTGTTTTCAGGTTACGCGCTCGTTCGAATCTTTGCGTTGCCATTCTTTGGCGCCATGTCGGATCGTGTCGGCAAGAGGAAGCTCTTCATTCTCTTCGGGCTCGGAGCGTATACTCTCACGTCCATCGGGTATGTTCTGGCGGACAGCTATGCGGCCCTGCTAACGGTCAGACTCATCCAGGGCTTCTCTTCAGCAATGGTATTCCCTATGGTGATGGCGTACGTGGGGGAATTGTCACCGGATGGCCGTGAGGGCGCGCACATGGGGCCCATCACCTCCGCTTCCTTCATCGGAATGGGCACCGGCCCGCTTGTCGGAGGCATGATCTCGGATCTGTTCGATGCGAAATACGTCTTCCTGGCAATGGGCGTCATGGCGATCATCTCGTTCTCCCTCATATACTTCTTTGTGCCGGAGCGGGTTCCCTCGAAAAAGAAAGCATCCAGGAAGGGGATGTTCAGGGCGTTTCTGCTCAATCGGACATTCTCTGGAATCCTGCTGTACAGGTTCATCAACGCATTCCTTCGAGGCGGATTCATGGCGTTCATCCCACTGCTGATCGCGAGCCTGTACCACATGTCAACCACGGAGGTCGGGATAATACTTGCCTGCAACACGGTACTCGTGGGGTTGCTGCAGACGCCGTTCGGTCGGCTGGCGGACAGGTTCAACAACGTATCGCTGGTGATGTATGGCAACTTCATTGCGGCCGGAGCCCTGATCCTGCTGCCGGTTACCGGGGGATTGTGGGGAATGATTGCTGCCGCTTCGGTGCTTGGTATCGGCAGCGCGCTTTCCATCTCTTCTGCGATGGCGATGACACTGCGGATGGGCAAGGACGTGAACATGATTGGCTCGTCAATGAGCATGTTCGCAATGGCGATGAGCGTCGGCCTGGTCTTCTCGCCCCTGGTAGCGGGAGAAGTGAATGACAGCGCCCTTGGGATCGTGTTCGTGTTCCCGATCAATGGGACAATCGCGGTGCTCGGGACAATCGTGGTTTACTTCCTGATACGGAACTATCGCCCTGCGTCGGCCGAGCAATCGGCAAGCTGAGGGGCTATCCCCTTCCGGCTCCCGGAGGAGATGTTGACCTCCCCGACCTGGATTAATGGTACAATGTCACTGTTGTCAGGAGGACAAATGGCTACCGAACAAAGAACTGTCGTCACAACTTCATCTGCTTCCGGCTTCTTCAAGACCTTCTTAGTGATCCTGTTCGTCGGCATTCTGCTTGTGCTGGCCCTGATTTGCGGCGGCGCGGCGATGGTTGCCTCGACCGGATCGAGCATGGGAAGTGCATACGAGGAAGTCCTTGACGCGGGAACGGATTCCGCAAAGGTTCTCGTCGTGGACGTTGCAGGTCCTATCGGGATGCAGAGCATGATGTCCCTGCCGGGGGAGGATAGTATCGAGAGGAGAATCTCCGAGGCTGCGGATGCTGCATCCAAGGGTGAAATCGCCGGAATTCTCTTGAGTGTTGACTCGCCCGGAGGGTCGGTGGCAGTCTGCGACCGGGCCTACTATCAACTCAAGCAGGCAGTGAAGGACAACCCTAATCTCAAGATCTATGCGCATTTCAAAGGGCTCGCGGCGTCCGGCGGGTACTATATATCCTGCGCCGCAGGCCGAATCTTCTGCGAGCCCACATGCATAACCGGCTCCATTGGCGTGATAATGGAGTCCTACGATATGCATAGCTTCCTGAGGTGGTTAGGAGTGTCGGTTGAGGTGTACAAGAGCGGGGAGAAGAAGGACATGCTGTCTCCGTTCCGTGCTCCGACAGAAGACGAAAAGAAGCAGGTGCAGTCGATAATTGACGAGGAGTACGGCAGATTTGTGGCCATTGTGGAGGCGGCACGGGGCCTGAGCCACGAGAAAGTGCTTGCGCTTGCGGATGGAGGTATCTACTCCTCCAAACAAGCTTTTGACCTCGGACTGGTTGACCAGATCGCCTACGAGGATGAAGTGTACAAGTACGTGAGGAACGACCTGAAAAAGAATGTGTCGTTCGTTGCGAAACGCCGCAAAAGAGGCTTGCTGGATCTTTTGGGAGTCAAGGCCGAACCGTCCATCGAGCAGCGGGTGGAGGCTATGATGAAGCTCGACGGCACCCCTGTTTTGTTGTACATGTGGAAGCGGTAGAGCCGTATAATTCGCTGCCTCGGCAACCAGAGGAAAACAGGAGGCACGAGTGTTTTTCTTCGACCCCACGATGATCATCCTGATACCCGGAATCCTGCTGGCGATCTATGCCCAGTACAAGGTTCATTCCGCTTTCGCGAAATGCTCGAAGATACCGTCCCGCAGAGGGATAACCGGCAGGGAAGCTGCGCGGATAGTGCTTGAAAGCGCCGGAATGGAAGCGCACTTCGGGGAGGACGCAGGCAAGGGAGTTGGCATTTCCGCAATAGAGGGCTCGCTAAGCGATCACTACGACCCCCGTTCGCGCCAGTTGCGTCTTTCCGAGCCCGTTTACAAATCAACGTCGCTGGCTGCGATAGGAATTGCAGCGCACGAGGCCGGACACGCCATACAGCACCATCAGGGGTATGCGCCGATGGCAGCGAGGAGTATCCTCGTGCCGTTCGCCACTTTCGGCCCGTTCGCTTCGATGATCCTGCTGATAGCTGGAATAATAATGGCTCACCCGCTTCTGATCAAGATCGGAGTCGTCGTTTTCAGCCTTTACGTGGCTTTTGCCCTTGTGACTTTGCCGGTCGAATTCAACGCTTCATCTCGCGCGCTGAAACTCATCGAAGCAAATGGAATCGTCTCGGCCGACGAGATTCCCCAGGTCCGCCAGGTTCTTAACGCCGCGGCCATGACTTACGTTGCTGGCGCCGTTATGGCAATTCTGAGCTTGCTCAGGCTCCTCATCATTGCGAACAGAAGCGATTGAGAGCGAGAGGTGCCTAAGTAAGCAATGCCTGTCAATGTAGCGTTCCTCTGGCATCAGCACCAGCCCTTCTACAAGGACACCCTGTCCGGCCGACAGGAACTGCCATGGGTGCGCCTGCACGGCATCAAGGACTACTGGGGGATGGCGGAGACGCTCAGGCGCTACCCCGGAATCAAGGCGACCTTCAATTTCGTCCCATCGCTTCTCACTCAGTTGCAGGACCTCGTCGACGGGCAGCAGGATGTATGGGCGACAATGGCCGCCATCCCGGCGAGTGAGCTTTCCGACAGCCAGCGCAGATTCGCTCTTGAATCCTTCTTCTACGCCAACCTGAACAATATGATTCGTCCATTCCCGCGCTTTTTCGAGCTGTTCAGCAAGCGCGGAGAAAAAGTGGACGACAAGACGGTCCTCCGCTTCTCCGAGGGGGACTACAGGGACTTGCAGGTTCTTGCGAACTTGGCGTGGTTCCACCCGTACTCGCTGGAAGACGATGCATTCCTTGATGCGATGGTTGAAAAGGGCAGGGGGTACACCGAAGAAGAGAAGAAGCAGATACTTGTCAAGCAGGTGGAGATCCTGGCCCAGGTGATCCCGCTGCATAGGAAGTTGCTCGCAGAGGGCAGAATCGAAATCAGCACGACCCCGTTCTATCACCCGATCATCCCACTTCTCATAGATGAGCGTTCAGTCTGGGAGGCAATGCCCGGCGCCCAACTGCCGCGCAGAAGCAGTTCGTTGGCCGTCGATGCTCAACACCAGATTCGTACCGCGCTGGACTACACACAGTCGGTGTTTGGCTCGCGGCCGAAGGGCATGTGGCCGAGCGAGGGCAGCGTGTCCGAAGCGGCTGGCGAGATGTTCTGCGAGGCCGGAGTTAAGTGGATTGCCACCGACCAGAAGATTCTGGAGAACTCCATTTGCGACATGAAGATGGCTGATCGACATCCGTACAGGCCCTATCGCCTGAACTGCGGTGTCTCGATTGTCTTCCGCGACCACGCGCTCTCCGACCTTATCTCGTTCCAGTATCAGTACTACCGGGAAGAGGATGCCGTCGCGGACTTCATCGGGAAACTCCGCGATATCGCGCGTCGCATCCCCGAAAGACCCGCCTGCATTTTCATAATCATGGACGGGGAAAACGCCTGGGAGTGCTACCGGCAGTCAGGGAGAGTGTTCTTCGACTTCCTCTACAGAAGGCTGCAAGACTCCACGGAGTTCGAACTTACAACCGTCGGCGATTACATCCTTCACAATCCGCCGGGGCAGAGAATCGACAAACTCGCCGCGGGCTCGTGGATCAACGGCGATTTCTCTATTTGGGCAGGACACTCCGAGGACATCAAAGCCTGGGAATACCTTGACCGGGTCAGAGAGGATATCCGGGCGAAGACCTCGCCTCCGGATGATGTATCTGAAACTGCGGCGCGGCAGGCATGGGAGGAAATCTACATCGCGGAGGGCTCGGACTATTTCTGGTGGTATGGCGAAGACCATTCCTCGCCTCTGGACCTCGCCTTCGACTCATTGTTCCGCATGCATCTGAAGAATGCGTACCGGCATCTGGGTGAACCTCTGCCGGAATTTCTCGACGTTCCCATCAAGAAAGCCGTAGTTCGATCTCAATATTCCCAACCTTCATCCCTGTTGAACGTCAAAATAGACGGGAAGGTCAGTTCCTTCTTCGAATGGAACTTTGCCGGACGATACGATTCGACCAGCGACTACGGGGCGATGGCCCGTGTGTATAAGACAGCTCTTGGCGACGTGTTTTACGGTTTCAACGCCACGAGCCTGTTTGTTCGCGCGGACTTCAGGATCCCGGAGCAGATGAAGGCTGAAGAATGCAGGTTAGTGATCGAGTTCCGCCATCCAATTCACGCGAGCCTCTCTTTTCCATTAGGGAAGGGGAAGGGAAGCCTGTTAGTGAAGGGCGGCCAGGAAGCAGTTGGAGAAGCCGCGGTCGAGAAGGTGTTCGAATGCTCTCTTCCGCTGTCTTTCCTCCGCGCCAGCCCCGGCGACGCTGTGGAATTCACCGTGAACTTCTCCCAGGGCGGGAGAATTGCCGAGGTTGCGCCGCGAACCGGAGCGTTCTCGACCACTGTTCCCCCCGCCGATTTCGATTCCCGCAACTGGGGCTTGTAAGCCGCGCGGGAAACCCCACCGCCTGTTTTGTTGAAGCTCTCCTTAAGTACGCTATACTATGAGCCGGAGTTTTGCCATGCACTTCTCTCGAATCCTCTCAGTTTTGGTCTTGTCGGCTTTCCTCGCGGCCCCGGCGGTAACTGCCGAGGAAGTGAAGAAGTACCCCATCGAGTATTCTGTGCTTGTCGGGTCCAGCTACGGTTACGACGTGAAAGAACAACGCAAGACGCTTGCCGAGAACAAGACCAGCGGAGAAGCCCTGATCTTCGCCATTTCCCTCAACTCAGAGGTGAAATACGCGGTCCTTCCCTCGAACGGCGCCTGGTTAAGATATGTAGAACAGCGGGTTTTCAAGGGCTACAATGTTGACGAGGCCTCGACCAATGGCATGCCGCTGGACGCCGAGAAAATCAAGGGGCAGACCGAGGCGGAACTGAAGACCACGAAGACCGAGGTGTTCTCCTTCGGAGTAATGTCATCATCCGGTGAACCGGATCAGTCAGGATTCGACAATTCGATGGAAAAAGCCTTTGCTCTGGCCGCGGGCGGAATTATGTTCCTTCCGAAAATGGAGCGGGCCGTAGGCGAGGAATGGTCGCGGGCCTTTACCGCCGGTGACTATGAGATCCGGATTGGGTACATTCTGGACTCCGTGAAGGTGGTCGAGGGAACCACGGTGGCGACACTGAAGGGGCAGGTCACTTTTCCAAGGTTGCCCCAAGGCAGTCCGATTGCTGGCAGCCTGAGGAACTTCGCGTTCGAATTCGATCTGGACACCTCCCGCAAAATCATGGTCAAATCGCAGATTGCTGTGGGATTCAAGGCAGTCACCGAACAGGTTTCGATCATGCGAATCATCAGCGATGCGAAGCAGTTGAAGGACTACTCCCGGCTTGACGAGAAGCAACTGGAGAAAGCTGATCGGGAGTCAGGGATCATCCAGCGCTGCAAGGGGTTACTGAAAAACTCGTCCTTCGCGGACATATCCAGGGCTATGGAAGATATCCTGAAGACGGGCGACTCGATCTTTGATCGCGGAATCCGGGCCTTCTTGACGGATGAAGTCTACCCGAACTGGCCGATAGATGGCCGAAAGGTCGAGAACTTCTGGTTCACCGATTGGCTCAACGGCAAGCCGGTGTCAATGGCCGATTGCAGCGGAAAGTACGTGCTGATAGCGTTCTTCGATCCCAGTGTCCCGGCCAGTACCCGGATTTGGAAGGCATGGGATGATTGGTCGAAGAACTTCTCCCCCAAAGGGCTGGTTATGATCGCAGTTACCGGTGCGCCAAAGGATAATGTGAAGAAGTACCTCGAAGAGTACGCAATAACCTATCCGATTGCGCTGGACGGCGATGCGATTATGACCGCTTACTTCCGAGTCGAGTACGTTCCCTCGTTCATCGTGCTGGACAAGGATGGTAAGGTCATTCTGACTGTAGTGGGCAAAACCGACATGTTCAAGGTCACGAAGAAACTCGAGGAGTTCTTCGGGCCGCTTCCCCCCGAATAACCCAGGCTCAAATTATGAGAAAAGTCCTTCTGATTGTCTTGGTGTTGATTGTTGTGGCCATGGCGGCCGCGTTCGTGATCTACTCGCTTGAGGGTGGATCGGATGAACAGCCCGTCAATGTGGAACCAGGTACTGAGTTCACTCTGTCCCTGAAAATGCCCGTCGGCGAGAGATTAGTGTACGACGTGGATGTGATAAGAAGTCGGAAAGCCTCATCTGGCGACGGCCAGAAGATAGTGTTCACTTCGGAAGCTACTCTGGTGCAGGTGATGACCAACGTTCGTGCGGAGGACGACAAGTCGTTCACTAATTTCCACTTGGATCTCTTCAAGGGCATGAGCGTTTCCGAAGCAAGCGAGGGCGACAAGCCTATGCCTTCCGACAAGACCAGCTACCTCGAGTCTGAAGACTTCAAGCTGTTCAAGTACGGAACTTACATTTTCAACGCGGACAAGATGCGCTACGACGGTCTTCCCGTTACCCCCACGACCATAGAGAAGGAGAGCGAGATCGTCAACGGAATGTTGACGTACATCCAGTATCTCCCCGGTGAAAAGCGCAAGGTCGGCGAGGCCTGGGAATTCACCAAGCGCATAGGGAAATATGACATTGTGTACACCTTCAAGGTCGAGAGCATAGTCTTCCGCCTTGGCGCAAAGTGCGCGAAGATTGTTGGTACATGCTCCCTGGGCTCGAGCACTCCTGCCAAGGACATCGACATAATGCCCGCCGACTTCACTCTCTGGCTGTCGCTGGACGAGGGCTTCGTAGTAAGCTCCCGAATCATTCTGCGCTTCAAGACCCAGTCAGCGGGATTGTGGACCCTGGTCGAGATGACGATCGACAAGAAGCTTGCCTCCCAGGAAGTGGTCCCGAAGGAAAAGCTCGCCAAGTTCGCCGACTTTGCTGTGCAGATTTCCGAGAACGAGCGCAAGTCGCGCGACGATAAGCGTGACAAGACAAAAGACAGGGAGATTGCAGCCTTCTTCAACAAGATGCTGAGTGAATTCGGGAAAGATGATCCCTATTCCCCCGGGCTGACGTTCGTGTACGACATTCTGACCAAGTGACCGGATGACCGGGAGAATGCCAGTGCGTCTTGTTGTCCGAACAAGCAGTGGAGCGGCAAATGAATGACGACCTGTTCCTGCAGATCGTGAGCGGGCGGATATTCTCGACCGGGGATTACGAGCATACTTGCTTCCCCAAGGCGCCTGCGAAGCAGAAGGAGCTGATCGCCAGATTGCGCGAGCAGCGCCCCGATTTCACGGGCCTTTCCTACCTGATAGCCCACTCGATAGACTGCTCCAACGGATGCGCGAAGCGCGGCGGGAAGAACCGCGACTATACGTCGCCTGAGCTACTGCACCATGTCTTTGACCTGGATACGGACTCAGAGCTTCTCAAGATGTTCGTCGCCGGAGGCGGAAAGACCGTATATCTCACGAGCGGACGCGACCCGGCATTGGCTACGAGCTACTACGAGCGCCTGATAATCAGGCTTATCACCGAATGGAGGCTTGAGGTCGCCGGGCTGGGCGGAGATTTTGCATATTACCAGACTCTGAAAGTTCTGACCAGCTACAGGGCAGTGTACGGAAGGCTCGCGCTTGCAGGTCTCCGCACTTTCAATGAAGATCCCAACGTGCTGAGCGACGAAGTGCGCCCGCTGTACTCCAATGTGCATCTTCCCGTAAGGGAATACGTCAAGGTGCTTGAGGCCATTACGGAATTGAGCCTCCCTGTTCACACGTGGTTCAATGTCGGCTGGGAAGATGACGACCATATCAGGTTCGAGCATCTGGCCAATCTGCGCAAGTTCATTGACTCGTTCGGTGGTGACGGGCGGAATCCGGTTAAGTCGATAACGCTGTCCTTCTACAGCCAGACAGAAGGGGCCAGACAGGTCTTTGTCGACAGGTCGATCATCACCGGCGCTGTCACGGCCACCCGCCTGCTTTTCCCCGATGTGCCCTACATATGTCTTAACACATCGGGCCTTGACTATGAGACAATTGTCGAGTGCGTTCTGCATGGCGCTAACGACCTTGGCATTGTCCTTCTCCCCGGCGTTGCATCGCAGTCCCCGTTCTTCACAAAGAACATCACAACCGATGCCCTTGCCGAGATCGCCGATGCGACCGGCTTCAGCCCGACCCGGCGAACCGCCGATTTCCTGCGCTTTGGCGAGTGACCTTCCTTTCCCTCCGAATTTCTGCAACCGGCCGGTCTTCCGGCCGGTTTTGTTTTCCCGGAGCTCAGCCTCCCCAAAAACTCGTGAACCTTCTTTTCCTCGAGCGAATATACAGGTGAGAGAAGAAGAGCCCGCTCCAAAAGCGAAGGAGTAGGAAATGAGTGAGAAGCACAATGCGGATGAGGACGGGAAACGCCCGGGAGAATGGGGCGAAGTGCTTCGACGCGACCGCAGAAAGGGGATTGTGGTCGCAACAGTGCTCGGCGCGATACTTCTTTTCCTGATTGTCGGCCTGTCCTTTGCTTCGTCAAGTTCCTCCCCGGCGGAATCCAGCTTCTTCGATCATCCTCGCGGATGGCAAGTGCGTTGCGCGGATAGTAATGGGAATCCCGGGTATGCGCCAAGACCGGGTGCAGCATTGCATCCTGGGGGAATTGGGAGCATGCCGATCGAGGAAGAGGAGGAAGAACTCGATGAATGCTTCTCCGGTGGCTGCAGTTGCGGGACCAGGCATGGCGACCGCATCAAGAGAAGAGGCGGGAATTACCATTCGTGCGATTGCTGTTCGCATGGCCAAAGCTATCGTCGGCGCAGACCCAATCAGCCCCGAAGAGCCGAATCTCCCGTTGCAGTTGCACTGCGCGGCACGAGTTTTGGGGGCGACATCGAGGTGGGAAATCCTGACAGGGTCAAGGTTATCTCCGCTTCAGTTGCCGCCACGGTTGTCGGATTCTACTCCTCAACCACCATCAGCCTGACGTACTCGAACACTTCAGATTCCCCCGTGACCTCAACGTGGTCGTTTGTACTTCCGGCCGGGGCGGTGGCTCAGAGCCTCAGCATTGACGGGTGCGCCATCGAGCCCGTGGACGGCGAGCGCCGGGTGCGCGGCGACTTCTCGCTGGGGGCGGGAGCAACCGTGGACGTGGCGGTGTCGTACGAGCAGGAGTTGGACTTCGTGGATGGCAGGCTGGAGTACATTCTGCTGCCGTCTGCCGCATTGGACAAAGCGGCCATTTCCGTAACCGTGCCGGGCGGAATCGATTGCGGCACGTCACCCGCTTGCGATGCCTCTGAGGCAGGGGGGGAGTTCTTCTTTGCCTCCGTTCTGTCTGTCGGTGAAGCGTTTGTCGTCAGTCGCCCGGTGTCAGGCGCCATTGCTGTCGCCGGGGAAAGCGGACGCTATCGCATAATGGTGCCGTTCGCGACGGGAAACGCGGCTAAGGCTGAAGCGGGGGCGGTGGCCGTCATTCTCGATGTCTCCCGTTCAGGTGGCGGGGAAGGCTATGCGCGCCGGATCGAAGCCTTCGAGGAGACAGCGCTGTCGCTCAGACCATCGGTCGGCGAGTTCGTGCTCGTACTTGCAGGCGTTGCGTCTGCAAAAAGCAGCCTCCTGACGGTCACTAACACGAGGGAAGGAATCGCACGAGCCCTTGCGGAAATCGGCAAGGCAATCCCCTTCGGGAGCGCCGATCCGGATGAAGCGTTCGGTCAGTTCGCTGCTGATCCGGGGGCTTGCACCGAGCTTATTGCGATATTCGATGGGGGCACTGCATGTGATGAAGCCGGGGCGGAATGGGAGGCAATACTTTCATCCGGGGGGAGCAGGCTCTCCATTCTGAAAGCCTCGTCCTGCGAACCCGAGTTGGTTCTCCGCAGGTCGTCCGCTCTTGATTCGGCCGATTGGTTCGGCCCGGGGGACATCGCGCTTGCCATTCACCGGGGCAGGCCATCGCTTCTTCGTGTTACGAATGCCGTTGTGGCGGGAAGCTCTGCCGCGTCAGCATACCCGTTTGCGGTTTCGGGCTCGCGGATCCTTGTTGACGGATTCGGCGGGGTGGAGGAGGGTGACCTGGTCGAGATAACCCATTACAGCGCGGAGGGTGCCTCCGTGCTGCGCGTTCCGGTTACCTCGGTCTTCGTGCGCTGACGATTCCGGCTGCGCTATCCGAGCTTGCCCCAGACGGGCTTGCCTTCGATCAATGTCGTGCGAACCTTCGACAGATAATCGAATGGATCGCCTTCCCATATAACAAGGTCTGCGTCTTTTCCGGGCTCAAGGGTCCCGAGCCTGTCTTCCATTCCGAGGACTTTGGCAGCGTTGATCGTGACCGCCTTCAGCGCGGTTTCCTTGCTCAGGCCGTATCTCACGCACAGGCGGGCGTCGTCGAACAGCGATCCGATCTTCTTAACCGGTGCGTCGGTCATTATGGCGAATGGAACCCCGGCTTTCTCGAGAATGACTGATGCCTCCATCGAGGCGTCGCGCAACTCCACCTTGGTCTTGGAGTAGTACAGGGGGCCGATGATAACCGTGACGCCCTTTTTCGCCAGATAGCCTGCGATCTTGTGGGCCTCGGTTCCGTGTTCGATGTATATCCTCACGCCGAATTCCCCGGCCACTCTGATGGCGGTCTGGATGTCGTCTGTGCGGTGAGCATGGGCCCGCAGCGGCTTGTGCCCCGACAGGACTTCCAGCAGCACTTCCTTTTCGTATTCGGTGGCAAACGGCTGCTTCGGCTCGCCCTCTTTCGCGGGGGCGGATTCATGAGCCTGTTTCTTGGCCAGATAGTTCTGTGCGTCGGCGAACGCCTTGCGCATGATGGCCGCAACTCCCATGCGTGTCGAGGGCATGGTTCCCTTTGAGCCATAGACCCGCTTGGGGTTCTCGCCGAACGCGCATTTCAGCCCGACATAGTCCGTAATCAGCATTTCCTCAAGGATATTGCTCCTGGGCTTGACCACTGCCATCTGCCCGCCGATAACATTTGCGCTCCCCGGGCCGATGCACAGCGTTGTGATTCCGTGCGCCAGGGCGTCAATGAATGCCTCGTCGTCCGTGTAGATGCCATCGGCCGCTTTGATGTGCGGGGTGACGGGGCTCGTGGCGTCGTTTCCGTCGCTCCCGATCTCGCCGACGCCCTCGTTGAATACGCCGACATGGCAGTGTGCGTCAATGAACCCCGGGGTAATGCTCCGCCCGGCGAGGTCGATCTTCATTACGCCCTTGGGAATCGTGATATTCACCCCGATGGCGGCAATGCGACCGTCCTTGACCAGGATGGACCCGCGCTCGATGATATCGCCTGCAACTGGGAAAATTCTGGCATTGATCAACGCGAAGAGCTTTTTCATAGCTGTCTCCGGGGCTGGGTTAAGCGGGAATAATACCGGTTTTGGCGCAATGGGGAAGTGCTGTTTTGTTGCTTCCGCGGGAAAGGAGTACGGAAGTGTTTCCGGAAATGCGTCTCCAGGTTGCCATAATGATGTTGAATACAGCCAAAATGGCTGCTGGCAAGGGCACGGCACAATCGAACATTTTGCCTGTGATTCCAGGGCGTGCATTGTAGAATCTGCACGATGGGTGGAAAGGATTCCGCCCTCTCTGCGTCCGCTCCGCTGTGTTCGAACCGACATGGAGGTCGGCGTGAACAACAGATCCTTGCGTACCCGTCTACTTGACGGGGTTACCCTCTTAGTGCTGATAGGTATCATCCTCAGCGCACTCCTGCTCTCCGGATGTAACGAACCGCAGCCCACAAACTGCCTGAACTGGTGCAAGGAGTACATTCACAACGAATACGGCGAACGGTATTCGCGCGTGGATGCCGGACTCGAATATGCCAAGACCCATCTTCCTGTCATTGCCGTTATCGACTCGGGCTCCCATGCCGTGGCGATTGTCGGATACGAGGAAGGGAAGTTCTGGGTGGTTGACAATGGTTTCTCCACCTCGATGGCTGGCCAGCGCGCCATGTGGTCAGAGGAAGAACTCAGGAAGCGCCTGACCTACTTCTACGATGGCCATGCGATCGAGAAGGCCGTCGCAAAGCAATAGACCGAATGCAGACTTACAGGATTGCCTGCACATGCAGGCGATCCTGTCTTCCAAGTCCATCCTGTGCAGGATAGCCTTGTGCGCTGACGGCAATGTCCACGCGTGGGGCTACAACGCCGTTGGCGAACTGGGCCTTGGCAACAATTCCAACATGAATGTCCCTCAGTTTGTGATTACCCTCCCTTAGGGTAATCCCGTAATCAATGTAAGAAGCGCGGCCTGCGATGAAAATCGCAGGCCCCTCGCTTCTTGGCCGCCCGCTTGACATCTCACATTTGCAGTTCTATAATGGCGCCTGAGCCCGGGTCTTTTGCATCCTGAAGATTCTGTGTCGTTCTCCTGCCGGAGGGAAAAATGAGACAACGCGTGCGTCTGGCCGCTCTGGTTCTGTTTGCGGTTTTTGCCGTGTCGCTTTCCATTGCTTGCGGTGGTGGCGGGGGAACTGTAACTACCTCGCTCTCGCCGAGTCCTACGCCAACGCCCACGCCGCTTGCCCTTGCAGGCGATTGGCGCATGCCGTACGGTGCGAAGGTTGACGGAGTTCCATCATCATCGTATCTGTATCTGAAATTTGCAGACGACGGAGATCTTGTGTCCGAGCACTCGTCGCTTACATACCCCCGGACAACATCCGGGAGTTTCTCGCTTACAAACGCTGTCACACATGTCTATACGGGCAGTTTCACGTATTGGGCGTCGGGGATGGACGGGCCGTACACGATGAGCGGCACGATCACAGTTCTTTCCGGCTCAACAGCCACTTTCCTGGAATCATCAAAGACGGACTCTTCGATATCCGGCATTACAATGACCCGCATGCCAGGGATCAGCGATCAGGCTGGCGACTATATCGTTGATGCCAAGCGGCTCCTCGGGGAATCCGACGAGTACATAGTAGAGAAGATTACCGTAATGCACCTTGCAGCCGATGGTGATTTCACGTTCGATTCAGAGCCTGATTCCGCAGGTACTTCGCAGTTCTTCAGGGGAGCCTGGTTCTTCGGCACGCAGCCGGTTTATGAAGGAGAAACGCAGATCGGCGCTGTGCAGTTGTACTTCTCGACTGCCTCTGGAAAGATCGATTCCACGGCCACAACCTGGGCAACCGGAACATACAGATTCTCAACGGATTTTGACGATCACGACGGGATAGCGACGGTCTACCGCGCGACCGGTATGGCCTATACTATGGCGGACTTCGCTCATCCCTGGTCTGCTGTCCATCTGGACAGGGGCGATGGCAGCGTGAGCCAGGTCACGGGCATTGTCATCCAGAGCGATGGCGATATCGACCCCATCCCCGGGACGGATGTCCTGGGTGGAACCCTGACAATCAACGATGCAGCCACCGGGAAGTTCACGATGAGCCTTACAATCGATGAAGGCGGTGGAGATACGCATGTCACGACTATGTCCGGCATGATCAGCCCCTCACTTGCCTATGGCACCACAATCGAAGTTGACACCGAGACTGAGGAAATAACCGCTGAAATATACATTTTCCGTGCCGACATGCCCGGCTGGAACTATTCGCTGAGAGAAGGCTGGTGGTGCACGAGCCCCACCGACAGGGTCAACGTTACGATGGAAGACTACAGCGACCAGGATATGCCGTTATCCGTGATGACCGGCCATTGCGGGAGCGACGGCATTTTCGATATCCTTCCCGATCTGGGCGATACTTCGGCGGAAGCCAGCATCATAATGCTTGATGCTAACACATATTCGATTATGTTGCGGGCGGATTCGCCAGGCGGGTCTTACTTGTACTGGGTCGTCGGTACATTCCTTCAACCTGCTGTTGGAACCGGGAACGCCTACGCTCTTGTGCAGATTGACACTGGAATGCAGGGAGAAGGCGAGCAGACTGCCGCAATGGTCAGGTTCCTGCCGACGAACACACCAATCAGCTACTTCACGGGCTCCTACTCAGTGCTTTCCGCGGTAGTCGGGTTCGATGTCGAGTCCGCTGTTGTGGCAGTGTCTGGAACGGATCTGACCTTCACCTTCGTTGGAGGTGACATCGGCGACATCCCGGTGACCTACACAACCGAATGGGATGAGACCATCCCGTTCATGTTCAGGCTGTATACAATGATCGATACAACGCAGACCTACCTGCCGGGCCTGTTCTTCCTTACCCCGAGCGAAATGTCGCTGTTCAATGGGCAGTTCAGGTTCTCGGACAACGAACTGCTCTGGGGTATCATGTTGGCTGACTGACCCGCGTTCTTAACGAATTGCTGACACAAAACACCCCCGCCCCTCGCAAGGCGGGGGTATTCTTTCCAGTAGGTTTTCAGGGAGTCGAGAATGAGCGCACCCCGCAGCAAGGTTCTTTTTGTATGCACCGGCAACTCCGCTCGAAGCCAGATGGCCGAGGCGCTGCTGCGCACGATCGCAGGTGAACGCTACGAAGCGTTCAGCGCGGGCACCGAGCCTGCGGACGTACATCCGCTCACAATTCGCGTCCTGCAGGAGATCGGATGCGATACGTCGCCCCTCTACTCCAAGAGCCTTGACGCAATGCTGGCTGAAGCCTCCTATGACTTCATCATCACCGTGTGCGACCGCGCGGCCGAAACCTGCCCCGTGGTGATGGGTGGCGGAGCAAGAATTCACTGGTCGTTCGAGGATCCCGCCGCGTTCGAAGGAACTGAAGATGAGAAGGTTGCACGGTTCAGAAGGATAAGGGACCTGGTGGAGAGTCGCATCCGTCGCTGGCTTACCGATGTGAAATAGTGCTTCTGCGCTGGAAATATCCGGCAAATGGCTATGCTTGCCCCATACGATGAACAAGACTTCCTCTGACGCTGACAGCTCAGTATTTACGCCCGGCGCAGTGACGCCCAAGGTTCCGCTCTGGACCTCGGATTTCGTCCTTCTGACCCTCGCCAACTTCGTGACTTTCCTTGGCTTCTACTGCCTGATACCCGTAATGCCCAAGTTTGCCGAGAGTCTCGGCGCCAATGAAAACATGATTGGCCTGATCATCGGGGCATTCTCGATCTCTGCCCTGTTTGTTCGGCCGTTCACCGGTAACCTTGTGGACCGGGGCAACAGGCGGCTGGTGTTGATCGTGGCGATGAGCCTGTTCTCCCTTTCCTTTGTTTCCTACGCATACGCAGAGTCTTTCAACGCCCTGCTGATCCTGCGGCTCGTTCACGGCATCTCGTGGGGAGTCCTCGGCACCACTCTTGCCACTTTCGCGGCGGATATCGTGCCCGCGCCACGGCGGGGGGAGGGGCTCGGATTCTACGGAATGGCGTCGAGCGTTGCGATGACCCTCGGTCCCACTATCGGAGTGATGGCGCTCTTTGCAGGCTCGTATGCATTTGCCTTCGCTGCGGCGGGCGCTATCGTGTGGATGGGAATGGTCTTCAGTGCGCTCGTGAAAATTCCAGCCGCGCAGGGCAGGGGCTCGCAGGCGGAGACCGGCTGGCGAAGGTTCATAGAAGTCAGGGCAATCCCACTTGCGCTGCTGCTGTTTTTCAGCGCGTTTATGTACAGCGGGATCATCTCATTCATCCCGTTGTATGCCGAGCAGTTCGGGCTCGGGTCAAGCGCTCTGTTTTTTGCTGTCTTCGCGGGGGGAGTGCTTCTGTCCCGGCCGTTTTCCGGCAGGCTGTTCGACCGGCTGGGCGAGAACATAATCATCCCGCCGGGTCTGCTGGCGATGTGCGCCTGCGTCCTTCTTTTGGGGATAACGCAGGAGAAGGCCTGGTATCTGGTGGCGGCTACACTCGGAGGCATCGGCTTCGGTACGGTCTCTCCGGCATACCAGGCGATGGCGATAAACCGCGTCGAGCCCCGCAGGCGTGGGGCTGCAAACGCCACACTCATAACGGCAATGGATCTCGGCATCGGGATCGGTTCGATCACCCTCGGCGTGGTCGCGGGATTCTTCGACTACCGCTCGATGTTCATTGTCTCCTCGCTGTCAGGTGTCGCCGCGCTGGCCTACTTCTGGCACATCATCAAGCCCAATCCAAAGGAGCGGCTGGGGTAGCTGCGGAATTGCTGATTGATGATTGATGAATGATGAATAGGAGGAAGCCAGGCGGAGGTCGAGCCAGGAGCAGGCAAAGGACATCTCACCCACAGGGTCATCCACCGCTGCATACAGCGGCGGCAGACGCGAAGCCGCGAAGTCGCGAAGGGCAGCCAAGTTCCTTTGCGTGGCCGGAGAGGCGGAGAAGACGGGAGGACAAGAGTTTTACCGCAGGGTCCGCAGAGGTACGCAGAGGGTAGGAAATACCTTGATTTACGAGGCCCAGTAAGAGTAGCCAATATGGGTTCGGAGGAAGCCGCCGCTAAGGAAAAGCCTTTAACCCGTCACCCTTCAAGGGGATACTGGGTAGGAGCGCCGCGCGCCCGCGCGGCATTGGCTGTTGGCCTTCAAAGTAAACGCGACCGTCCCGGCGCGTTCTTTGCTCGGGCTGCTGGCTCAACGCTACGGCCGACGGACGACAGCCGACAGCCGACGGACAAAATCAGCCCCACCCTCTTGGCTGCCTTCTTACCTCCGGTCTCCAGCCTGGCTTTGCCATTCATCATTCATCATTCATCAATCCGCATTCATCAATCTCCGAAACGCCTGGCCTCAATGGCTGTTGGTCGCCCCCGGCGCGCCTTCAAGCGAGAACTGGGCATTCGCCCGGAAAACTCCTCCTACTCCACCACCACCTTGACTGCCAGGGCAACTGACCGGTACGGAGCACCGTCGAAGATTTGATCCACATACTCACCACGAGCCGCTTGCTCGAACTGCTCCCTTGTCCAATCCCACACATCGTTGCCGTTGCCAAACGGGCCGTTATCGGGACCGCCGTGGTCAGTTGTGTGGTCGCGGCCGAACAACTCGTCGAAGTCCCACACCGCATCAGCAAGAATAATAATCCAGTACTCACCGGGCTCGGCAGGAGCGGATACATCGAGGTTCATTTTCGCCACGGCTTCGCCCGGTTTGAGATTGCGGAACACTTGGACCCGGTAGCTCCTGTCCCAAGATATTGTTCCGCCAATTGGCAGAATCGCTATCGCGGGGCCGCGCCGGTCGACCAACACGGTCATTGTCCCCGTCAGTCTCTCGCCTCGTCTGACGCGCACTACCGGCGAAGGCAGAGCGTAGTCAATGCCGTTCACCTGCAATGCGTCGAGCGTTAGACGCGAGCCGTACAGCGGGGGCATCTGCAATTCCGCGCCATACAGTGCCACCGAGTGCTCGAAGCCAGTGGAGATCCTGCCGACCTTTGACACAGCCATCACCCTGATCGGGGTGTCTCGGTCAATCACTGATGAATCGCCGAGTTGGGAATACGTGTTTCGGCCCCAGGCCCAAAGTGTGCCGCTCTTGTCCAGGGCCAGCGTGTGGTCCTTCTTTGTTGCGATATCGGCAATCCCGGCAAGGCTCGCGATACGAACGGGGGTGAGCGATGCCTGCGTCGCGCCGAGCCCCAACTGTCCTGACAGCCCCTCGCCCCACGCGTACACGGAGCCGTCGCCCGTGAGCGCGACCGAATGCAGGTCGCCGCCGCAGACCTTCAGGCAGTTGGCAATGCCGACAACAGGGGTCGGCCGGTTTCTGCCCGTATTCGATCCGTCGCCGAGTTGTCCGGCGGCGTTGTCGCCCCAGGCCCAGACCCTTCCTTCCGCATCAACGGCAAACGAAGCTCTGAGACCGGTACCGATGGTCCTTATTCCGGAGATCCCGGCGACCTCGATCGGTGTGGCATTGTTGGCTATCGTACCGTCGCCAAGCTGCCCCTGCGCATTGGCTCCCCACGCGAATACGCGGCCGTCCCCGGCGAGAGCCAGGGAATGATCCCCGCCTGCCGAGATCGCCACTATCCTGGGAAGTCCCGATACCCTCACGGGCTTTAAGCTGTCAGCGCTCTTCGCGTTGCCGAGCTGTCCTTCCGTGCCTGCACCCCAGGCATATACAGATCCGTCTGCCATCAGGGCCAGTGAGTGCATATAGCCAGCACTGACTGCCTTTGCCTCTGCGAGCCCTTCGACACGCTGTGCCGTGGCATCGTGAGGAGCCACATCGCGACCGAGTTGGCCGCGCTGGTTATCGCCCCAACTGAATACCGATCCGTCGGCACCGATGGCCAGGTTGTGCATACTGCTTGAGATTTCGTCGTATGCCGCAGCAGGGATCATCACATCCGGCAGGTACCGCGCGGGTATTCCGCTCTGACCTGTGCCAAGCTGGCCGGCGAAGTTCGCTCCCCAAGTTGCGCAGGAGCCGGTAAAGTCCAGCGGAGTTGGCATGGCGGTCGCGGCAGGGGCGCTGCTCTTTACTATGGCCGGTTGGGTTCCGGAGTACAACACTGTCACGCAGAAAACGGCGACGAGTGCCGCCAGGAAAGCCAGCAGCAACAGGAAACCTGTCCTTGGTTTCGGCTTCGACGAGGCGCCAGGCTGTTTGGCTTGTTGTGCGGCTGAAGGCGAAGAGGACTTTGCAGGAGCCTGCGCACCTTCCAGAAGCGCAATCGGGATGGAGTAGATGGACGGGTAGGTGATTTCCCTGAGTTCGAGCAGCCTGCCAAGCTTCGCCTTGGCACGCTCCTTGGCCAGTCTGTAAGTTTCCCTGGATACGCCTGAGGCGAGGGAAGCATCGGTATCGGTGACACCGGCAAGCTCCATCGAAAGCATCTTGCGGTCTTCGGGATCGAGTTCCTCGAGCGCGGAGTAGATTGCGGCAAGGGCTTTCCTGCGCTCGTGGCCATCGCGGCCTTCGAAAGTGCTGTCCATAAGGCCTGCGTCCATGCCGGCCATTCGCGAGGAACGGCAGCGCTCGGCCCGGTGGGCGTCCACTGCCTTGTGGACTGCGACGTGGTAAAGAAATCCGAGGTTCATTTTCGGGACAGAAGCGTTTCGGGTTGCGACCCACTTTTCCCATAGTGCGGAATATGTCAGGTTCACGACCTCGTCGGCGTCGGCGCGGTTCTTGCACCACAGTAGCGCGATCTTGAGCACCTGTAGATTGGTGTCAGAATAAATCTCATCGAAGATCGGCTCGGCCACAGCACGGTCGTCCGTGCGGAAAAACAATGCCAGTTTCTCATCGCTCATGTAGCGAATCCCCTTATTCAAGCCATTATCTGCTGCCGCCTATTGCCAATTCCGGGTGTCTCTCATGCGGTTTTGTTAATGATAACAGGATGTCTTCTTAATGCAACCACGGAGAAGAGACCGAAGACCGTAGGCCGTTTCGGGCGAAATCCATCTCACGCACAGGGTCATCCACCGCTGCAAACAGCGGCGGCAGACGCGAAGGCGTACCCAGTATCCCCCTGAAAGGTGACGATGCCGCGAAGGAAGAGAATGTGGATTGCGAGGCCCAAGAGCCGGAGAAGACGAGCGGAAGAGGGTTTTACCACAGAGGACACAGAGGTTCACAGAGGGTAGGAAAAACCTTGAATTGCGAGGCCCGGAAGAGTAGCCAATATGGGTTCGGAGGAAGCCGCCGCTAAGGAAAAGCCTTTACCCCGTCACCCTTCAGGGGGATACTGGGTACGCCTTCGCGTGAGACGGCTTTTCCGTTCGACTTGGCTCACGGCCTATCGGCTCTTCTGCTTCGAGTCCTCCGTAACTTCATAGAAGGAGGATGGCCACGCACCAACTCTCTCCAATTCTCTCCGCGTCTCCGCGCCTCCGCGTGAGAATGGCTGCTACTCTTTGTTCGTGTATTTGACTCGTGCCTTGCGGCCTCGCCGCCGAAGCGGTCGTGGTAAAAGCACATCTCCACTTCGCTTCTTGCGCTGAAAGCGCTAAAGAGTACAATTGCCCCCGGCTTTGCCGAAAGGAAATCGGATGCGCTACATTGTCGCCGTTGCACTGCTGTTACTCGCCGGTCTGGGCGGGATGACCTCCCGCGCCGAAGAGCCCGTTCCCGATATTTCCACCACGTGGCGAGCCCCATGGAATGCCGCGGAACTCGCGGCCCTGGACCTCGCGCTCGACGCGGCCAACCTTACACGCAAGGACCTCACCTACAACAAGCGGCCGATTGACGACCCATACCGCCTCGACCTCGTTAACAGGATGCTCGACGAGCCGCTGTCCGGTTCCGAGGTCGCCGACACGACCGGCCGCGTGCTGTATAAGCT
>JBAZOJ010000026.1:0-23439 GCA_041648755.1 Candidatus Brocadiia bacterium
AGTCGCTCCTCGATGCGAAGCAGACCGCGAAGGCGGGAAAGTGCTTCGTGCTCATCCAAAGGCGACATGCTCTCAACGAGGCAATTGCCATGGCCAACGCCGCGGATGATCTGGCTGCCCTTCAGCACATCTGGAGTGCCTACGAGAAGATGAGAATTCATAACTTGAAGCTGGCTTGGGTGTTGATCGGTGTGCTTGGCGTATTTCTGCTGGCATCCATGCCGTATTTTTCCTGGGCTGACAAGCAGTTCTTCTTGGTTGACCAGAGAGGCATGTACAAGCTGCTGGGCGCCATGGTGTTGGCCGCGGTCGTTGTGACGCTGGTCGTCTTGTACGTGATCCTGTCGGACTCAAAGCCAAAGGACTACAGCAGTGTGAGAGACGAAGTCCTGGAACTTAGAATTGCCGCCATGGATGTACTGCCCGAGAAGTGGGCGCAGGTGGAGAGGATGTTCGGCGGAAGAGACGGAAAGCACCTGAAGAAGATCCTCGAGGAGGATGATGCCGAACTGGAGACGCTCATGGGCGATGCTGCCCCGGCGCTGAACGAATTGTGAAGATGCAAGGGCAAGGAATGAAATCCGCAAAGGTCAGGGCAGACAAGAAGCCTGGTCGTGTCGAGTCCGATGAACCGGACGAGGACCTGCAAGCCAAGCTGAAAGAAAGGTCGCTTAGATACCGTCGTGAGGCCGAAGGCCTGAAGTCCATAGTGGACGCATCTCCCCTCCAAGCTAATGTGCTGGCCCGCCTGCTGTCCGATGCTCTGCTGAATGAGGAAATTATCCCCGACGAATTCACGGATCCCGTGGATAGGGACCAAATCGCAAAAGCCTCGATCGAGATCGCAGAGATGGCAGCCCGGTCGCGGGATCTCCTTAGCGAAAAGGATGCAGCCCGGGCGGACAAAGGCGTCAGTGCGATTCAGCAGCGGCCATTCCTTGTCGAGGCCATCAACATGGCTCGTGCGAGCGAGCAACTTGCCGCCAAAATGCCACGGTGGCTTGATTATGAAAAGCCGCGAGCCCGGAATGCAAGACTGACATTGCTGCTCATCTTTTTCCTGGCTGCTTTGCCTTCCGCGTATTATCTTTTCGACATCTGGCTCGGCGAGCAAGGTCTCGACCAGCAAATGGAGGACGGCCTGTTTCGCCTGGGCACTGCGGCATTTGTGGGGCTGATCGTCATAAGTGCAACAGTGTGCTATTTCGCGAGGAAGAAACTCCCGCCCGACTTCGACCAGGTGCATGGTGAAATCTTGACGCTGAAACAGCAGGCCCGGGGCAATGATCATTTCATCTGGGCCGAAATCAGGGACAAGTATCACGGGACTTCCCGCGAGCATCTGCAAAGTGTGCTGGATCAGCAGGATGCGGAGCTTGCCGAACTGATGGGTACCCCGCCGGATGGTGGTAGATAATGGAACCCACGGACAAGGCGAAGAATCCTCGTCGGCGACGGAGAGCCATGACCACCGCGACGATCCCGTTGCCGATGCTCATCCGCGCAAACGAGATCAGGATCGAGCGTGCACTGCGGAAGCGCGACGAGTTGGAAAAGGCCCAGATGGCCCGTCAGAGGGAAAGGGTCATGCTGTACAGGGAGAAGGCAGAAGACCTGGAATCAATCGTGGAGGCTTCTCCCCTGCATGTCAACGTGATTGCGCGGCTGCTGACGGAAGCGATGTCGGACGAGGGAATTTCGCCTGAACGGTACTCGGATCCACAGGACAGGGCGGATGTTGCCGGGACATCGAAGAGATTCTCCGAGCTGGCAAGTCGTTCCCGGGATCTCCTCGACGGCGAGGGCAGAACCCGGGCGGACAGGTGCTTCTCCATCGTCAGACAAAGGCCGTTCCTGGTCAAGGCAATCGGCATGGCAAATGCGCGGCTGCGGATGATCGATGTAATGCCGAAATGGCACAGCTACCGCGCGATGCGGGCAGGCATCACCAAGCGTACCTGGAGGTTGTTCGTCATCGAGGCCATTGTCGTGATTTTGACCAGGATACTGCTGTCGGCTTGCTTTGAATTTCTGACTCCACGACAGGCAGACTCTCTGTTCGCGACTATCGCGGTCTTTATCCTTCCTCTGTGCGGCGCCTCCATCGTGTTTGCCTACATCCGGGGTCTGAAAAAGCTACCGGCCGATTTCGACAGTGTTCACGAGGAGTTCATGACTCAGGAAGTGCTGGCACAAAGCGACAATCCGGCCATCTGGGAAGAGATCAAGCAGAGGTTTGGCGGTACCACGCCAGGCCATCTTCAGGGAGTGCTGGAACGCGAGGACAAGGAGCTGGAGGAACTGCTGGGGCCGGGATTCGTGCAACCGGAATAGGCATACAGGAGGATCCGCGATGAACTACTACCTCGACCTGTTCAGGAAATACGCCGATTTCGAAGGAAGGGCCAGCCGAGCCGAGTTCTGGACGGGTGCGCTCGTCAGCTTTTTCATCGAAATCGGCTTTGTGTTTCTGGAGCACCGCCTTGGCCTCTACTCCGACGAGTATCGGATAGGGCTGTTCTCCTTTGTGTACGGCGGAGTCGCATTTGTCCCGAGCCTTGCCGTGATCGTACGCAGGCTTCACGACGCCAACCTGAACGGCCTGCTGATACTTGTCGCACTTTTTCCCATCGTGGGATGGATCGCGCTCCTGATCCTGTTGCTCCTGCCCGGCCAGTCTCGAATGAACCGCTATGGACTTGTGGTGAAGAAGAAGGTCGCGAGCGAATACGATCAGGCCCGATCCGAGGTAGCGCACCGAAAGATGCTCCGCGAGAAGCGTCTTGCGGCGAAGCTTCCCATACCCGAGCCCATCCCTCTCAGCCTGGAGAACTCGATGGCAGCGGAGCTTCACAACTCGGTCGTGTTCTACTGCACGCGCTTCGCCCTGAACGACCCGACGCTGAAAAGCCAAAGCGGCGCCTCGCTGCTCACCTCATTTCTGCGCGATCCTGCCTCTGACAGGTCGTTCCTGGCAGATGATGGATTGGGCACTGACACCGGCAGTCATGGACCCTTCAGACGAGCCGATGCCGTCCCTGACTGGTTCGAGCCAATGACCACCGTCGAGCTTTTCCGCAGGGCGCTCGGGATTCTCGATGGCCCCGTGCTTGGCGCCGGGCTGACTCCGGAGCAGCGGAAGCCGGTCGAAGCATGGCTCCAGTCAGTCGTCAGCAGCGGGGATGAGGTTTTCGAACTCTCGGTCCACGATGCTCCCGGCCGATCCCAATGGGCTCTGTATCGCGAATTCCTCTGCATCAGGAGCGACCACAGTGCAATTCTGGTGGCCGTTTTCTGCCGCGAAGCAGAGAGATTCCCCGAGCTCGCTTCTGCAAGTCAACGGTAACGGGGAGGCAGGCAGATTGGCGACGTAAGGGGGTCCATCGCCACGCGTCGGGATCAAGCATAGGCATTGGCATTGCCCTGTACCATTGCCTTGAGAACAACTGTCAAATGTGGATAATGGTTGCATCTCGCGCCGCGTGGCAGGAGACCGGATGAGCAAAGTGTCTGATGCCTGGAAGCCCGTCTACTCGATTACCGCGAAGGCGGCCCGGCTCCTGATGGAGATCGAGACTGCCCGCGCCGCGGTAGAGCATACCCCTCTGCCACTAACCCTGGAAGCGGAGCTCCGGCGGCAGGCCCGTGTGCGCTCCACTCACTTCTCCACGCGCATCGAGGGCAACCGCCTGACACTGGCCGAGGCGGAGAAGGTCATCCGGGAGAACAAGACGGAATTCCACGGCCGCGAGCGCGATGTCCGCGAGGTCAGAGACTATTGGAATGCTCTGCTTCGCGTAGAGGAATGGGCGGAGGCCAGCCGACCACTGAGCGAAGACCTGATCCGCCGACTGCATGCCCTGGTCGAGCACGGTCCCCGTTCCAAGCCCACACCTTATCGCGATGGCCAGAATGTGATCCGCGATTCCTCCACCGGGGCAATCGTCTATCTGCCACCCGAGGCCGCGGACGTTCCCGGTCTGATGTCAGCGTTTGTGCGCTGGATCGCGGAGGCGGAAGAGGCTGGCGTGCCGACCCCACTCATCGCGGGGCTCGCGCACTACCAGTTTGTTACCATTCACCCTTACTACGATGGCAACGGCAGGACAGCGCGGTTGCTGGCGACTTTCCTTCTGCATCGCGGCGGTTACGGTCTTCACGGCTTTCTTTCAGTTGAGGAACACCATGCACGTGACTTGGACGGCTACTATCGCGCGCTGGCCGTTCATCCTCATCACAACTACTACGAAGGTCGTGCCGGGGCCGACCTGACAGCGTGGGTGGAGTACTTCATCGCGACCTTGGGCGGTACATTCGAGGCTGTGCGCCAGGAAGCAAAGCGCTTGAGCGCACAAGCGGGGCAGGGCTGCGCGCTAGAGTAGCGTGATGTCTGTTTCTTTTGCCTTATTCATCATTCATCATTCATCATTCAGTATTGCCCTTGGCCTTTTCCAGTTCCGCCGCGGCCTTCTCCCCCACCGGGTAGCCCGCGAAAACTGCTGCGAATTCCCCTAATTCCTTCACACCCTTGTCGGGGCTCGTCTTTGCGCGGGTCAGGATTGACTTCAGCTTCTTTTCGCCTATCGCGTCAATCTCCTTTTTGATTCCGTCCAGCTCTGCCCAGAACCCGTCCTCGCGTGGTTGCTTCTCGATGTCGGCCACT
Source organism: Candidatus Brocadiia bacterium (assembly GCA_041648755.1). Classification (GTDB taxonomy): domain Bacteria; phylum Planctomycetota; class B143-G9; order B143-G9; family B143-G9; genus JBAZOJ01. The sequence goes on from JBAZOJ010000026.1 coordinate 4,664, forward strand.
GTCGCAATGGCTTTCTCGACCTTTTGCTTTACTTCCTTCTTTGCCCGGTCGAGCGCGGCGGGGTAATCGTACCCGCTTTCGACGGCCGAGTACCAGTCGGTCAGCATGGGGAAGTCCATTGCTATGTTGTACGCGTGGCCCTCGCCCGGCCACATTTTGCGACGGGCGTAACGGCAGCCGAACTTCACAAGGCAGTCGAAATTGCTCTTGGCGGCCTGCATGTACTGGCAGTTCTCGCCGTTGATAAGATATATTGGCATATTGAGTTTCTTCTTCGCAGCACCGATCGGGCCATTGTCAAGGCATGCACCGCTTACCACCAGCGTGCGGAGACGTTCGAGATTCGACAGCCCGTACCAGCCCGCAAACAACCCGCCAGCCGAGAACCCGCTGACATTGATTCGCTTGGGGTCGAGCTTATACTTCTTGGTGATATCCAGGTAGGTCTCTTCTGCGCCCTTCATGCCGGGCTCCCACATATCGCTGGGGCTCTTGGGCGCGACGATGATCCAGTTGAATTTCGCCGCAAACCCTCCGCCCACGTAGGCCCCGAGCATCTCCTCGCCGGTTCCGCCCCTGCCGTGGAACAACATCAGCAGGCCGGTCTTACCTGCCTCGTAGCCATCAGGTACGTGACAGAAGTAATGGATGCCGCTGGGCAGATCAACCTTGAAGGTGCCCTTCTGTGGCTCGTCTTCGGCCCGCAGGGGGGACTGGGACAAGACCAGAACGAACATCAGCGCGAGGGGAAGGATGTGGCGCATAACAACTCCGGGGAAGTTACACAATATGGTGACCGTCCGAGCTCCGCTGCTGCCAAGCGGATGGGCACCCTCCTTCGCCGCGCCTTCGGAGGGCAAGATGAACAATGAAGAATGAAGAATAAGACCGGAAGGACGCGAAATTACGGACGGGCTTCGCGCTGCTTGACGGTCTTGGCTCCGGAGAAAAGTATAGCAGTCAGTTCGTCCGCCTCTCTCATCAGGTCGGCCAGCAGTTCAGCCTTGACGATGCCTGCTTCCTGCAAAAGCTCCATCCAGTAGATTGACTCCTCCAGTTCCTGAAGGGCAACTCCGATTTTGCTGATTGGTTCTGCGTCCGACCGGCTTCGCTTTCCCTCATGTACGTGGGCGCCAACAGACGTACACGAACGCAGGAGCTGTTTCCCAATGACCTGGGCCTCGGTTGTCTTTGGCAGGGCAGCGTACAGTCTGATGACCCGAAGGGCAAATGCCTTGGTTCTAACGTGAAGATCCAGTCTCTCGTTCATTGTCATTTCTCCCTCTGTCCTTCGGATCCCGCCCTGTGTTCATCCTTCCGGTCTGGCCTCCGCATCGCATGACCGGCCTCTTCTCTTATTCATCATTGTTCATTCATCATTGTTCATTGTCCTAACTGGCCTTCAGGTTCTGTATCCTGTATTGCAGTTCGTACAGTTTGCGGTACACCCCATCCATCGCGTACAGTTCCTCGTGCGTCCCGATTTCGCGGATGCGGCCCTTGTGCAGAACCACGATGCGGTTGCAGTTGCGCACGGTTGAGAGCCGGTGGGCGATGAATATCGATGTTCGACCTATCATAAGCTTGCGGAGCGCGTCCTGTATCAGTTCCTCGGTCTCCGGGTCCACAGACGACGTTGCCTCGTCAAGGACAAGGATCTTCGGCTCGAATGCCAGGGCCCGGGCGAATGAAAGTAGCTGCTTCTGGCCAACGGAAAGCCCGGCGCCGCGTTCTTTCAGGACGGTGTCGTACCCGTCCGGCAGGGCGCGGATGAACTTGTCGGCGTTGACGTACTCGGCGGCGGCAATAATGCGCTCCCGCGAGATTGTCGGGTTCCAGAGGCGGATGTTCTCCATCACGGTGTCCGAGAAGATGAAGACATCCTGTGGCACCACAACAATGGAGGAATGCAGGTCATCGAGCGTGTATTCCCGCACATCGATGCCGTCTATCTTCACCGAGCCCGATCTGACATCGTAGAACCGCCCCAGGATATTGATCATCGAGGACTTGCCTGCGCCGGTCGCCCCCACGATAGCCACGGACTCGCCCTTGCTGATACTCAGGTCAACATCCTGCAGGACGTAGGTCTCGCCTTCGTAGGCAAAATTCATCTTCTCGAAATCCACACGGCCCTCGATAGTGTGGGTGGTGGGGCTCGCGGGATCCTGGACCTCGGGGACGGTGTCGAGAATGCGGAAAATCCTCTCGGACGAGGCCATGGCGCCCTGGAACACGTTATACTGCTCGGCGAGTTCCCTCACGGGTCCCATAGCCATGTCAAAGTATGCGAAGAAGCCGATGAGCGCGCCAAGCTCGACCTTGTCCTGGATGAATGCCCCGCCCGCGTAGTAGAGCACAAGCGCCTTGGCCGCGGAGCCGAACACCTCAAGGATGGGAGTGAATACCGACACGATGAAGGAGTTTCTCAGGTTGGCGGTCATCATGTCGTGGTTAAGCTCGTAGAACGTTTTGGCCGCGCGCCGCTCATTGCGGAAAAGCTGGATTATCCTGATTCCGGACAAGTACTCGGACAGGAACGCGTTAATACGGGCGGACAGCCAGCGCAGCAGGCGATAGGAATTGCGGACCTTCCGGCGGAAGAAGAACGACGTCGCGAGGATGAAGGGCATCACTGCCATGGCGACGAGCGCGAACTCCCACGAAATCCAGAACATCATGGCGATCGCGCCGCCGATGGTCAGCATATCGCCGACCAGCACGGCCAGCGAGGACGAGACCATTTCGTTGACCGCGTTGACGTCGTTCGTGGTGCGTGTCAGGAGGCGCCCAACCGGCTGGGACCCGAAGAATCGCACCGACTGTGAGATGATATGCCGGTATATGGTCAGGCGCAGCGAGTGCATGCTTCGCTGGCCGAGTTCGGCCGAGGCTACGATGTTCGCATAGTTGGCGGCAACGGTCGCAATCGACGCAAACAACACTGCCATGATCAGCCAGGCGATGCCGGTGAAGCGGTCAACGGATTCGACCGTAGGATTCGTGAGGTAACTGTCGATGATGATCTTGAAAATGTAGGGCGGGATCAGGGAGCCGATTCGCAGCACAGCCAGCGAGATCAGTGTCAGGATCAGGAACTTCTTGAATGGCAGAACGTAGCGGAACAGGCGCGCGAACAGGCCTGCATCGAAGAATTTGCCGGTTACGGAGTCTTCGTCCCTGTTGGGGTCGTTGAAGTACTCACGCAGCCACCGGCCCTTGGGTTTTTCGTCTCCGGGCTTTGACATCGGGCAAATTATAGGGGATTTTGGACTGCGGTATTTACGGTTCTGTTTCGATCGCGCGAGGGTCTTCGAGCACATACACCGAGCCGTTCGGGGCTCGCAGCGAAACCCTGATAGGTGTAATCTCAAGGATCGTCATTCCGGCGACGACCTCGCCCACGCGCGCGGTGACCAGTTCACCCGTGGAGGAGATGCGCAGGATAACCATTCTCTCGGCGTATTCGTCGGGCTTGTAGAACCCGGACAAGGTCACAGGAACCTTGAAGGGCACGGGAGTCGGGGAGACCGAGATGATATTCTGTGTTGGCGGCGGAGGCGTGCGAGTGGAGGGGGTGCGCGTGGTCGACACGACAGGAGTGCGTATCCGTGTCGTTTTGTAGATCTGCAGTTCTGTGCCGGGGAGGAACGGGTTGCGTCCGACCTTCGGGTACAGATTGGTGTATGCGCGGCCTCGGCCGTTCAGGGCTATCTTATACACCTCATCGGGGGTCAGTGGCGGGGTTTCCGAGCGGACGTCAAGCGGGCTGAAGCCGGGGTAGGACAAGACAAAAAAGGCGCACAAGCCGACAAAACCGGCCACCACAAGGTAACTCACCGCCTGTTCGAACGAGAAACCGCTTCGCCTCATCTGTACTCCACCCTAATGTCCTAATGCTTCGCCGGGCTTGGTAGTTGCCGTGGGGTTGCGGACGATTTCCTGGATCTGCTCGGAGAAATCCAGGGCATTGAGCCGCGTGTCAACCGCGAGTATGTCAGTAGGGTCATCGCCGACCCAGGTCACATCGAGGAATTCGACCTCGAAAAACTGGCCGATCTGACGGTCGGATGCCGATTCCACATAATGAACGTACTGAAGGAACGTGATGAGGTCCTTCAGGCTGATCACGAAGTTCACCCTGACCGGATAATGCCGGACGAACTTGGGTGTATCTTCGCCAGCGCCCTCATCGTAAGGCTCTTCGACGGTGATCTTCTCGACTGATCGCGCGCGTGACATGATCAGCAGCGACATAATCGAGTCCGTTACGCTGAGTTGCTTCAACATCCGTGGGACGGTCTTTTCGATTTCCTTGGACGGAATGTCGATCGTCTCTGGCCATCCTGCAAGAGGGGGTGTCTTCATTCGGGACAGCATCGACTTTGCTGCAAGCTCCTCGCGCACTTTGCTCAGCACGATATTGATGTAGAGTTGTTTAGTCCTCTTCTGCTCGTCCGGAACCGCCACGTATGGCTGGAAGCGTATCTGCAGGAACTGCTGCAACTTGAGCAGGTCTTCCCTGGATGCTTTCATCGTATCGTTGAACATCGTCTCGGCCTGCGCGATCGGCTTCCCGCGTCCGAAGTAGGGCCGCAGTTCGGAATAGGCTTTGTCGGCATTTTTCCGCTTGGTTTCGGTGGAGGCATAGATCATATTGCCGACGGCAAACCACCCAACCAGCACCAGAATGGCAGCGGCGGTGAGCAGCACGATCATCTTTTTGTGCGTCTCGATGAACTCGTTCATTTCTTCATCTTCAACTCTATGCGGAACTTCACTTCGATCATGTTGCGCCACGCCGGACTGGGGTCGTCAACCTTGTTCTCGCTCTCCTTTACGACGTTGAATTCCTCGATCAGATCCTTGTTCTTGTCCAACTCGAGGCAGAACTGACGGGCAAGTTCCAGCGCGGAACTCCCCAGGCTCGCGCGGCAGAGACCCGTGAGCGTGATGGACTTCGGGTACTTGATCACCTCTGCCTCGGGCACGGTTGTCCGGGGTCCGAACAAGGTGGTGCGGCCGTCGTTCTTCTTCGGGCGCTCCGCTTCACCTACGGTCATATCCATAAAGAACAGCGTTTTGAAGCGATCTTTGTTCGTATCGGAATCCAGCGTCGCCTTGATGGCCAGCAGCAGCTCCAGGAAATAAGCCGAGCTGGAGGTCTTCGCCAGCAGGTATTCGCGGTTGATGCTTATCAGGTCGAGAGTGCCGCGGAATGAATCGAAGTTGTCGCGGACCACCTTTTCGCGGCTTGTTCGGTCTTGGAAATCCTTGGCGTACGCGTCGTAGGAGTAACCATACAGCAGGAACCCGCCAATGAAGACGAGGATCATTGCACCGATCGCCGGACCAGCCACCCACAGGTACATGTCGTGACGACGGTAGCGCTCGGCCTCGCGCGTTGCGGAGGATTTGAGTTCGAGAATTTCGCCCCTGCCGAGACCTCCGAGGGCAACGCCTATCACCGAAGAAAGGAACTCCTGCGGTATCTCAGCATCGAGATTGCTTGACCCGCCCAGCACGTTGAGGCGCTCGACCGGCATTTTCAGCCGCGCGGACAGCACATTCTCAATGCCGACCATCTTCGCAGCGCCACCGGTGATAAAGAGCTTCGAAATGCCCACTCCGTTGAGCCAGGGCTGAGTCCGGCAGTACATAATCGTGTTGTCTATTGCCCCGCCAATTATTGAAATTCCGCTGGATATTGCCCGCGCGAGCCTCTTCTCGTCTTCCCCGAGAGTTGCCATATCAGCATCCGAGAAAGCGCGGGAGCGATGGAGCTTGATCTCCTCGGCGTCCTTTTCGCCAATTCCCAACGCGTCGGCTATGGCGGAAGTGATCCTTGCGCCGCCGCCTGAAACCGTGCGGGCGAAGGCCATCTTGCCGTGCGAAACCAAAACAAGGCTGACGTTGTTCGCGCCGATATCCGCGATAAGGACGTTTTCGTCGGTTCCCGTGGATTGGCTCTGGATGAAGGCGTTGTAGAGTCCGATCGCTGAAGGAGAGAATTGTACCTTCTTCGCGCCTGCGCGGTGCAGGTTCTCCTCGATGGCAGCAATATTGGCGTTTTGCGCGACCGATAGCGCAACCATATCGGTTGCGTTCACTCCCGGAATGCCGAGCCTCAGATAGTCAAAAGACAGTCCCCCCTTGCTTCCAACTGCCGAGGATTCGGCCTCAAAAGCCATCATGCTCTCAAGCCGTGATTCGCTGACGGAGGGCGCCGCTACAAAGCGGAGCATGGTCGCGCGCCCGGACAGTCCGACAATTACAGGGGATCCCGAGAAATTGGGGGGCAGTGCTTCAAGCAACAGGCGTGAGAGCGCAGCGGATCCTGTCTTGCCTTCCGGGTACCGCGCCACCTCGCCCAACGGGATGATCGCATGGTGGACGATGCGCCATTTCCGCCCGGACGTCTTGACACAGACGCACTTGATGGAAGTTGATTCAAACTCAATCGCGATTACGGACAAGCGGCGCTCCTATCTCGAACGCCCGATACGCGGCGGTTTCGGCCTGTCGATCTTGAATGTGGGCCGGTCGGACTTCTCGCCGTCGGCGCGAGCGGTGGAGGTATCAGCCTTTGAAGGGCTGTCGGTTCCGGAGATGGAACTGGCGCTTCCGCTGCCGCCGCCCGTTGTGTTGGGGTCATTTGCGCCAACCGGGTTCGCGGTGGGATTGAATGTCGGCATCAGGTCGCGGCCATTTGTGCCGTTTGTGCCGTCCTTCGGATGATAGAAGCGGCCTTTCGTATCCACGATTTCAGCGGTCACGAAGATAAGAAGGTTGCTGCGGCTCTTGCTCTTTACCGTCTTCTTGAAGAGCAGACCGAGGCCGGGAATGTCTCCCAGAATCGGGACCTGGGTCTTTGTTGTAACATCCTCTTCGTCTATCAGGCCGCCCAGAACGACCGTTTCGCCGCTTCGGAGGACCACCTTCGCAACTACTTCCTGCCGTGCGAATACCGGCCTGGTGACTTCGAACGAGGTAGCCTGTCCGGCCGAGTTGGTCGATATGATGTTGTACTTCGCGTCCTTGTTCGGATCGTGATTGACGATCTGAGGATGGAGTTCAAGCATTATCGTCTCGACATCGGAGCCTACCGAAGGCATCACATCGAGCGTTATGCCTACGTTTTCCGTCTGGAAATCGGTCGGAACGTATGCCGTTGTGGCCGTGGAAACCGAGCCGTCACTTGTCGTGGTTGACTGAACGGGCTCCCAGTTGTCGGGATAGGGATACTGCTCGGCAACAACGAGTCTTGCTGGCTCGTTGGACAGGGTAGTGACATTGGGCTCGCTCAGGAGGCGACCGTTGAGCTTCGTCTGAAGCGCGTTCATCACAATCCGATACTGCGGATCGGTAAGCACGCCGCGGAAGGTGAGTGTGGCGCCCTGCGTGTTTCCGCCGGAGGGAACGCCGAGGTTGAACCCGGATCCGGGGTCGAACTGAGTGCGCTTGTTTGTACCATCGCCGCCCTCGCCCAATGCGCTGTCGAGCAACGCCTGGATGCCCCACTGCATGCCATCTTCAATCTTAACCGTGATGAAGCGCGTCCGAATGTTGACCTGAATTGGGGCAACGTCGAACTCGTCAATGATCTTCTCGACTCTATCGAGCATTTCGCCGGTGGACACAACGATCAGGCTGTTGGTCTTTGCATCGAAGCGCCAGGTGGAACCGGTGGGCCACTGAAGGTTCCCGCTCCAGCCGGTTACCCAGTCGAGCATTAGTTCCATATCGGTCATCTTGTCCTTGGCGGCCTGATTGTTAGCGGCGTTGGCCGCGTTAGTGCCGTTCGTACCGTTGGTGGGCTGGGTGCCCTGCGTCTGACCGGCGCGTTGCGCCATCGCGTTCGCGAAGCCTTGCAGCATCTGTGCCCTGAACGCGTTATCGCCACCACCGCCACCGAAATTGAACCCGCCCGGCGCGCCGTCCGCCTTGTAGCTGTCGGCAACATCCTGCGCCGCATCCGCCGCGTCCTTGTAAACCCTGCGGTAGTTGTACGGGTTGTAGTAATTGCGGTTGGTGTTGCTGTTATTGTTGTTGTTGAAAGTGTTGTTGTTGTTCGTGCCGGTGCCCGAAATGGAGCTGGCCTGGTTGACGCTGTCGTTTGTCTGCAGTGCTTTGCCTGTGCGTGTGACGCCTATGCGCAGGTGGAAAATCCGGATGTCAAGCTGCGGAGTAAGCGGGGTGGAGATCCAGATTCCACTGTCATTTACCGTGTATTCGATGCCGGAGTTCAGGCAGATGTAGTCCAGAAGGTCCACGAGCCTCACATTGGCGACGTGAACATCCAGTCTCTTGTCAACGAGGAGGGAGCGGTCGGCCACGATGTTGATTCCGTGTGTGGCCGAGAGAAGCTGGAAGATGTATGACAGGTCAGTGTCGATTACGTTCAACTCGACGCGCTGGTTCAGGAGTTCCTGCATTTCCTGCGAGAGGGCGGACTTTGCACGCTTGGGAAACTTGATTGGCGGCTCGTTGGTGATTTCCTTTTTGGGGATCTCCGCAGCCTTGTCAACGTCGCTCATTGCGCGCTGGTCGTCAACCTTGCGCTTGACTTCGTTTGCCTTCTTCTCGGCATCGGCTTTCATCTTGTTGGCGCGCAAATACAGTTTCAGCGCCCGCGGCTGGGTGGGATTGTCCACCAGAATCTTGTCGATCTCGGCGATTGCAGGGTCGAGTTCCCCGGCGTCAATCATCTCCGAGACCTTGTCCAGTCGGGCGTTAAGAGCGGGGTCGATCTTCTCTTCTGCGCACGCCGTTTGGATCAGGAGGGCGCTCATTACGAACAGGGCGGTGATGAAGAAAGCGGCGAACCGCATTGTGCCTCCTTGCGTGTCGGCTCAGAATTTGACGATAAGCTTGCCCAATAAGTTCCCCGCAGGTATCGCTCCGAACTCCCGGCTGTCAATCTGGACGTACTTTCTATCGTCAACGAGGACATAAAATCCGTTCTGAGGGATTTTGAAGTCCGGGAAGTCCTCCGGGATGTTCGATGTCGTTCCGGCCAGGTAGAACGTCTCTTCGAGCCTGACGCCGTTGATATAAACCGCCCCGTTCAGAGACGAGATGGACTCGCCCGGCAGTCCGATGACCCTTCCGATGATCTTCAGTTCGGTGCGGTCGGGCGGCGAGTAGATAACGATGTTGAAGCGTTCGATGGATCCGGCGGAGGGGTTCTTGCGGACATAGACGCGGTCTCCACCGGCGATGAACGGCTTCATGCATTGAAAGTCGGTCGGGATCGAGAATGTCTCGAAGAAGAAGAACATGTACGCGACGGCTGCCACGATAACCACGCTAAGCGCGATGCGTGCATAAAGCAGCACGCGCTTGATGTTCTTATACGCCTTGGTGGAGATTGTCAGCATGGAGCCCCGCTCAATTTCCCGTGTGCGGCGGGGTGACGATCGGAACAAAAGGGGTCTGAGCAGGGGGAGGAATGTCAGTTGGCCGAGCCGTTGGAATGGGCATCGGAGGCCGCGATGGAATCGGTCCGGGCGGCGGCGGAACTGACGGCATCATTGTCGGCGTGTTTTCCGGGGAAGCGCTCTCTTCAGGGCCGGTGGTCGGCTGTGTGACTCCGCCGGTATGCTCGTAAATCGTGACTTCGATAAAGCAGTTGAAGGGCGCGTCTTCAGTGCTGCGGGGCTGAATCTCAAAGCGCGAAATCGCCACCGCTGAGTTGATCTTTTCGATGTTAGATGCCGCTGCGAGAAGGTCGGACAACTGGGGCGAGGAAATCTCGATATTGCCGATGAGAATCTGCGCCTCGCTGCCCTTCAGGGGTTGCGGCGGCTTGATGCTGATGCGCCGCATCGCCAGCCCTGCCTTGGTAACCGCATCGGTGATAAGCGTTGACCAACTGGTGGGCTCGGCGACGGGGTATCTCTGCCGCAGCTTGCTTTCGTCAACGCTGTAGCTCTGGAGCGATTCGCCTATTCCTTGGGCGAGCTTGTTCGAAGCGGGAATCTGCGAATTGATTATGTCCTCGGTCTCCAGAAGAGCGAAGCCGATATAGCCACCGCCGGCGACCACAAGGACGCCGAAGATTACGATAAGAACTTGCATCGCATGGCGCATTATTGACTCACTTCCGGTAAATGAAGCGGTAGGTGAAGCGATATCCACCGCCCGTTCCGGAGATTTGTTGCTCGGAGTCGAGAACCACGTCAGAGAAGTATGACGAACTGCGGAGCCGGAGATCGTGCATCTTGGCGAGGTCAGTCTCATCCACCTCGCCCTCGAGAGTGATATTTGCCTTGTCGGCGGAAATTCTGACAAGCCTGAAGTTGATTCCGGCCATCAATGCCTCGAGGTTGCGCATATGCGGAAGCACGGAGCCGATGTAGGATTTTGCGCGGAGCTTCTCCTCCTCCGAGAGTTTCTTCCGCTTCTCATCAACAAAGGCTGTGTACTTCTCCATGCTGTCGGGGGGCTTCGTGTCTTTGCCGAACACCTGCTCCCACCATTTTGCGGCCTGAGCCGTAACCGCATCCCTCGCCTTGGCGGCGTTCCCGCGCTCAGTCGAGAAATGCCACGCGAAGACCGCTGTAATGGCTGTCAGAAAGACCAGCATGATCAAAAGAGGCATTGCGATTCGGTCGAATACACCGTGATAGGAGAAATCATCCCGGCGGAAATTGACGCACGGACGCCCACCGGAGTTCTCTGCCTCCGCAAGGCCGGCCGGGGCAAGGAAGCCCGAAGTCGCGGGCTTGTTGAGTATTGATGCCACCCCCAGCAGTTCGTCCTTCTTCAGGGCGGCGCAAGGGATGGACAGTCTCTCGGTAAGGAATTCAGCAATCCCCTGGATTGCGGCTCCTCCGCCAATCAACTTAACCGATGAGGGGGTTTTGTCTGCGGGCAGCGAAGATATCGTCAGGCGGATTTCCCTGGCCAGGCGCGTCAGTTCACTTGTGAAGATATCCTTCATCGAGGAATCGCGGTCGTTAACTCCCGCGGAAAGGTGCTTCGTGTCCTCGGCCACAGCGGCCTCAAGCGACAGCGCCTCGGAAATCGCCCGCGTCAGCGACCTTCCTGCAAGGCGCAGCGACCTGCTGAACAACAGGTTGTCGCCCTTTGTGAGCACGATGTCAGTGGTGTCGTGTCCGATATCGACTATGAGCTTGGTTTCGGGGTCGGGCAACGCGAAGGGAAGGCCGGCAAACGACGGCGCGACAATGGAGGGGTCGCACCCTATTTCCGCACAGCCTTCATTGATTGCGCGCAGCAGTTTCTTGGGCGCGCAGCAGCAATACCATGTGCTGGAACCCGCTGTGCGCGACAACTCAAATGCATCGATGACAATTTCGTCTATGGGAACCGACACGTGCTCTTCGATTGCGAAGGGCAGGGTCTTTGCCGCCTTCTTGCGGTCAGAGAACGGCGTGGTGGCTTCACGGAAGATGAGATACCGCGACGAGATCCCCACTACGAGATTGCTGCCAGAGATCTTGATTCTCGATGCGATGGACTGGATGAGCGACGGGAGTACCCGAGGCAGGTCTCCGTCCTCCACATTCAAACGCTCTTCATAGTAGGAGGAGAGCCGGGCTTTTTTTCCCGAGCCCTCTACGCACCCGGCCCTAACTGTGCTGGCGGCGATCTCCAGAAAGTACGTTGATGCCACTAATCAGAACCTTTCGGAAGTCAAACAGTATTGTTTGCTGCGCTTCGGGGATTATAGACGGCTATCCCCTTTCAGCAAGGGGGTTTCACTCGCTACCAGGGCTTTCTGAGGATGACCGCCGAAAAGACCCGACCCTCATAGTTGTTGGGCTGTTCGGTTCCCGTCATTGCCCCAACGCGGAAGTCGTTTCCCTCGCTCGGCCAACGAATGTATATCACTGCCATTATCTCCGGCTCAGCCCCCGGTTGCCCTGCCTGGGGGTTGATGTCGAAGAAAGTCAACTTGTACTGGTATCCGGGATACTTGGCCGAATCCTTGAAATCGTCCGGGCCGACCGGGTCGTTGTCCGGAAGAGGCTTGCCCGTGTTGAGCAATCCATTGTTGGCCCCATCGTTTATCACCATCCGGGCCTCGAGCATCGTGAACAGATCCTCGGCCATGCGCGATGCGTTCGAAAAGGCTATTGCCCGCGTCTGCGAAGAAGCCGCGATGCCGAACAGCGATATGATCCCCATCGAGCCGACCAGAAAGACGATCAGCGCGACGAGTATCTCCACCAGGGTAAAGCCATTACGGTTTGCCATCTTCATGTCCGAACATTGAGACGACGCAGCGGCGCGTACGTTCCTTGAGAAAATCACTTCCGCTTCTCTTGCTCGGGTTCGGGGTACTCCAGCGCCATCTCCTGAAGTCTGCGAATTCGCTCTTCGATCGGGGGATGCGTGGAGTAAAGCCCGCCTCCGCCGGAGACGGGACGCGCGGGATTGACGATGTAGAAATGCTGAAAAGCCTTGCCGGCTTCCTTGAAGGGCGTGTTCTCGTAGGTCAGCTTCTTGAGCGCATTCGCAAGTGCGCTGGGATAACGCGTGAGCTCAACTGCGGATGCATCCGCCAGCAGTTCGCGCTTGCGCGAAACGGCAAACTGCAGCATAGGCGCGATGATCAGCGCGAGAAGTGCAAATACGAGGGCGGCAATGAGTATGATCGCTTCCGCCCCGCCCTTCTTCCCACCACCGCCGCGACCTCGGAACCCGGCGCGCAGGAAACCGCGCAGGAACAGGTCGCTCAACATCACGATCGAACCCACCATCACGGCGACGGTGATCATCATTCGCGTGTCGGAGTTGCGAATATGCGACATCTCATGCGCTACGACGCCCTGCAACTCATACCGGTTCAGGTGGTTCAGCAGGCCTCTTGTGACGGCAATTGCTGACTTGTCCGGCGACATCCCCGTGGCGAACGCGTTCATCGAATCCGACTCGATGACATAGACCTTGGGCATCGGCTGTCCGGCGGCGATGGACATTTCCTCGACCACGTTGAAGAGCATTGGGTTGTCGGAGTGCTCGATTCGGGTTGCACCTGCATCCAGCAATGCGAGGCTGCTGCCCGCCGTCCACAGCACCATTATCTGGATGAACGCCAGAAAAACGGCTATGCCGAGCCCGATCAACGGCTGGCCTATGGCGGCCCCGATGGTCAGCCCGAGCGCCACCAGAATGAAGGTGACAAGCCCCGTGAGCATCAGGGAGAATCTCCGGTTCGCGGCGATCTCCTCGTGGAACGAACGGGTCGGCATCCCGGCTACCCGATGTTCAGATCGACTTTAGGGGCTATCCGTTCTTCCGCGCTCTCGACCTCGAAGAACTCCTCGGCCGTGAAGTTGCCCATTCCGGCGACGATATTCGCCGGGATCTGCTGTATCCGGGTGTTGTAACGCATTACCGAGTCGTTGTAGAACTGCCTCGCGAAGGAGATCTTGTTCTCTGTCGAGGCGAGTTCTTCCATGAGTTGCCCGACGTTCTGCTGTGCCTTCAGGTCAGGATAGCTCTCGACAAGAGCGAAGAGGCTCTTCAGCGCTCCGGTCAGCATATTCTCGGCCTTGGCGCTCTGTTCGACGCCCTGGGCGCTCATTGCCATATTTCTGGCCTGGATGACCTTTTCGAGCGTGCTCTGCTCGAACTTCATATACCCCTTGCAGGCTTCGACCAGATTGGGGATAAGGTCATGGCGCCGCTTCAACTGGACATCGATCTGCGACCAGGCGTTCTTTACCTGGTTGCGCAAACTCACGAGCCCGTTGTACGTGCCGAAGAACCAGAGCAGGAGAACTATTACCAGACCGGCGACAATTACGAGAATGACCCAGCTTTCCATATCTGTTCCTTTCGCTTCTCAGCGTTTGAGAACCAAGACCACCAGAACGATCAGAATCGCGCCCGCGGCAACTGCCATCCAGAGAACCATTCCGGCCCTTTCGTCTGTCAGCGTCTGAGATTCCACTCAGGGCGTGTATATTTTGCATCTTTCAGCCGTTCGGTCAAGCCAATTACGTCCTGAGGAACGTCAATGGCGAGGGGAGAAATTGCGTTTCTGAGAAGAACTCCGGCGTCCATCGGGTTTCCCGTGAATCCCAGCCGTGCCAGGGTCGTTACGAATTGGCCGTGCGTGCGCTCTTTTCTGTATTCGGGTCGCTTGTCGGGCTCATTGAGATAGCGTGCAAAAGCATCAGTGTTGCAGTTGACGAGCAACGTTCCGTGATGCAGCAGTCCGGATCGTCCCCGGCGCTGCGCATTGCCCGATATCTTCATACCCTTGGCCGCGAAATCGCAGGGCTCGTGGAATTCCAGCGCGATTCCCGCTGCCGCGAAGGCAGGTTCGAGCTTACGGAAGATAATATCATACGAGTGCCTCACATCGCGCAGGTTTTCATCAAAGAAGTACGGCAAGTACAGGGAGAAGCAGACCTGCCCGGGTGAGTGCAGGACAGTCCCTCCTCCTGAGAACCGGCGCAGAATGGTCACTCCATCCTTCTGGCATTCCGCCAAACGCACATCCTGCGCCACTTTCTGCCCCACGCCCAGGACAACATAGACCGACGACGGATACCACAGCCGAAGGAATCCGGTTGTCCCGCACTGTTCGCCGAACGTGTACATGGCCTCCTCGAAGGCGAGATCCGAAAACGGGCCGTCCGCTTCGAAAGAAAGCTCGTGGATTGTCCAGGGAGCGTGCCTCAGTGTCGGCATTGTGCGGTCCTGGCGGATCATTCCCGGGGCGGCTCGGGGGATGGAAGCGCTTCGGGGCCGTCGGACGGCACAAAGGCGATAATGTCTCCCGTGGCTGGATCGCAGACGAACGAGGCTCGTGCGCTGAGGCGCTTGGTCAGGAAGACATGCTTGGTGGCGTTGCTGTCCGGCAGATACGCATAGATGTCGTAGGTGGAAAGAGAACCAGGCTTGTACATGAAATAGGTCTTTCCGTCGCGGCCAAGCCAGACGAATGGGTCGTAAGAGCCAAGTGGCGGAAGATCGAGCAGCGTCTTGCTGTTCTGCACCATTGTATCGGGGTCGAAACAGAAAGCGCTCCCCAATCGCGTTGCGCCCCGGGAGTTGAACAACAGGCAGTGTATCCGTCCGTTCTCAGCCGGGATTGCCCTTATTTGTCCTCGCGAGTGGATCACCCCGGCTTTCTCAAGTACCGGTTTGAGGGGAAGCCCGGATATCCTGAAAATACCGCCTTCGGAGGCCTCGGATGCCGATGAAAAACAGAATAACTCCGCCGGATGGAGAGAGTTCACTAATACGGTGTCGTCCCCGAGTGACCCGGGAAGCGACGCGACTTCGCGCCACTCGCCGGTCTGGGTGTCTACGGAGTAGATTTCGGCCGACCGATACAGTCCGCCCTTGCTGTAAGACATCCGCGGTTGGAAGTAGAACTTGCCTCCGCTCGCATAGACGCACGAGCCCCCCAGCATTCCAATGCCTGTCTTGGCCCAGTGCATTCTCCACCTGCGCCGGGACAAGTCGAAGGCGTAGATGTCGCGCGACAGGGCATCAGGGGTCTTGCCTCCATTGAGCGCACCGCCGAAAACATAGACTTCCCCTGACACAGGTGTCGGGCAAACCACGTAGTCGGTGAGAGTTACAGGCATTGTCGGGATGTAGAAGATCGTCCAGCCGGTCTGCGGGTCATCGGTTTGAAAAACGCCGAAGGCCCTATCAGTGAGTGGCCGAAGCATTGTGAAAGCAGCAACGAAGAGCAGCAGGCAGACTATGCCACCCGCAACGAGCAGGAGGTAGTTGCCGAGAATGCGACCCGCAGCGCTGCCAGGGGCTGCCACGGTGCGGTCCGGATTTGTCGGGTCAAGCGTAAGGTTTCCTAAGTGCTTCACTCCCATATCCCTTACGCATTTTACCGATGCGTCGGGCAGAGTCAAGGGCGGCGCACCCCATCTTCAGACGGGCAGGGCGCTAATGGGAAGTGTGGGAGCCATTCGTGCCCCAGTAGGAAAGAGCCCGTTTGATGAGGATAGCGAACTCTTTTCGCACATCCTTGGTTTTCGCTTTCCAGCGGCTTGCCTCGCCTTCCCAGACTGTTACATCATCCCTGTTGATGACGCAAAGGGTTACCTTGGCGGGGTCGTAACTTCTTTCCGAACGCCTTTCCTGCCAGCGCAATGTGACGACGAAGTCTGCCTGTGACGAGTCATTGACCATGCGGTAGTCCTTCTGGTCCAGAAACGCGGCAACCTCCCTGTATATGTCGTCGGAGAGCTCGGGATTCTTGGAATTGTTCGCCTCCTCCACCAGGTAGATATTGATCGCCCCGGGTGATGCAAGCATTCTCTGGTTTTCCGGGACATTCAAGACATGGCCCGACTGTGTCTCATCGGGGGGGCCCATATGGCAGCAGCAGCAGACCCCCGGAAAGACCATCCCGGCAAGAAGCAGAAGAGACAGCATTTTCATAGACTCCCCTTTTCCGGAAAGCGATTGTATTCCCGGGCAAGCCCGTTGTCAAGTGGCGGGTGCGAGCCAAGGAGCCTGAGGCTCAGCGACGAAGGCGATAGTGGTCAAGGCCCCAGAAGCTCAGGAGGTTTGCCACTATCCCTGCATACTCTCCGCTGGCATCCGGCGCCTGCGGCCTACCGCCAATTGCCCAACCGTGCCAGGCGCGGCGGCGCCCTCTTACCTCAATTGCGACATATGCAGGGGTGGAACGCTCACCGGGCTTTCTTGCTCCCCAAGTGAAATGGACGACGAAGTCGGGTCGGGCGTATTTTTCCTCGACCACATACCCCTTGTCGCGCAGGCCTGTCTGAATGAGCCTCAAAATTGTGTCCGCCATTGCGTTTGCAGGGGCATTGTCTTGATCCAGTTCCACGAAGAGCCTGGTGGCAGCTTTCGGTGGATACATCCGTCCATTCTTATCGCGATCGTCCACTACACCGTAGTCGTAATAGTGGCCGTTTGTGTAAGTCCCTAAGCAACAGCCCGACGTTAGCACAACTGCTGCAAGGAGGAATAGCCCCGGAAATCTCATGTGCCCACCTTGTTAGGGTATACACGCCGCCATCTGGAGAAACCTGACGCTTATGAGCCGGACCCGTCAGTCGAGAAAGACGGGCTTAGTATTATCCTTGGACTTGCCCCAGTGGCTGAGGGACTTCTCTGATGCTTTTCTGAGCTCCTGCAGAGAGTCAGCCGTAGGGTTATACTTGAGCGCACGATCTCCTTCCCAGACTCTGACCTTGTGACTGTTGCATACTTCTACTGTAACGGATGCCCACAGCATCTTGCTGTCAGTATAGCGCCTGATGCTCCAAGAGTAGCTGACGATGTAATCCGCCTCCGCCTCGCTATCGACGATTCGATATCCCTTTCCTGCAAGACATGAAGAGATAAACCCTCGAACTCTGTTCGATACGACCGGGTCCCAGTCCCCTTTATCTCCATGGATTTCTCTCTGGATCACGAACAGGCTTGTGGTTGATGGAGATGCGATCAACAGCATGTTTTCAGCGGGGTTAACAATGCGGCCGCGGCTGCCGTCCTGTAAGTAATAACCACATGTTTCGAGGCAGTAACAGAAACAGCCATTTGTCAGCATGATTGCTGCCAGGACAATGCTCGCCAGTATTCGCATGCGCCCACCTCTTTCTGCCACAATGGTAGCGGGGGCAAGCCCGGTGTCAAGGTCTTGGGTTGCGATCGGGACAGTCTGAACTCAAAAAACTTGAACTTACCGACCGGTAGGTACACTAATGGACCTGCGGAGCATTTCCGCACGGGAAAGGTACTGTGGACAGCAGAAGACTCAAGGCAGCCAATCTGCACGACGAAATCCTCGAGCGCGCGGCCGATCTCTTCGGTCGCAGGGGCTACGATTCCGTCTCGATGCGCGAGATCTCCGAGGCCTGCGGAGTCTTGAAGCCTGCCCTGTACTACCATTTCGCCAGCAAGGAAGCCATGGGTAAAGCCCTGGTTGACGAGGTCTATGACGCCCTCAATTCCGGGATGGACGACCTCGCAAAGAATCCCCCAGCAGAGACAATTGAGGCGATGATTCTGATCGTTGACAGTTTCCGTCGACTGGCTGAAAGGCGACCTCTCCTCCTTCATTTTGTCATGCGGAGTTTCATGGGGGGAAACGAGGATATTCTCGTCAACTACATCGATCAGCAGAACAAAAACAAGACCTTGTTCTGACGAGGAAAACTCCAAGGAGTCCTGATGAACAGAAAATGCCGATTTGTCGCTGCCATCCTCCTCGCCGCACTTGCACCGACGCTGCTACTGGCCGAGGATGCCACGCCGTCCGCAAATCCTGCCCCGGATCCCCTTGGCAAGTACGATATTACAATTGACCTCGGCCCGACCGGCGAAGCCGTGCGCCTGTCTCTCGCCGAGGCCGTGCAATTGGCCATCAAGAACAACCTTGGTGTGGAGGTGTCTCGTTACTCTCTCAGGTCAGCAAGAGAAAGTGAGCTTGTTCAGGACGCGGCCTTCGATTCCGTTTTCTTCGGCAACATACCGCTCAGGAGAGAGAAGATTGTCTCGACGTCCACTGGAACGCCCTTCAACCTTTTCACCTCAGAAGTCGGCTACACTCTCGGAATCCGCAAGCGCCTTCACACTGGAGCGATGTACTCGGTCTCCGTTACAGATGACTTTTCCGAGTACAACATTTCCGCCCCAGGATCACGCGCCGGCCTTGTCGTATCAGTCTCGCAACCCCTTCTACGTAACTTCGGACGGTCGGTCAATACTGCGCAGCTTGAGATCGCCGCTAACAGCCGCGAGATTGCGCGCAAGGCACTTGAGGACACGATTAACTCCCTCGTGTTCGA